>CAMBWO010000088.1 GCA_945871285.1 Pseudorhodobacter antarcticus | reverse complement strand
GAGACGGTGTTTGGCCAGATGGATTTTGATACGCCCGCGCCCTGGGGGTGAGGGATTGCTCTGGCTGGATGAAAAATCCTTGTTAGGGTGGCTGCGTCACGAGTGCGGGGGTGCGGGATGCAGGGGTTGCGGTATCTGGGTTTGGCGTTGCTGTTGGGTGGCGTGGCGGTGTGGGGGTCGGAGAATTTCTTTTGGACGATGCCGCCACCGGGGATCACGCCGCTGGATTTTGTGTTCACGGTGATCGCCTATTCCATCGCGGCGGCGGTGGGGATGTCGGTGGTGATCTGGACCGGGGTGGGGGGCGTCAAGGCGGCCTTTTTGGGCGGGGCGATTGTCGGGTACATGTCCGAGGGGGTGATCGTCGGGACGATCTATCAGCCGATGCCGCCGCTGTTTTATCAGGTCTGGACGCCGTTGGCCTGGCACGCATTGGTGACGGGTGGGGTCATTCTGGGGCTGGGGCGGGTGAGGTTCTCGCCGGGGCAGCGGGTGGCGCTGTGGGGGACTTTGGGGCTGGTCGGGGCGTTCTGGGCGCAGTACTGGCCGAGTGAGCGGGGGGCGCTGCCGGACGCGGGGCTGTTTGCGCTGTATCTGGTGGTGCTGGGTCTGCTGGTGCCCTTGGCGCAGGTCGGGATGGACAGGATGGGGCAAGTGCCGCGACCCCGCCGATGGGTGCTGTGGGTGGCGCCGGGGATAGCGGCGCTGGTCTGGGGCGCGCAGGGGGTGGCCGAGATGAACCCGTTCCGGCTGATCCTGATCCCGATCCTGGCGCTGCTGATCTGGGTGATGCGGCGGTTGGGCGGTGCGGGGCCGGTCAGCCTGGGGGCGGGGGTGCCCGTGTGGCACCACCTGCTGTTTCTGATTGCGCCGCTGGTGACCGTGGTGCTGGCGCCCTTGGGTTGGGCGCAGGGCTGGGGAACGCTGGGGGCGAACTGGGTGGTGGCGGTGGTAACGTGCGTGGTGTCGGTGCTGTGGTTGGGCGGGCTGATCTGGTCAGCCGCGCAGCGCCGCCAGGGCCCCGCCTAGGTCGATCGCGCCGTCATAAAGGGCGCGGCCCGAGATGGCCCCGGCGATCACCCCGGTGTCACGCAGCGCCAGAAGGTCGGCCATCGAGGACACCCCGCCGCTGGCAATGACGGGGATGGTGACGGCGCGGGCCAAGGCCTCGGTTGCGGGGATGTTGGGGCCTTGCATCGCGCCGTCGCGGTCGATGTCGGTGTAGATGATCGCGGCGACGCCGGCATCCTGAAAGCTGCGGGCAAGGTCGGTGGCCTGGACGTTGGTCTCATGCGCCCAGCCCTTGGTGGCGACCAAGCCCTTGCGGGCGTCGATGCCGACGGCGACCTGACCGGGAAAGGCGCGGGCGGCCTGGCGGACGAGGTCGGGGTTTTCGACGGCGATGGTGCCGAGGATCACGCGGGCAAGGCCACGGCTCAGCCACATCTCGATGGTCGCCATGTCGCGGATGCCGCCGCCCAGTTGCACGGGCACGCGGACGGCGGCGAGGATTGCCTCAACCGCCGCCCCGTTCACCGGAACCCCGGCAAAGGCGCCGTTCAGATCGACCAGATGCAGCCAGTCGCAGCCCGCCGTCTGAAACTGCACGGCTTGGGCGGCGGGGTCATCGCCAAAGACGGTGGCGGCCGACATCTCGCCCCGCAGCAGGCGGACGCATTGGCCATCCTTGAGGTCGATGGCGGGATACAGGATCATGGCGGCCTCCGGGCTTTGGTTGCCTCTTACGAAAGGCGGGGGGGCTTGCCAAGGGGGCGCGTCCCGGTGGAACGGCGGCACGGGCGGAAGGATGGGGTCGATGAAGGGGTGACTTGTAGGATGGGCAGTTCGTCCTTTCCCTTGGGAAAGGAGGGTTTGCCCATCTTGGTCGCGCTGGGGAAGATGGGCAAACCGCCGTTTCGGGCGAAACGGCGAACTGCCCATCCTACAAGTCTGGCATCACGGCGCCCAGGTCAGGAAGTTCGCGATCAGGCGCAGGCCGGCGGTTTGGCTTTTCTCGGGGTGGAACTGGGTGCCGACCATCGTACCCTGCCCGATGATCGCGGTGACGTCGCCCGCGAAATCGACATGGGCCAGGCGGTGGGCGGGGTTGGCGACCTTGAAGTGATAGGAGTGGACGAAATAGGCATGGTCGCCGGTGGCGATGCCGGTCAGGACGGGGTGGGGGTGGTCAAGGATCAGGTCGTTCCAGCCCATATGCGGGACCTTCTGGGAGGGGTTCTGCGGGGTGATGCGCACGACCTCGCCGGCGATCCAGTCAAACCCCTTGGTGTCGCGGTATTCCCGGCCCCAGGTTGCCATCATCTGCATGCCGACGCAGATGCCGAGGAAGGGGCGGGCGCGGGTGGTGGCGGCCTCTTCGATCGCCTCGAACAGGTCGCCTCGGTTGCCAAGGGCGGCGCGGCAGGCCGGGAAGGCGCCGTCGCCGGGCAGGACGATGCGGTCGGCGCGGGCGACATCCTCGGGGCGGGAGGAGACGAGGATATCCCCCGCGCCGGTTTCCGCGGCCATGCGTTGAAACGCCTTTTCGGCGGAGTGCAGGTTTCCGCTGTCATAGTCGACGAGGACGGTCAGCATGGCGGGCCTTTGGGTTGGTGGAGGGGTGCCTCCGGCGGGGATATTTGGGCCGAAATGAAAGGGTCAGAGCGCGCCTTTGGTGGAGGGGATTTCGCCTGCGGCGCGGGGGTCGGGTTCGACGGCCATGCGCAGGGATTTGGCGAGGGCCTTGAAGGCGGCTTCGGCGATGTGGTGGGAATTGAAGCCATGTTTGAGGTCGATGTGCAGGGTGATGCCGCCGTGGGTGGACAGGGCTTGCAGGAATTCGCGGACGAGTTCGGTGTCGAAGGTGCCGATCTTGGCCGTGGGCATGGGCAGGTTGCAGATCAGGTAGGGGCGCGCCGACAGGTCGAGCGCGCAGGCGATCTGGGCGTCGTCCATCGCAAGGGTGAAGTGGCCATAGCGGCGGATGCCGCGTTTGTCGCCCAAGGCACGGGTCAGGGCCTGGCCGAGCGCGATGCCGACATCCTCGACCGTGTGGTGGTCGTCGATGTGCAGATCGCCCGTGGCCGTGATGTCGAGGTCGAAGAGGGCGTGTTTTGCCAGCTGGTCGAGCATGTGGTCGAAAAAGCCGACGCCGGTGCTGGTGCGGGACTGGCCGGTGCCGTCGAGGGTGAGGGTGACGGCGATGTCCGTCTCATGGGTCTTGCGGGTGATGGTGGCAGTGCGCATCAGAGCCCTCCTGAAGGTTGGGGCCTTATAGGGCGGTTCGGGGGGGGTGGCAATTGTGGGCGGCTTGGGTAAGGTTGCCCAAAATAGGAGGTGTAAGGTGCCGTTTCCCGATATGTGGCCTGACAAGGTGATTGACTACCGATCGAGCGCCGTTTGCCCTGCGGATTTCGATGCCTTTTGGGCCGAGACGCTGGCCGAGGTGCGGGCGCATCCGCTGGACGCGCGGTTCGAGCCGGTCGAGGTGGGGTTGCCGGTGTTTGACGTGTATGACGTGACCTTTGCCGGGTTTGGCGGGCATCCGGTCAAGGGGTGGTTCATCGCGCCGAAAGGGGGGGCGGTGGACTGTGTGGTCAAGTTCATCGGCTATAACGGCGGGCGGGCGTTTCCGCATGAGCATCTGCATTGGCCGGCCACGGGGCGGGCGGTGTTCGTGATGGACACGCGGGGGCAGGGGGCTGGCTGGGCCGTCGGGGCGACGGCGGACCCGGTGGGGTCGGAGCCGTCGCAGGCGGGGTTCATGACCAAGGGGATCGGGGCAAAGGAGAGCTATTTTTACCGCCGGGTCTATTCGGACGCGGTGCGGGCGGTCGAGGCGGCGCGGGCCTTTCCGGGGATTGGCCGGGTGGCCGTGTGTGGGGGCAGTCAGGGCGGCGGGATTTCGCTGGCGGTGGCAGGCTTGGTGCCGGGGCTGTGGGGGGTGATGCCGGACGTGCCCTATCTGTGTGATTTCGCCCGATCGATCGTGGTGGCGACGCGGGACCCCTATCTGGAGATTTCGCGGTTCCTGGCCACGCACCGGGACAAGGCGGAGGTGGCGCTGGCGACGCTGGCCTATTTTGACGGGGTTCATTTTGCCGCACGGGCCACGGCACCGGCGCTGTTTTCGGTGGCTTTGATGGATACGATCTGCCCGCCGTCGTCGGTTTACGGGGCCTATCATGCCTATGGCGGGGCCAAGGAGATTGCGGTTTACACCTATAACGACCATGAGGGCGGCGGGCCGTTTCAGGAGAAGCGGCAGAGGGCGTGGTTGGGGGCGCGGTAGGGCAGGGCCGGGCAAGGGGTTGGGTGCCGCCCTTTGTCTGGTCGCTTTCGAAGTGGACATGTGACGCCTGCGAACATTCATGAGGCGTTCCCATGGCCGCCAAAGCCAAGCTGCATCCGCGCAATCTGCATTCCGAAGGCTATGACTTTGCGCGTTTGGTGGCGCAGACGCCGGAGCTTGGGGCGTTCACGCTACGCAATCCCCTGGGCCAGCCGACGATTGATTTCGAAGATCCGGCGGCTGTGCGGATGTTGAATAGGGCCTTGCTGAGGACCCATTACGACATTGAGTTTTGGGATATCCCGGCTGGCTATCTGTGCCCGCCAATTCCCGGCCGGGTCGATTACATCCACCATCTTGCGGACTTGCTGGCTGACAGCAACAATCAGGAGATTCCGCGTGGGCGCCAGATCAAGGCGCTGGACATCGGCACTGGGGCAAGTCTGGTTTACCCCCTGACGGGCCAGAGCGCATACGGTTGGCACTTTACCGGCGTCGATATAGATGCGGGCGCACTGAAATCTGCCAAGCAGATCTGCGATTTCAACAAGTTGAGCATCACTCTGAGGCGGCAGGATGAGGCTGGGAACATCTTTCGCGGCGTGATTGAAGGCGGGGATGCCTTTGACGTAACGCTGTGCAACCCACCTTTTCATGCATCGATGGAACAGGCGAACAAGGGCACGCAGCGCAAATGGGCGAACCTTGGGAAAGGTCGTTCACAAAAGCTGAACTTTGGCGGTCAGACTGCGGAACTTTGGTGTCCGGGCGGCGAGATAGCGTTTCTGGCCCGCATGGTCGAGCAAAGCATGGAGGTCGCTGACCAATGCCTGTGGTTCACCTCGCTGGTTTCGAAGAAGGATAACCTTCAGCCCCTGCAACGGATTTTGGGAAAGGCCGGGGTTGCTGAGGTCAAGGTTGTGGAGATGGCGCAGGGGCAAAAGACAAGTCGGTTTGTCGCTTGGACTTACGCCAGGAAAAGTCAGCGTTCGCTGTTTTCGAAAAGGGATGGGAAATAGGGTCTTTTGCGTGGCTTGAAGGGGTTGTGTCGGATGAACGCCGCGTCCGCAAAGCAAAAGGCCAGCCCGAGGGCTGGCCTGTTTTACTGGAGCGGGCGAAGGGATTCGAACCCTCGACCCTAACCTTGGCAAGGTTATGCTCTACCCCTGAGCTACGCCCGCACTCCGTTCGGGGTGAGTAGCGCATGTCGGAAGCGGGGGCACGCGGTTTCGTGGGGGGAATTTATGGGGTGGGCCAAAAACGAAGGGCGCCCTTTTGGGGCGCCCTGATCGCGGTCCGATTGGAGCGGGCGAAGGGATTCGAACCCTCGACCCTAACCTTGGCAAGGTTATGCTCTACCCCTGAGCTACGCCCGCACTCCGTTTCGGTGGGCCGGATTTAGGCGGGGGCGGGCGGGGCTGCAAGGGGAAAAATGCGGGGGCTGCGTTTTTCTTTGGCGTCGGGCGGTCTTGTGGGCAAGGGGGCGGGCGGGTAGGGCGGGGCGAAGCAGGGGGTCAGGCGATGACATTGGACGAGTTGAAGGCGCGCAGCGGCGGCGTGTGCGAGTTTTGCGGGGCGGATCGGGGTCTGGGCGGGGTCGAGTTGCCACCGGCGGGCGCGATCCTGCTGTGTGGGCAGTGCCGGGGCGACCGGGCCGCGCCAGAGGAGCATTGGCGCTGTCTGGAGGGGGCGGCGTGGTCGCAGGAGCCGGTGGTGCAGTGGGCGGTCTGGCGGCGGCTGGGGTCGCTGGAGGCGGCCTGGGCGGCCGAGGTGCGCGAGGGGATGGCGTTGATGCCGCAGGTTCAGGGCTGGATCAACCTGCCGGGGGCGGTCGAGCACCGCGACAGCAACGGGGTGCTGCTGGCCGCCGGGGATACGGTGGTGCTGGTCAAGGATCTGGTGGTCAAGGGCGCCAATTTCACGGCCAAGCGGGGCACGGCGGTGCGGGGGATTGCGCTGGTCGCCGACAATGGCGCGCAGATCGAGGGCCGGGTCGAGGGGCAGAAGATCGTGATCCTGACCGAGTTCGTGAAGAAGAAATAGGCCGGGTGGGGCTGGGGCGGCCAGCCGCGGGTTTGGTCAGCAGTGCTGATCGACATAGTCGATGTGCCCCATGGGCACCACCATCCGGTCGCGCAGGATCAGGCTGGCCGGGCGGGTCGGATCGGCGCAGGCGTCGGCAAAGGTGCCGCGTAGGTCGTCGGCATATTCGATCCCGATGACATTGGGGCCGTAGACATCGGTATAGGCGGCGCAGTCGTCCCACAGGTAACACTCCTCGACGATGGCGAAGCCGAAGCCGATCTTGTCGCGACCGTAGCGGCCCATCTCGGGCGTGTTCTTCTGTCCGGCGAGAAGGCCATTGTCGCGTGTCACGCTGACCAGAAGTTTGGCAAAGGCGGCGGAGTCCTGCAGGCTGAGGCGGCCCTTGGAATAGGAATAGCTGTCAAGGCTGTCAAACGCGATGCCTTTGAACCCTTTGTGAATGCAGGACAAAAGCATGGGCAGGACCATGAGGAAATTGCGGGCGCGGGTCTGGGCCGTCGATATGTCCAAGAGGTGATCGTGCGGCCAGTGGGGGTCTGTGAGCGGGGTGCCATCTGGCCCGCGGACCAGAAGATCGGGTTGCCAGGCTGACCCGGCGGGGATCTGAAAGGCGTTGACATGACAGATGTTGAACAGGCCCGGTTCGGGCAGGGCGGTATGGTGGCGCACCACCACGGTGACGCCCGCAGGCGGAGGGTAGGAACCACCGATCTGGTAATCCGCCACGAGGGGTTCGGGCAGGTGCGGTGGCGTTGGGTCGCAGCGCGCTGCCCCTGCCGCAAGGGCAAGGGCGGTCGTCAGAGCCAAAGACAAGGGATGGGTCATGGCACCCTCACTTACCTGGAACTCGGCCGCGTGTCTGGCCCGCCGGGGCGGGTCAGGGAATCGCGTGATGGCGCAGTTTACTCCAATTCCACCAGCAAGTCCTTGGCGTCGATCTGGGAGCCGGGGTGGACGTGCAGCGCCTTGACCACGGCGGGGCGGTCGGCGTGGATGCCGGTTTCCATCTTCATCGCCTCGATCGTCAGGAGCAGGTCGCCCGCGTTGACCTTTTGGCCTGCGACCACCGCGACCGAGGCGATGGAGCCGGGCATGGGGGCGCCGATATGGGCGGGGTTGCCCTCGGTCGCCTTGGGTTTGGCGGCGACCTTGGCCTTGATGGCGCGGTTCGGGACGCGGATGACGCGGGGTTGCCCGTTCAGCTCGAAGAACACCTTGACCTCGCCGTCGTCGGTGGTTTCGCCCACGGCTTGGAGGCGGACCTCGATATTCTTGCCGGGGTCGAGTTCGACCGTCACCTCTTCGCCCTGTTCCATGCCGTAAAAGAACGCCTTGGTGGGCAGGGAGCGGACCGGGCCATAGGCCTTGTGGCGCAGCATGTAGTCCATGAAGACCTTGGGATACATCAGGTAGCCGTTCAGGTCTTCGTCGTCGATGGGGATGTCGCCGAGGTCGCGGGACAGTTTGGCGCGGGTGGCTTCCAGATCGACCGGGTCCATTCCGGCGCCGGGGCGGGTGGTGAAGGCGGGCTCGCCTTTCAGCACCTTGGCCTGAATGGCCGAGGGCCAGCCGCCGTGGGGTTGGCCAAGGTTGCCTTTGAGCATGTCCACGACGCTTTCGGGGAAGACCACGTCGATGTTGGGGTCTTCGACCTGGGCGCGGGTCAGGCCTTGGGCGACCATCATCAGGGCCATGTCGCCCACCACCTTGGACGAGGGGGTGACCTTGACGATGTCGCCGAACATCTGGTTGGCGTCGGCATAGGCCTGGGCGACCTCGTGCCAGCGTTCCTCGAGGCCGAGGCTGCGGGCCTGGGCCTTGAGGTTGGTGAACTGGCCGCCGGGCATTTCGTGCAGGTAAACCTCGGACGCGGGGGCGGGCAGGCCGCTCTCGAAGGCGGCGTATTGGCTGCGCACGCCTTCCCAGTAGTTCGAGATCTGGCGGATGGCGGCGATGTCGAGGCCGGTGTCGCGGTCGGTGTGGCGCAGGGCCTCGACAATCGAGCCGAGGCAGGGCTGCGAGGTGCCGCCCGAGAAGGCGTCCATCGCGGCGTCCACCGCATCCACCCCGGCATCGCAGGCGGCCAGGATGGTGGCGGCGGCGGCGCCGGAGGTGTCATGGGTGTGGAAGTGGATGGGCAGGCCGAGTTCCTGTTTCAGGGTTTTCACCAGCAGTTTGGCGGCGGCGGGTTTCATCAGGCCGGCCATGTCTTTCAGGCCCAGCACATGGGCACCGGCGGCTTTGAGTTCCTGACCGCGGGCGACGTAGTATTTGAGGTCATATTTGGCGCGGGCGGGGTCAAGGAGGTCGCCGGTATAGCAAACGGTGCCCTCGCAGACCTTGTTCGCCTCGAGCACGGCATCCATGGCGACGCGCATGTTTTCGACCCAGTTGAGGCTGTCGAACACCCGGAAGACATCGACGCCGGACAGGGCGGCCTGTTTCACGAAGCTTTGCACCACATTGTCGGGGTAGTTGGTGTAGCCCACGCCGTTGGAGGCGCGGAGCAGCATTTGCGTCATCACGTTGGGTATATGGGCGCGCAGGTCGCGCAGGCGTTGCCAGGGGCATTCCTGCAAGAAGCGGTAGGCGACGTCGAAGGTCGCCCCGCCCCAGCATTCGATGGAGAACAGCTGGCCAAGGTTTGCGGCATAGGCGGGCGCCACGCGGATCATGTCGAAGGACCGCATCCGGGTGGCGAGCAGGGACTGGTGGCCGTCGCGCATGGTGGTGTCGGTGATCAGCACCTTTTGCTGGGCGCGCATCCAGTCGGCGACGGCCTGGGGGCCCTTTTGTTCCAGCAGGTTGCGGGTGCCCATTTGCGGTTCGGTGGTGGGTTTGGGCGGCTTGGGGGTGCGGGCCTCGGCATGGGGTTTGGGGCGGCCTGCGGTTTCAGGATGGCCGTTCACGGTGATGTCGGCGACATAGGTCAGGATTTTGGTGGCGCGGTCCTGGCGTTTGGTGAACTGCATCAGGGCGGGCGTCGTGTCGATGAATTTGGTGGTGTAGGTGTCGTTCAGGAAGGTGGGGTGTTTCAGCAGGTTGATGACGAATTCGATGTTGGTGGAGACGCCCCGGATTCGGAATTCGCGCAAGGCGCGGTCCATGCGGGTGATGGCGGCCTCGGGGGTTTGGGCCCAGGCGGTGACCTTGACCAGAAGCGAGTCGTAGTAGCGGGTGATGACCGAGCCAGCATAGGCCGTGCCGCCGTCCAGGCGGATGCCGTTGCCGGTGGCCGAGCGGTAGGCGGTCAGGCGGCCGTAGTCGGGGATGAAGTTGTTTTGCGGGTCTTCGGTCGTGACGCGGCATTGCACGGCGTGGCCGTTCAGGCGGATGTCGGCCTGGGAGGGGACGCCGGTCGCCTCGGCCAGGGTGCGGCCTTCGGCGATCAGGATTTGCGCCTGCACGATGTCGATGCCGGTGACCTGTTCGGTGACGGTGTGTTCGACCTGAACGCGGGGGTTCACCTCGATGAAGTAGAATTTTTCGTCGTCCATATCCATCAGGAATTCGACGGTGCCGGCACATTCATACCCGACATGGGCGCAGATGCGGCGGCCCAGATCGCAGACCTCGGCGCGCTGTTCGGGGGTGAGGTAGGGGGCGGGGGCGCGTTCGACGACCTTTTGGTTGCGGCGTTGGACGGTGCAATCGCGTTCATACAGGTGGAAGATTTCGCCGTGCTTGTCGCCCAGGATCTGCACCTCGACATGTCGGGCGCGGATGATCATTTTCTCAAGGTAGCCCTCGCCATTGCCAAAGGCGGCTTCGGCTTCGCGGCGGCCCTCACGCACCTTGTCGGCGAGTTCTTCGGGGTTGTTGATGGGGCGCATGCCGCGACCGCCGCCGCCCCAGGAGGCCTTGAGCATCAGGGGGTAGCCGACGGCGGCGGCCTGTTTGCGGATGAGGTCGAAATCCTCGCCCAGCACTTCGGTCGCGGGGATGACGGGCACGCCTGCCTGCATCGCCACACGGCGGGCGGAGGCCTTGTCGCCCAGGGCGCGCATGGTGTCGGCGCGGGGGCCGATGAAGGTGATGCCGGCCTGATCGCAGGCGTCCACGAAGTCGGGGTTTTCGGAGAGCAGGCCGTAGCCGGGATGGATGGCATCGGCGCCGCAATCCTTGGCGACGCGGATGATTTCGGGGATCGAGAGATAGGCGCCGACGGGGGAGAGGCCCTCGCCGATCAGATAGGCCTCATCCGCCTTGAAGCGGTGGAGGGAGAGCTTGTCCTCCTCGGCATAGACGGCGACGGTTTTCTTGCCCAGTTCATTGGCGGCCCGCATGACCCGGATGGCGATTTCGCCACGGTTCGCGATCAGGATTTTGGTGAAGTCGGTCATCAGGGGGCACCTTTGCGCGGCAGCGGGGACGCCAAACAGTTTATCTGTGCTGCGGTGCGGCGCAAGGGCAGAAAATCAGGGCAAGTGATCAAACCAATCCCAGGCATCGGCGACGAGGCTGGGGCCGATGTCATAAAGCCAATGGTCATGGTCGGGCAGGAGGGTCAGTTGCACGGGGTGGCCCAGACGGGCGAGGGTCCGGGTGGCGGACTGTGCGCCGGCGACGGAAAAAATCTGGTCACGGTCGCCCAGATAGAGCCGCAGGGGCAGGGCGGTTTGTGGGGGTGCGAGGCGGTCGGACGGGACGTAACCGGCATGGAGGGCGGCGGCGCGCCAGGGGCCAAGGGTGCGGTTCAAAAGGACCATGGCATAGGCGGCCCCGTCGGAATGGCCGAACAGGTAGACGCGGCTGGGGTCGATGTCATGGTTTGCGGACATGTCCGCGACGATGTCCACCAGGAATTGCGGGTCCGGGGTGTCGATGGGCCAGGTGCGGCCGAGGGAATCGGGGGCGGCGAGGGCGATTTGGTTGCGCTGCGCGAGGTCTTGCCAGAGGGCCAGCAGGGACAGGCCGTTTCGGTTTGCGCCGTGCAGCAGGATCACGAGGGGCAGGTTTTGTCCCTTGGGCGCGTAGGAATGCCAGCGGCGCAGGGTGGTGCCCTGCCACATCAGATGCGTTTCGGCGCTGGGGTCCGGGCTGGCGGCGGGGCGAACCGGGCGGTGGTGGTGGAGACCTGGCCCGGAAGGGCCGTGCCCTGCCGGGCGGGCATGGTCCAGGCGGCGGGGGGAAGGGGTGGCGCGGCCAATGACAGGAGCAGCGTCCCGAGGGCTAGGGCAAGGAGGCCGCCGAGGAGGGAGAGGACGCGCTGTTTCATGGCCCCAGCCTGACCCCGCTTTGGGGCCAGACTGGGGCGGGTTTGGGGTTACTCGTTGGCGTGGGCCGGGCGGCGGGAGGCCAGGGGGATGTCGCGCAGAAGGAACGAGAACAAGAGCCCGATGGCGGCCATGGTGGCAGAAATCCAGTAGATCGGATGGACGGCGGCGATGACGGCCTGGGCGGCCTGGGCCTGGACCTGCGGGGACAGGGTGGCGAGGGTCTGGGGACCAAGTTCACCCAGAAGGGCCGCCCCATCGGCGCCAAGGCTTGCCGAAAGGCCCGAGGCGAAGAGCGCGCCGAAGGCCGCGACGCCCAGCGCCCCGCCGGTCTGGCGCATCAGGATGCCGGCGGCGGTGGCGGTGCCCATCGCCTCACGCGGGACGGCGTTTTGCACGGCGGTGGTCAGGACCGGGAAGATGCAGCCCATGCCCAGGCCGATCAGGGTGAGGATGGCGCAAAACAGCGGCAGGCTGGTGTCCTGATCAAAGATGGTCGCCGAGGCCATGCCAAGGGTCATCAGCGTCATGCCGATGATGGGCAGCCGTTTGTATTTGCCCGAGCGGCCCATGTAGCGCCCCGACAGGGCCGACGCCAAGACGATGCCCAGGGTCAGGGGCACCAGCAGCAGGCCGGATTCGGTGGGCGAGGTGCCCTTGGCGATTTGCAGATAGATCGGCAGGAAGGTCAGGGCGCCAAAGATCACGGCCCCCACGACAAAGCCCTGCACCGAGGTGACCCAGAACACGTTCATGCGAAACAGGCTCATCGGCAGGATCGGTTCGGCGGCGCGGCGTTCGATTTGCACAAAGGCGATCAGGCTGATCAGGGTGACGGCGGCCATGGTCAGCGCCAGGGGCGAGGACCAGCCAAAGCTGCGCCCGCCCAGCGAGGTGAGCAGGGTCAGCGTGCCGAGCGCCAGCGTCAGCGTGACGGCGCCCCACCAGTCGATCTTATGCGAGGTGCGCACGCCGCGGGGTTTGAACGAGGCGGCAAAGCCGAGGACGGCGATCAGGCCGAGGGGGATGTTGATGAAGAATATCCAGTGCCAGTTGGCGTTTTCGGACAGCCAGCCGCCGGCCAGGGGACCAAGGACCGAGGAGGTGGAAAAGACGGCGGCGAACAGGCCCTGGATCTTGCCCCGTTCGCGGGGCGGGACGACGTCGCCCACGACCGACAGCGCCAGCACGAACAACCCGCCGCCCCCCAGGCCCTGAATGCCCCGCGAAATGATGAGGAAGGTCATCGAGGTGGCGATGCCGCACAGGATGGAGCCCAAAAGGAACAGCGCGACCGACACGAAGATGGTGTTGCGGCGGCCATAAAGGTCGCCCAGCTTGCCATAGATCGGGGCCACGATGGTCGAGGTCAGGATATAGGCGGTGACGACCCAGGACAGATGGTCGATGCCGCCAAGGTCGGCCACGATGGTGGGCAGGGCGGTGGCGACGATGCTTTGATCGAGCGAGGCGAGCAGGAGCAAGAGGCCGATGGAAAACAGCACGAGGCGGGTTGATCCGCCGATGGGGGATTCGGGGATGGGCGCTGCGGTCATGGCGTTCTCCTGTCGCGGTAAACGGCAGGGCTATGCCGGGGGAAATTGCGTGTCAATAGCACATGATTGCTTTTGTCACATACTTGACTTTGGCATGGAACTGCGGAAAGGCAGGACCATGACCAGCGCCAAGCCCCCGCATCACCACCATGACCGCATCAAGGACAGCCTTGGCGCGGCGGGATTTTCGCCGGACGCGGCGGCGGCCCTGCTGGCGCTGGATGCCGACATGTTCCACCACATGCGCCGGGTGATGAAGGGCGATGTGCCGCAAAGCCTGATGCAGGAATTGGGGGCGGGGCTGGAGGTGACGCAGTTTCACGCGCTGACGGCGATCCTGCGCATCCAGAACGGCTATGGCCGGCCGGGGCCGCAGGAGGCGACGGTGGGGCTGTTGGCCGAGGAGCTGAACCTGGACCCGTCGCGCGCCAGCCGGATTGCGGCGGACCTGGTGGAGCGGGGGCTGGTGGCGCGCACGGTCAGCCAGGAGGATGGGCGGCGGTCGGTCTTGCAGGCGACCGAGGCGGCGGGGGTGTTGATCGAGGCGTTTCTGGGGGCGAAATGGCAGCGCACCATGAAGCTGTTTGCGACCTGGCCCGAGGCGGACATCGTGGCCTTTGCCGAGCTGTTTGGCCGCTATCTGGATGGGATGCGCGAGCAGTATCCGGGGCAGGGCTGAGGAAGATGGGCGTGGAGCCCATCCTGCAAGTGGTGAACATATGCAGAACGGTCTTTTCCTTTGGTCGAAGTCGCGCTAGGCTGGCGGCATGAATGACTGGGATGAGAGTGAAGCCTTCGAGGCGGCGGTGCCGCTGAGCCAGCGTGCCGTGGCGGCGCGGCCGCGGCCCTATCTGGACGACCTGAACCCGGCCCAGCGCGAGGCGGTCGAGGCGCTGGACGGGCCGGTGTTGATGCTGGCGGGGGCGGGGACGGGCAAGACCAAGGCGCTGACCTCGCGCATCGTGCATCTGCTGGCAATGGGCAGGGCGCGGTCGAACGAGATCTTGTCGGTGACATTCACCAACAAGGCCGCCCGCGAGATGAAGTTGCGGATTGGCCGGTTGCTGGGCGATGCGGGCGAGGGGATTGCCTGGATGGGCACATTCCATTCGCTGTCGGTCAAGATATTGCGCCGTCATGCCGAACTGGTGGGGTTGAAAAGCAATTTCACCATTCTGGACACGGATGACCAGTTGCGGCTGCTGAAGCAGCTGATTGCGGCGGCGAATATTGACGAAAAACGCTGGCCGGCGCGGATGTTGGCCGGCATGATTGACAGCTGGAAGAACCGGGCTTTGACGCCGGAGCGGGTGCCGTCCTCCGAGGCGGGGGGGTATAACAACCGGGGGACCGAGTTGTATGAGGCCTATCAGCAGCGGTTGCTGACGCTGAACGCCACGGATTTTGGCGATTTGCTGCTGCACTGTGTGGTGATCTTCCAAAAGCACCCCGATGTGCTGGCGCAGTATCAGCGCTGGTTCCGCTATATCCTGGTGGACGAATATCAAGATACCAACGTGGCGCAGTATCTGTGGCTGCGGCTGCTGGCCCAAGGACATCACAACATCTGCTGCGTGGGCGATGATGACCAGTCGATCTATGGCTGGCGCGGGGCCGAGGTCGGCAACATCCTGCGATTCGAGCAGGATTTTCCGGGTGCCAAGGTGGTGCGGCTGGAGCAGAATTACCGCTCGACCCCGCACATCTTGGCCGCTGCCTCGGGGGTGATCAAGGCCAATGAGGGGCGGTTGGGCAAGACCCTGTGGACCGAGGAGACCAAGGGCGAGAAGGTGCGCCTGATCGGCCATTGGGATGGCGAGGAAGAGGCGCGCTGGATTGGCGATGAGGTTGAGGCCTTGCAGGGCGGGCGGCGCGGGTTGAAGCCAATGAGTCTTGAGGGGATGGCGATTCTGGTGCGGGCCAGCCATCAGATGCGGGCTTTCGAGGACCGGTTTTTGACGATCGGGTTGCCGTATCGCGTGATCGGGGGGCCGCGGTTTTATGAGCGGCAGGAGATTCGCGATGCGATGGCCTATTTCCGGCTGGCGGTGTCGCCCGAGGATGATCTGGCGTTCGAGCGGGTGGTGAATACGCCCAAGCGGGGGTTGGGCGACAAGGCGCAGGCGGATATTCAGCGGGTGGCGCGGGCCTCGGGCATGCCGCTGTTGGATGGGGCGCGGGAGTTGCTGGCCAAGGGGGCGATCGGCGGCAAGGGGGGCAGCCAGTTGCGCGCCTTTGTCGATGGCGTGGACCG
>CAMBWO010000087.1 GCA_945871285.1 Pseudorhodobacter antarcticus | reverse complement strand
GGATGTGATCTGGGGCAATGTGACGCAGGTGGGTGAGCAGGGCGGGTGTCTGGCGCGGTCGGCGGTTCTGGCCTCGGGGCTGGACGAAAGCATTCCGGGGCTGTCGATCAACCGGTTTTGCGCCAGCGGGATGGAGGCGGTCAACCTGGCGGCCAATCAGGTGCGCGCAGGGGCCGGTCGCGCCTATATCGCGGGCGGGGTCGAGATGATGGGCCGCGTCGGTATGGGGTCGGACGGTGCGGCGATTGCCGTGGACCCGGGTTTGGCGATGAAGACCTATTTCGTGCCGCAGGGCATTTCGGCGGATATCATTGCGACCGAATACGGTTTCAGCCGGGACGATGCGGACGCTTTGGCGGTGGAAAGCCAGCGGCGGGCGGCTGTGGCGTGGAAGGAGGGGCGGTTTGACCGGTCGGTCATCACGATCCGCGACATCAATGGCTTGCCGATCCTTGCCACGGATGAATACATGCGCCCCGCCACCGACATGCAGGCGCTGGGTGCGCTGAAGCCCGCCTTCAAGGAGATGGGCGAGGGGATGCCGGGGTTCGACAAGGTGGCGATGCTGAAATACCCGCATCTGGAGCGGATCAATCACATCCACCACGCTGGCAACTCCAGTGGGATTGTCGATGGGGCGGCGGCGATCCTGATTGGCGATGCCGAGTTTGGTCGGGCGCATGGGCTGAAGCCTCGCGCCCGCATCCGGGCGACGGCCAAGATCGGCACGGACCCGACCATCATGCTGACCGGGCCGGTGCCGGTGACGCACAAGATCCTCGCCGACTCGGGGCTGACCATTGGTGACATTGACCTGTTCGAGGTGAACGAAGCCTTTGCCGCTGTCGTCTTGCGGTTCCAGCAGGCTTTTGCGGTGGATCCGGCAAAGGTCAATGTGAACGGCGGGTCGATTGCGATGGGGCATCCACTGGGCGCAACCGGCGCCATCATCATCGGCACCCTGCTGGACGAGATGGAGCGCAGCGACAAGGCCTTGGGTCTGGCCACGCTGTGCATCGCCAGCGGGATGGGCGCGGCCACGATCATCGAGCGGGTCTGACTGATGTCCGGGCGCGCCTTCCAAGCCTTGCGCGGGCACCGGGGGAAGTTTGAAACAGGCGGAGGGGTGAATGGCGAAGCTTGATCTGTCATCGGTTCCGGTCAAGACCGGGTCGATCTACCCGGAGCCCTATGCCGGGATGATGCGGGGGCGCAGCAGTTTCCGGCTGGGTGAGGCGGGCGGGTTGACGCAGTTTGGCGTCAACCTCGTGCGGCTGGAGCCGGGCGCGCTGTCCAGCCTGCGCCACTGGCATCTGAACGAGGATGAATTCGTGATGATCACATCCGGCGAATGTGTGCTGGTGCAGGATGCGGGCGAAACCGTGATGCGGGTCGGCGATTGTGCGGCCTTTCCGGCGGGCAATCCGGATGGCCACCACTTCATCAACCGCACCGGCACGGTGGCCACCTTTCTGGTCGTGGGCACCAAGGCGCGGGAGGAGGTGGCGACCTATTCCGATGTCGATTTGCAGGTGCATATCGCGGGGGGCAAGGCGCGGTTCACCTATAAGGACGGCAGAGACTGGACCGGGCCGCGCTGATGGGGCTGGACGCGTCGGACACCTTTCAGGTCTATCTAGATGCGGTCAGTCTGGCCGTGATGACCGACGACTGGGCCACCTATCGCTGCGCCGTGCATCTGCCCTGCCACATCATCAGCCATGACGAAAGTAAGGTCGTCATGACCGAGGAAGACCTGCGGGCAGCCTTTGACCAGTTCGGCCAGACGCTGAAATTCCACAAGGTGACCGATTATATCCGGCTGGTCGAGGCCGCGACGCAGCTGGATGCGCATCTGATCTCGGGCAGCTATGTGACCCATCTTGTCAATGGCGGGCAGCGCATCATGCCGCCGTTCCGGTCACAGATGACCCTGAGGCTGATCGACGGCAAATGGCGGGCTGTTTCGATCACCAATGCGCTTGCCAACAGCCGCTGGCCCCTTGTGCGGCTGGCACTTCATCCCGATACAAACCCGGAAGGACCGAAAGAATGACCGATTTTGCCTATGCAGTGGACGGCGATGGCGTGGCCACGATCACATGGGATGTCGCGGGCAAGTCGATGAACGTGATGTCGATGGCCGGTTTTGGCGAGTTGGAGGGGCTGATTGACCAGGCCCTGGCCGATATGGCGGTCAAGGGCGTGATCCTGACCAGTGGCAAGAAGGATTTCGCAGGCGGCATGGACCTGAACGTGATCGCCCGGATGAAGGAGGGCGGGGTCGAGGCGCTGTTTGAGGGGGTGATGGGCATCCACGCCCTGCTGCGCAAGATTGAACGGGCCGGGATGGACCCCAAGACGCTGAAGGGCGGCAAGCCGATTGTGGCGGCGATGCCGGGCACGGGGGTGGGGATTGGGTTTGAAATTCCGCTGGCCTGCCACCGCATCCTTGTGGCCGACAACCCAAAGGCCAAGATCGGCCTGCCCGAGATTCAGGTGGGGATTTTTCCGGGTGCCGGGGGCACGACCCGTCTGATCCGCAAGCTGGGCGCGATGGTGGCGGCGCCGTTTCTGCTGGAGGGCAAGCTGAGCGACCCCAAGGCGGCCAAGGCCAATGGCCTGATTGACGAGGTGGTGGCGCCCGAGGCCTTGCTGGCGCGGGCCAAGGAGTGGGTGCTGGCTGCGACAGATGCCGATCTGGTCAAGCCGTGGGATGCCAAGGGATACAAGATGCCAGGCGGCACGCCCTATCATCCGGCGGGATACATGACCTTTGTCGGCGCGAATGCGATGGTGCTGGGCAAGACGATGGGGGTTTACCCCGCGGCACGGGCGATGATGCAGGCGGTTTATGAGGGGGCGCTGGTGCCCTTTGACACGGCGCTGAAGATCGAGGCGCGGCATTTCGTGTCGGTGCTGATGAACCCCAGTTCAACGGCGATGATCCGGTCGCTGTTCATCAACAAGGAGGCGTTGGAGAAGGGGGCCAACCGGCCCGCCGCGCCAGACCAGACGGTGCGCAAGCTGGGGGTGATCGGGGCGGGCATGATGGGCGCGGGGATCGCCTATGTCAGCGCCCTGGCCGGGATTGAGGTGGTGTTGATTGATGCCACGCAGGAGTCGGCGGACCGGGGCCGCGCCCATTCGGAAGGGTTGTTGGACAAGGGTATTCAGCGCCGGGCGATGACGGTGGAGAAAAAGGCCGAGGTTCTGGGCCGGATCAACGCGACGACCGACTATGCGGCGCTGTCCGATGTGGACCTGATCGTCGAGGCGGTGTTCGAGGACCCCAAGGTCAAGGCCGAGGTGACGGCCAAGGTTGAGGCTGTGGTGGGGGCGGAGTGTATCTTCGCGTCCAACACCTCGACCCTGCCGATCACGGGGCTGGCCTCGTCCAGCAAGCGGCCGGATCAGTTCATCGGCATCCACTTTTTCAGCCCGGTGGACCGGATGGCGCTGGTCGAGATCATCAAGGGTGCGCAGACGGGTGACAGGGCCGTGGCCAAGGCACTGGATTTCGTGCGGCAAATCCGCAAGACGCCGATCGTGGTGAACGATGCGCGCTATTTCTATGCCAACCGCTGCATCCTGCCCTACACCAACGAGGGGATCCGGATGGTGTCGGAAGGTGTCTCGCCCGTGCTGGTCGAGAATGCGGCCAAGATGGTGGGGATGCCGGTCGGGCCGTTGCAACTGACGGATGAGATTTCGATTGATCTGGGCATCAAGATTGCCAAGGCGACCAAGGCGGCCTTGGGCAACGATTACCCCGATGACGATGTGGATGCGGTGGTGTTTGCGCTGGCCGATCAGGGCCGGATGGGGCGCAAGGCGAAGGCGGGGTTTTACGCCTATGACGCGGCGGGGCGGCGTGAGGGGTTATGGGAGGGGCTGGGCCAGATGTGGCCGGTGGCCGCGCAACAGCCCGATCTGGTGACGGTGCAGCATCGGTTGCTGATGTCTCAGGTGTTGGAGGCGGTGCGGGCGTTTGAGGAAGGCGTGCTGACCGATATCCGCGAAGGCGATGTGGGGGCGATATTGGGCTGGGGCTTTGCGCCGTGGTCCGGCGGGCCGTTTGCCTGGCTGGACATCATCGGGGCGGCGCGGGCGGTTGAGATTTGTGATGGATTGGAGGCGGCGCATGGAGTGCGCTATGCCGCCCCTGCCCTGCTGCGCGATTTGGCGGCCAAGGGCGATGGGTTCTATGACAGGTTCGGTGGCGGGCGCAAATCGGCGGCCTGAAGGGCCTTGATCGCCTCGCACGCCTCGTCCGCGACCAGTTGGGCGACCATGTGGCGGGCGGCGGCGAGGGGCAGGACGGGGCGGCGCGGGGATTGCATCAGGCGTTTCAGGTCAAACGCTGCGTCGTCGGTGCCGTCACAGCCGGCCAGCAGGCCGGGGCCGATGAACAGGATGGCGGGCTGATCGAGGCGCAGTTGCAAGATCGCCTCGGTCTGCGCCGGGACATGGGGGGCAATGCCGTGCCACCCCTCGAGCGCGGTGGCGGGGACGAGGGCGAGGTTGTCGCCCGAAAAGGGCAGGGCCCAGTCGGTCTGGATCAACAGGGGTTGGCCCGGCGGCAGCATGACCGGGCCCGCGTTGCCCAAGGCATCGGCCGGGATGCGGACCGACCACAGGGCGGCGTGGTATTCGGTGCGCACGGTGGCGACAGGCATCAGCCCCCTATCGCGGGTCATCACCAGATCACCCGGCCCCAGCGCCGAGACTGCCGTCCAGCCAAGGGCGGTTTGCACCGGGGTCGAGGCATAGAACCCGGTGGCGAGGGTGCTGCGTTGGCTGGAAACCCTGAGCGTTGACTCGTGCCGTCCCATGGTGCTGTCCAATCTGGTGCGTCAAGCCCAAGGGATGCCGGGCAAGCGGGACCGGGGCGCGGAGGGATTGCGGCGGGGGCGGGGCGATTGGCTAAAATGCCTGCGGGTCGAAGTGATAGCCGAAACGCGCGATGTCGGAGGCTGCGATGTCGGCCACCAGGGCGGCATCGGCGTCGGAATAAAAGCCGCGCCAGTCGCGGGCGCGGTCGGATATGTTGGCGGGTTTGAGAGGGGTCAGGCGGAACCCGAGATGGGCCTCGAACGGGGCGAGGTCGTGGTCGAGGTGTTCGAGCCGGGCATAAAGGCTGGCACGGTCATGGCCCGCCGCGTCGCGCATGTAGGCAGTGTAGGGCCAGAGCGACAGGGCCGTGCGGGTTTGGGGGTGGTTGAGGAAACCGCTGAAATCATGAGATTTTGCCAAGCCGACCGCGGGGTGGGCAAAGCTTTGGTCGCGCAGCCAATGGTAATAGCTGACGATGCGGTCCCAGGGGTTGCGGACGAGGGTCAGGGTGAAGAAGGTAGCAATCTCCTCCTCGGTCGCGAGGCCCGCGATATCGGCGAGGGTGGAGTGTTTCCACAGCCGCCCGTGGGATTTGAACCCATGCAGGCGCGCCTTGCGGGCGCGGGCCTTTGGGGTGTCGCCGATCAGGATGTCATCCTTCATCGCCCGCGCCTCCAGCGCCAGGGTCAGGGCCGTGCCGCCGGTTTTGGGGATGTGGATGAAGATTAAGCGGCGACCGCGCGACAGGATCATGGGCGTGACCTGAATAGGGGGCCGTTCTCGGGCCCATCGAGGGCCCTCACCCGGCGCTGCCGCAGGTGTTGCGTCGAGGCTGCGCGGGTGGCGGCGTGGGAGCCTCCGGCGGGGATATTTGCGCCAATGTGAATGGGGGCTTGCGGCTTCATTTCGGCAAAAATACTCCCGCCGGAGGCATCTGTCGGGGCAACCTAGACGGCATTCGGCAGGGGGGTGCCATCTTGAAAGGCGATCAGGTTGGCGATGGCCATCATGCCCATGGACTGGCGGACCTCCAAGGCGGCGGTGCCGAGGTGGGGCAGCAGGGTGGTGTTTTCCAGCGCCATCAGGGCGGGCGGGATGTGGGGTTCGCGTTCGTAGACGTCAAGGCCTGCCCCGGCGATCTGGCCGGATTGCAGGGCGGCGATCAGGGCGGCTTCGTCCACCACGTCACCGCGGGAGATGTTGATGAGGTGGGCGGTGGGGCGCATCTGGGCCAGGGTTTGGGCGTTGATCAGGTGGTGGGTTGCGGGGTTGGCGGGGACGGCGAGGACGACGAAATCGGCCTTTAGCGCCTCGTTCAGCGGGACCTGAGTGGTGGGAAAGGCGGGGGTCAGGGGGGAGCGGTTGTGAAAGAGCACCGTCATGCCAAAGCCGAAATGGCAGCGGCGGGCGATGGCCTGGCCGATGCGGCCCATGCCGATGATGCCGACGGTCTTGCCCGTGACATGGGTGCCCAGCATCTGCGTGGGGTGCCAGCCGGTCCATTTGCCGGCGCGCAGCAGGCGTTCGCCTTCGCTGGCGCGGCGGGCGGTCATCAGGATGAGGGTCAGGGCGATGTCGGCGGTGGCATCGGTGACGGCGCCGGGGGTGTTGGTGACTTGCAACCCGGCGGCGCGGGCGGCGGCCACGTCGATGTGGTTATAGCCGACGCCAAAGTTGGCGAGGATCCGGGCGCGGGGCCCTGGGACATCGGCAAAGACATCGGCGCGGAAGAGGTCGCCCAGCGTGGGCAGGACGGCGTCATAGTCGCGCAGGGCGGCGCGCAGGTCTGGGGCCGTCAGGGGTGTCGGGTCGTCGCGGTAGGTCACGTCAAAGCGGGCGCGGGCGGCGTCGACCACGGTATCCGGCAGGCAGCGGCTGATGAGAAGTTTCAAAACAGGCGCCCTCCGGTCGGGACGGGGTGGTCGGGGTGGATCAGCACGACCTCGCCTTCGGCATCGGGGACGCCCAGCACCAGCACCTCGGACAGGACCTTGCCGATCTGGCGGGGCGGGAAGTTGACGACGGCGAGGACTTGGCGGCCGATCAGGGTTTCGGGTGTATAGTGGCGGGTCAGTTGGGCGGAGGAGCGTTTTGTCCCCATATCACCGCCGAAATCGACCCAGAGTTTGATGGCGGGTTTGCGCGCCTCGGGGAAGGGTTCGGCGCGGGTGACGATGCCGACGCGGATGTCGACGGCGGCGAAATCGTCATGGGTGATTTGGGGGGTGATCATTTGCCAAGCTCCCTGCCCCGTTCGGCGGCGGCGTGGACGGCGCGGCGCAGCAGGGGGGGCAGGCCGGTTTCCGGGTTCATCAGGTGGGCCAGGGCGGCGGCGGTGGTGCCGCCGGGGGAGGTGACGTTGATCCGCAACTGGGCTGCGGATTCGGGGGCGCGGTGGGCCAACTCGCCTGCCCCGCAGACGGTGGCGCGGGCCAGTTGCATGGCGACGGTGGCCGACAGGCCTTCGGCCTCGCCTGCCGCTGCCATCGCCTCGATCAGGTGGAAGACGTAAGCCGGGCCGGAACCGGAGACGGCGGTGACGGCGTCAATCTGATGTTCGCCGTCGAGTTCGACGACCTGCCCCACGGCCTGCATCAAGGTATGGGCGAGGGCCAGGCCCCCTGCCCCGGCATGGGCGTTGCCGCAGATGCCGGTGATGCCGCGCCCAACCATGGCAGGGGTGTTGGGCATGGTGCGCACGATGGGGGTGAGAGCCCCCAAGGCAGCCTCGAATGCCGCGATCGAGGTGCCGGCGGCGATCGAGATGAAGAGGGTGGGGCCGTTGCCCAAAGCTTGTAGCGCCGGCAGGGCGGCGCCCATCATCTGGGGTTTCACGGCGACAAGTGCCACGGCGGGGGCCGTGGGCAGCGCGGTGTTCAGATGCACGCCGATGGATTTGAGCCAGTCGGTGGGGTTGGGTTCCAGCACCCAGACTGACGCCGCAGGCACGCCCGCCGCCAGCCAGCCCGTCAGCAGGGCCGTCCCCATCTTGCCGCATCCCAACAGAACCAGCCCATCCCGGGCCACCTTATCCAGCGTCATTCAAACCTCCGACTTTGCGGCAGGTTATGCGCGGCCGTAAGCCTCGGCAATGGCGACTTTCATCGCGTCGGCGGGGGTGTTGTCGCCCCAGGTGACAAGCTGGAACGCGGGGTAGAACCGTTCGGCGGCCATCACGGCCGAGGCGATCAGGTCGTCGACCTGTTCAGGGCTTGCCGTCTGGCCGCCCGACAAGAGCAGGCCATAGCGCCAGACCATCAGCTTTTGCTCGGCCCACCAGGTAAAGGCGCCGGTCCAGACCATGTCGTTGCAGCGGTTCAGCACATCATACAGGGCCGGCAGACGGTCGTCTGGCGGCTGCATTTCAAAGGTGCAGATCAGGCGCAGGGTTTCGTCCTGGGCATTCCAGGCGAGGGTCAGGGAATAGGTGCGCCACTGCCCCTCGACCGCCATGGCGATCTGGTCGTCAGTGACGCGGTCAAACTCCCACGCATGGTGTTCGGCCAGGGTTTCGACGATATCAATCGGGTGAACATCGTCGCTGGTAAAGTAGTCTTCTGCTAACGACATGCCCGGCCTCTTTCTTGTGCCGCGCGGGAATTGATCCCCCAGCGGCAGGGTGTCTGGCAAGGATCAGCGTAAGCCCGACGCGACCCTTACTAAATATAGTGTGAGGAGGGGGGAAGCCTGTAAAGTGATTTCAGCGGAAATCTTCTGTGGGTAAGTGGGTGTTGCGAAAGGGATTCACCCCCGGCCTGAAACGTATCGCCTTTGGTCAGGTTCACCTGATCAAAGGCGATACGCAAAACATACGACGGCTTGCCGGTCCTGGATTTCCTTCAATCTGAATCAGATTGAAGGACATCCGCCCTAAAGATCGAAGGTCGCAAACACCGGAACGTGGTCGCTGGGTTGTTCCCAGCCGCGGGTGGGGCGCAGGATGCGGCTGGAATGGGAGGCGCCCAAGATGTCGGGGGTGGCCCAGATATGGTCGAGGCGGCGGCCCTTGTCGGCGGTGTCCCAATCGGCGGAGCGATAGGACCACCAGGAGTAAAGCGGGCCCTGCGGGATGTCCTTGCGGGTGACGTCGTGCCAGCTGCCAGCCTCCATCACGGCGGTCAGATGCTCGACCTCGATCGGGGTGTGCGAGACGATTTTCAGCAGTTGCTTGTGGTTCCACACGTCATCCTCACGCGGGGCGATGTTCAGATCACCGACCAGAATGGCGCGGTCGGGGCGTTCCCAGCGGAAATGGTCGCGCATTTCGGTGAGGAAATCGAGTTTCTGGCCGAACTTGTCGTTGAGCGTCCGGTCAGGGATGTCGCCGCCGGCCGGGACATAGCAGTTGTGGATGGTCACCCCGTTTTGCAGGCGGGCCGAGACATGGCGGGCCTGACCCAGGGCGGCGAAATCCTTTTCGCCGGTGTCCATCAGCGGCAGCTTGGACAGGATCGCGACACCGTTGTAACCCTTTTGACCGCGGGCGACCATGTGGGTGTAGCCAAGCGCCTTGAACTGGTCCATCGGGATCAGTTCGACCGGGCTTTTGCATTCCTGAAGGCATAGGATATCGGGCATCTCCTCGGTCAGGAGGCGAGCGACCAGACCTTCGCGCAGGCGGACGGAATTGATGTTCCAGGTGGCGAGGGTAAAGGACATGGTGCGCTCCGGTTCCAGACGGCAGAGCCTAAGCTCTGCCGCGGGAATCCTCAACCCGAGGAATGGTCAGTCGTGCAGCGTGAAGGTCCCAAGCTCGCACAGGTCCTGGTTGCCGTCGACGGTGGCACCGTTGTCCATGACGAAACGCATGTCATAGTCGCAGGTCTCCTCGCCGTCGGCGATGGTGATCTCGCCTTGTTCGCCGGCGGCGAGGGTATCGACGGACAGGATGTTTTCACCCCAGCTGTCGGAGGAATGGGGGGCGACATACATCTCGACCAGATTGACAGACGAATCATTGATCAGGGTGAAAACCAGATCTTCGGCCAGGGCGGGCGAAGCGGCGGCGATTGCGACAGCAGCGAACAAAACGACAGAGCGCATGGGAGTCCTTCCGAAGGGGGGAGAGTTGTGGGGGCTGGCCCCAGCGTTACCCCTATCGCACAAAGATCAATCCGCCGTAACCCGCAGAGTTTTGCGACATCCTAAGGGCTTAGGCCTCAACCTCAGGGAGAACGGACGCTGCGGGACGGCTGCGTCCCGAGGTGGGGGCAAAAAGAGGCCGGGCACAAGGCCCGGCCAGGTCCAACAGGGAGGATGCCGGGTTATAACCCCAACCCGGCGAGGGGGTGCGTTTGCGACAGAAGCCGCATGAGGACAACATTACCTCAGATTCTGTCGACAATTCGACATTATCTGGGGCAAATGTGAATTTCCTTATCACCTGTTACTTTTAGGCTACCAATTTGTAACCGCCGTTTTCGGTCACCAGCAGTCGGGCATTGGTGGGATCAAGCTCGATCTTCTGGCGCAGGCGGTAGATGTGGGTTTCGAGCGTATGCGTCGTGACCCCGGCGTTATAGCCCCAGACCTCATGCAGCAAAACGTCGCGCTGCACAACTCCTGATTGTGCGCGGTAGAGGTATTTGAGAATATTCGTCTCTTTCTCGGTCAGGCGGATCTTCTTTTCCTTGGCGTCCAGCAGCATTTTCTGGGCGGGTTTGAAGGTGTAGGGGCCCATCTGGAAGATCGCGTCTTCGGATTGTTCGTGCTGGCGCAGCTGGGCGCGGATGCGGGCCAGAAGGACCGGAAACTTGAACGGTTTGGTCACATAGTCATTCGCGCCCGAATCAAGACCCAGAATGGTGTCGGCATCGGTGTCATGGCCGGTCAGCATCAAGATCGGGCATTTGATGCCACCCTTGCGCATGCGGCGGCACAATTCGCGGCCATCGGTGTCGGGCAGGCCGACATCGAGGATGACAAGGTCATAGGATCCGGCCTTGGCCTTTTCCATGCCGTCGGCGCCATTGGCGGCCTCGAACACATCAAAGTCTTCGGTCATCACAAGCTGTTCGCTCAGGGCTTCACGCAGGTCGTCGTCATCGTCAACCAGCAGGATTTTGCGCAATGTGGCCATAACCGTCTCCTTGGTTCCGTCTTGGGTAACAGATGCGTGCGGGGGCCGTGTGGGGCAAGATATGCAACAGTCTGCTCACGCGGACGTGTCGCCACAGCGGGGATTGTTTCAATTTCCGGCGCGGGGCCGTAAGGAGAGGCATGAGTTTGGCACCCACCACCCCTGAAAGACTGGCCCGCGCGCGGGGCGATTTGCGCATGGGCGTGCCGGTGGTGTTGACGGGTGGGGGCCGGGCGGCGGTGGTGGTCGCGGTCGAGATGCTGAACGCGGGGCGTTTGGCGGACATGCGGGCGCTGGGGCGGCCAGAGTTGGCGCTGACGCTGCACCGGGCCGAGACGTTGAAGGCGCGGGCCTATGACGGCGATCTGGCGCGGGTGGTGGTGCCCGAGGATCAGGGGTTGGCGTGGTTGCGCGCCCTGGCGGACCCCAAGGATGATCTGGGCACGCCGATGAAGGGGCCGCTGCAATCGGTGCGCGAGGGGGCGGCGGATTTGCATCGGGCGGGGTTGGCCCTGGCCAAATCGGCACGGTTGTTGCCGGCGGTTCTGGTGGTGGGGGTGGCGGATGGGCTTGCCTTGGCCAAGCGCGAGGGCCTGACCCTGCTGGCCGTGGATGACATTTCGACCGAGGTGTCGCCCCTTTATGCCGTATCGGCGGCGCGGGTGCCGATGGCGGCGTCGCAGGCGGGCCGGGTGCATGTGTTCCGCCCCGAGGATGGCGGCGAAGAGCATTACGCGGTGGAGATTGGCCGCCCCGACCGCAGCCAGCCGGTGCTGGTGCGGCTGCATTCCGCCTGTTTCACCGGGGATGTGCTGGGCAGTCTGAAATGCGACTGCGGGGCGCAGTTGCAGGCGGCTTTGGCGCAGATGGGGGCCGAGGGCGCGGGGGTGCTGCTCTATCTGAACCAGGAGGGGCGCGGGATTGGGTTGGCGAACAAGATGCGGGCCTATTCGCTGCAAGATCAGGGGTTTGACACGGTCGAGGCCAATCACCGTCTGGGGTTTGAGGATGACGAGCGCGATTTCCGGATTGGCGCAGATATTCTGCGCAAGATGGGGTTTCATAGCGTGCGGCTGATGACCAACAACCCGGCCAAGATCGGGGTGATGGCGGGGTGCGGGCTGGCCGTGACCGAACGGGTGCCGCTGCGGGTGGGCAAGACGGCGCAGAACGCGGGGTATCTGGCGACCAAGGCGGCAAAGTCGGGGCATTTGCTGTGAAGGATATCGTGGTCGGGCGCTGGGGGCTGCGGGCGTTCGGGCGGCGGTTTGCCTGCACCGTCGGGCGCGGCGGGATTGTGCCTGCGGCGCGGAAGCGCGAGGGGGATGGTGCGACGCCGGATGGCACGCACCGGATTGTGGGGATGCTCTATCGCCCCGACCGGATTGCCGCGACGGCGCTGCCGGACTGGGCGCTGCCCTATGGCCCGCCGGATCTGTGGTCGGATGACCCCAAGGACGAGGATTACAACCTGATGGTCCGCGCCCCGCATGGCTATGGTCATGAACGGCTGAGCCGGGCGGACCCGATGTATGACCTGATCCTGATCACCGACTGGAACTGGCCGCAGTCGGTGGCGGGGTGGGGATCGGCGATCTTTGTGCACAGCTGGCGTCGGCCGCTTGCCCGGACGGCGGGCTGTGTGGCCTTGGCGCGGGCGGACCTGCTGTGGATTGCGAATCGGATCACCCATCAGACGCGGCTGATCATTCGGGGCTGACCCCTTTCCAACACGCATTGAGCGGCCTAAACTTTGGGGCAAGGGGGATGATGTCATGGCAAAAGCGGCGTCGATCACGGATGAGGACCTGTTCGCGATGCGGCTGGCGCGCAGTGCGGGCGATCTGTGGCCGATGCTGGAGGCGCTGTATGGCGGGCATCCGGGCTATGACGGGTTTCGCGACAGCCTGCTGGCCACCCTGCGCAAGGGCTGGGCGGCGCGGCCCATCGATCTGAAACGTCTGGACCTGCTACGCGATCTGGAGCCGGACTGGTTTCAGCGGCCCGAAATGGCGGGCTATGTGTTCTACATCGACCGCTTTGCCGGAACGCTGAAGGGCGTGCTGGACAAGCTGGATTACCTTGAAGACCTGGGCATCACCTATGTCCACTTAATGCCCTGCCTGAAACCGCGCCCCGGCGACAGCGATGGCGGCTATTCGGTGATGGATTACCGGGCGATCAACCCCGAGTATGGCACGATGGCCGACTTTGAGGAGGTCACGGCGGCCCTGCGCGCCCGTGGGATTTCGGTTTGCATCGACCTGGTTTTGAACCACACAGCCAAGGAGCACGCCTGGGCCCAGGCGGCGGCGCGGGGGGATGCGACCTATCAGGATTACTACCTGATGTTCGATGACCCCGCGATGCCGCGCCAATACGAACGGTCGCTGGTCGAGGTGTTTCCCGACAATGCCCCCGGCAACTTCACCGAATACCCGCATTTCGGCAAATGGGTCTGGACCACCTTCAACGAGCATCAATGGGACCTGAACTGGGCCAATCCGGCGGTGTTTGTCGAGATTGTCGAGATCATGCTCTACCTCGCCAACCGGGGGGTTGATGTGCTGCGGCTGGATGCGGTGGCCTTCATGTGGAAACGGCTGGGCACGCGGTGCCAGTCCGAGCCTGAGGTGCATATGCTGTTGCAGGCGCTGCGGGCCTGTTGCCGCATTGCTTGCCCGGCGGTCATCCACTTGGAGGAGGCGATTGTCGCGCCCGCCGAGATGCTGCCCTATGTGGGCCGGGGCAAGCATGATGGGAAGGAGGGGAACCTAGCTTATCACAACAGTCTGATGGTGCAGTTCTGGGGGGCATTGGCCACCCGCGATGCCCGGATGATGAGCCATGTTCTGCGCACCCATTTCCCCGACCGGCTGACCAATGCGACCTATGCGACCTATATCCGCTGTCACGATGACATCGGCTGGGCGATCACGGATGAGGATGCGGCGGCGTTGCATGTGTCGGGGCCGGCGCATCGGGCCTATCTGTCGAACTTCTATGAGGGCACCTTCCCCGGCACCTTTGCCCGCGGCGCGCTGTTTCAGGCGAACGAGGCGACGGGGGACAAGCGGATTTCGGGCAGCTTTGCCGCGTTGGCGGGGTTGGAAAAGGCCCAGAGCGACGGCGATTCGGATGGGGCCGATCTGGCGGTGCAGCGCATTCTGCTGGGTCATGCGCTGATTGCGGGGTTTGGCGGGATTCCGTTGATCTATATGGGCGACGAATTGGCGATGCTGAACGATCACGGCTATCTGAATGTGCCCGAGCATGCCCATGACAGCCGCTGGATTCACCGGCCCAGGATGGACTGGCATCTGGCCAAGTTCCGCCATTCCGATGATGGGGCGGCGGGGCAGGTGTTTCGCGGGGTGAAGGAGATTTTGCACCGCCGTCGGTTGACCCCGGCGCTGCATGCGGCGCATCCGGTGCGGATTGTGGACACGGGGTTGAGCGGACTGTTCGCGTTCGTTCGTCAGGCACCGACGGGGGCGATGTTGGGGTTGTTCAACATGACCGAGCATTGGCAGAACCTGCCGGTGACGGTGGCGCGGGCGCAGGGGGTGACGTTGATGCAGGACGCGCTGTCGGATCGGCCGGTGTTTGCCCATCATGGACAGATCGCGCTTCCTCCCTATGCAAGGGTGTGGCTGACCTGAGCGTCCACGCGTGGACAATTTGCTTTATCCTTTAAGATCAAGATATTGCGGATTTCCGTTAACCACATTTTAACCCCCACGCTGGCCAGAGTCGCCAAGTTTCCTCGACCGATCTTGGAAGGTCAGGGCATCCGCGCGCCGAACAGGGCGGAGCCGACGCGGATATGGGTGGCGCCGTGGGCGACGGCCTGAACGAAATCGCTGCTCATACCCATCGACAGGCCGGGCAGGCCGTTTTGGGCGGCCATGCGGGCCAGGGTCTGGAAATGGGGGGTGGCGTCCTCGCCTTCGGGCGGGATGCACATCAGGCCCATGGGGGACAGGTCCAGTGCGCGGCAGTCGCGCAGGAAGGCATCCAGATCACCGGGCAGGACGCCGGCCTTTTGCGGTTCGGACCCGGTGTTGACCTGAATGAACAGGGCGGGGCAGCGGCCCCGCGTTTGGGCCAGGCTGGCGAGTTTCTGGGCGAGCGAGGGGCGGTCAAGGGTGTGGATGGCGTCGAACAGATCGACCGCCTGTTTGGCCTTGTTGGTTTGCAAAGGGCCGATCATGTGGACCTGAACGCCGGGAAAAGCGGCCCGGAAGGCGGGCCATTTGGCAGCGGCCTCTTGCACATAGTTTTCGCCAAAGACGCGCTGACCCTCGGTCAAGACGGCACGGACGCGGTCGTCGGGCTGGATCTTGGAAACGGCGATCAGGGTGACGGAGCCTGGGGTGCGGCCTGCGGCCAGTTCGGCGGCGGTCAGGCGGGCGCGGATATCGGACAGGGACATGGGGGCCTCGGATTG
>CAMBWO010000086.1 GCA_945871285.1 Pseudorhodobacter antarcticus | reverse complement strand
GTCACAAAATTGAAAACATGTTCGGCAAACTCAAGGACTGGCGACGTATCCACACCCGCTACGACAGGTGCGCAAACGTTTTCATGTCCGCCATCGCCATCGCTGTCATCGTCATCTTCTGGTTATAAGGAATGAGTCTAGAGCCTAGGTCAACCAAATGTCCTTCGTTGCCAAGGAGCACAAATTGCCCTTGGCACACGCAAACGACCCGATTCGCCCTAAAACGGTTACCGCCACTCCACGCAGTGTTCCGCAGAAAATCCTGTAGAGGTAATGTAGGCCCAATGTAGGCGCGATGCAGGTCCTTCATCATTCGTTAATCCGGCCAGTTAACACCACGTCCTCAAAGGTTTGCCGATCTTCAAAAATGAAAAACCCCCATCCTCGCGGACAGGGGTCAATCGGGTGGACATCGCTGCCCCAGTGTCGCTGAACGTCGGGTACCGCCGAAGCGGCAGCCTTACATCCCGCCTTCGCGTTGAAGCTTCTTCCGGGCGAGTTTCCTCGCGCGGCGCACGGCTTCAGCTTGTTCGCGGGCTTTCTTGACGGACGGTTTCTCGAAATGTTGCTTGAGCTTCATTTCGCGGAAAACGCCTTCGCGTTGCAGCTTTTTCTTCAAAGCGCGCAAAGCCTGTTCGACGTTATTGTCGCGGACGCTGACCTGCATGTGGTTGTCACCACCTTCCTAAGTTAGAGTTGCACTATATGTGCAGGCAGGGCGGTCCTAGCAAAGTGGCAGGGCTTTGTCTACCAATGCTGCAAAGGGGCGGGTGATGGATCAGGAAAATACCATGGAATCAACAAAATGGCGGTTGTTGCAGGCGGCACTGCCCCATGTGCCGTTTGATGGCTGGTCCGAAGCGACCCTGACGGCGGCCGCCGCCGAATCAGGTGTTGTTCCGGCGCTTGCCCATGCGCTGTTTCCGCGGGGTGGACTTGACTTGGCGCTGGAGTATCACTGCCAAGGCGATCAGGCGATGCGCGACGCCCTTGCCGCCAACGACCTGATGTCGTTGCGTTTTCGCGACCGGGTGGCCTTGGCCGTTCGGCTGCGTCTGGAGCACGCCGACCGCGAACTGGTCCGCCGTGGCTCGGCCCTTCTTGCCCTGCCCCAACACGCGGCCGAGGGGACACGGGCGATCTGGGGCACCGCCGATGCGATCTGGACAGCCCTGGGCGATACCTCGACCGACATAAACTGGTATACCAAACGGGTCAGCCTATCGGCTGTCTATGGTGCCACGGTTTTGTACTGGATGGGTGACGACAGCGACGGCCATCAGGCCACCTGGGATTTTCTGGGCCGCCGGATCGACAATGTGATGAGCTTTGAGAAGACCAAGGCGCGTTTTCGTGAAAATCCGCTGGGCCGCGCTCTTTTATCCGGCCCCCTCAAGGTCCTGGAAAGGATCCAAGCCCCAAAACCGCAGCCAGACCTGCCCGGCAAGACCTGAAAGGCCAGCCAAATGACCCTGTCCGACGCGATGCTTGCCATGGAAATCTCCAGCCCCGGCGCGCCCGATGTGCTGAAACCCTGCTCGATGCCGGTTCCTGTGCCCGGACACGGGCAGATCATCATTCGCGTGGCCTACGCCGGGGTAAACCGGCCCGATGCGCTGCAACGGGCGGGGCTTTATAACCCGCCCGCCAATGCCTCGTGCCTGCCGGGGTTGGAGTGTTCGGGCACGGTGGTGGCCTGCGGGCCGGGTGTCACCCGTTGGGAAATCGGGGATAAGGTCTGTGCCCTTTTGCCCGGCGGCGGCTATGCCGAATATGTCGCCACGCACGAATCCCACACCCTGCCCATCCCGGAGGGCGTGTCGATGCGCGATGCGGCCTGCCTGCCGGAAACCTGCTTTACCGTCTGGTCCAACATCGTGATGCGTGGGGGCCTGACGGGCGGTGAACGCTTCCTTGTCCACGGCGGCACCTCGGGCATCGGCACCACCGCTATCCAGATTGCCCGCGCCTTGGGGGCCCGCGTCTTTGCCACGGCAGGCAGCGACGTGAAGGCACGCTTTTGCGAATCCCTTGGTGCCGAACGCGGCATCAACTACCGGTCCGAAGATTTCAGCGCGATCCTGACCAAGGCAGGCGGGGCCGATCTGATCCTCGACATGGTGGGCGGGTCCTATATTCCGTTGAATATCAAGGCCCTTGCCGATGATGGCCGCCTGGTGCAGATCGCCTTCCTGCAAGGCGCCAAGGCCGAGTTGAACTTTGCCGACCTGATGGTCCGCCGCTTGACCCTGACCGGATCGACCCTGCGCCCGCAATCCGACCTCGCCAAGGCCCGCATCGCGGCCGAGGTCGAGGCGCATGTCTGGCCGATGGTTGCAAGTGGCGCCTTGAAGGTCGTGATCGACAGCGAATTCCCCCTGACCGAGGCCCCGGCCGCCCATTGGCGGATCGAGGCACCGGGGCATATCGGCAAGATCGTGATGAAGGTGGAGGATTAGCCCCGCGGGGCGGCAGCCCGCCGCAACCGATCGTTGATCGCCCGGCCAAGGCCCACCTCGGGCACCGGGGCCACCGCAATGCCCCGCCCGGCGGCCAGCAGGTCTGCCTCGCGCAAGCTGTGAAACAGGTTCGCCGCCGCCTCGACCAGATCGCCCGTCGCCGACAGGTTCAGATCGCACGCGCCCGGCCCGAACCCCAGCCGCACCTCGCCCGACCGCACATCCTCAGCCTCCAGCCGGACTGCCGCTGACGGCGCATAGTGGGATGCCAACTGCCCGGGCGCATTGGGTTTTTCCGCTGACCCACCCATGGCCAGCGGCCCCAGCATCGCCTCCAGCATCTCGACCGGCACGCCGCCGGGCCGCAACAGTTGCGGCCCGTCCACCAGCCCCAGAATGGTTGATTCAACCCCCACCGCACAGGCCCCGCCGTCCAATACCGCCGCAATCCGCCCCGCCAAGCCTGCCATCACATGGTCCGCCCGTGTCGGCGACACCCGCCCCGACGGGTTGGCCGAGGGTGCCGCCAATGGCCCGCCAAAGGCTCGCAACAGCCCCTGCGCCAGCGGATGCGCCGGCACCCGAATGGCCACCGACCCCAGATCCGCCGTGACCAAGGGCGACAACCCCGCCGCACGCAGCGGCAAAACCAGCGTCAACGGGCCCGGCCAGAACGCCGCTGCAACCGCCTCGGCCCGCGCATCGAACACCGCAAACTCCCGCGCTGCCACCAAGTCGGGCACATGCACGATCAACGGGTTGAACCGCGGCCGCCCCTTGGCATCAAAGATCCGCGCCACGGCCAGATCGGACCGCGCATCGCCGCCCAGCCCGTAGACCGTTTCGGTCGGAAACGCGACCAGGGCCCCCTCGCGCAGCAGCTCAGCCCCACGCGACAGGCCCGCGGCATCGGGCAACAGCAGTTCCGTCTTCACCATCGTGTTACGCAACGTCCTTCTTGTCGGTTGCAGTCATCGGACTAACGCTGCACACCTAGGCCCAATGCCCCGCCTTGCCAAGCGTCCGGAGAGACCCATGCCCTACCGCGCCCCTACGCCCGAGTATCGCTTTCTACTGGACCGCATCCTTGGGTTTCGCGCCATTGCCGCCACCCCCCGCTTTGCCGATGCCACCCCCGAAACCGTGGACGCCATCCTGACCGAGGCGGCCCGCCTGTCCGAAACCACCCTTGCCCCCCTGAACCGTGCGGGCGATCTGCACCCCGCCCGGCTGGAAAACGGCATCGTGCGCACCTCGCCCGGCTTTGCCGAGGGCTTTCGCGCCGTGGCCGAGGGCGGCTGGATCGGCATGTCCGCCAACCCCGAATACGGTGGCATGGGCCTGCCGACGACCCTGAACACCTGTGTGGCCGAGATGATGTCCTCGGCCTGTCTGGCGCTGCAACTGAACCCCATGCTGACCCAGGGCCAGATCGAGGCGCTGGAACATCACGCCTCGGACACGCTCAAGGCACTGTATCTGCCCAAGCTGATTTCGGGCGAATGGAACGGCACGATGAACCTGACCGAACCGCAGGCCGGGTCGGATGTGGGGGCTCTGCGGACCAAGGCGGAACCCCTGGACGACGCCACCTATGCGATCACCGGCCAGAAAATCTACATCACCTGGGGGGATGCCGATTTCATGGCCAACACCTGCCATCTGGTGCTGGCCCGCCTGCCCGATGGTGAACCGGGGGTCAAAGGTATCTCCTTGTTCATGGTGCCCAAATTCCTGCCCGATGCCGAGGGCAACCCCGGCACCCGCAACAGCCTGCACGTCGTCAGTCTGGAGCACAAGCTGGGCATCCACGGCAGCCCGACCTGCGTGATGCAGTTCGATGCCGCCAAGGGCTGGCTGGTCGGTGCACCGCACAAGGGCATGGCGGCCATGTTCACCATGATGAACAACGCCCGCCTTGGCGTCGGCATGCAGGGCGTGGCCCAGGCCGAGGCGGCGTTTCAACTGGCCCTGACCTATGCCACCGATCGCCGCCAAGGCAAAACCCCCTTGGGCACCGGCGCGATCATCGACCATGCCGATGTCCGCCGCATGTTGGCCGAAATGAAGGCCGAGGTTTTTGCATCCCGCGCCATCGGTCTGGCCTGCGCCGTGGCCATCGACATGGCCGCCGCCACCGACGATGCCGGATGGCGCGCCCGCGCCGCCCTGCTGACCCCCATCGCCAAGGCCTATGGCACCGATACCGGCCACCACGTCGCCCATCTGGGCGTGCAGGTTCACGGCGGGATGGGCTTCATCGAACAGACCGGGGCGGCGCAATATGCTCGCGACGTCCGCATCACCCAGATCTATGAGGGCACCAACGGCATTCAGGCGATGGACCTGGTCGGCCGCAAGATGATGGACAATGGCGACGCCGCCTTTGCCCTGATCGACGAAATGCACAAGGCCGTCCAACACGCCCGCCCCGCCCTGGCCGATCTGGCCACCCCGATGTGGACAGCCATCGACGCCCTGCACGAGGCGACCGAGGCTTTGCTGGCGCAACCCATGAACGACCGTTTCGCCGGCGCCGTCGCCTATCAGCGCGCCTTTGCCCGCGTTCTGGGCTGCCACTATCACTTGCTGGCCGCCATGGCCGACCCGGCCCGCGAACCGCTGGCCCGCTTTGCCATTCGCCGACTTTTGCCCGAACACGCCGCCCTGCTGGCACAGGTGCGCGAGGGGGCCGAGGGTCTTTACGCCTTGACCCCCGAGGCTCTGGCGCTGTGACCGCCCACCTGCGCTATCCCAGCCCCACGCCGCCGGGCGAATATGACGCCATCGAGGTTGCCCCCGGCATCCGCTGGCTGCGTCTGCCGCTGCCGATGACGCTGGACCATGTGAACTGCTATGCGCTGGAGGAAGAGGACGGCTGGACCCTCGTCGATACCGGCATGGCCAGCAAACACACCAAGGCACTGTGGCAGGCGATCATGGCCGTGCCCCTGCGCGGCAAGCCCGTGACGCGGCTGATCGTCACCCACCATCACCCCGATCATATCGGCCTTGCCGGCTGGTTTCAGTCGCAAGGTGTGGAATTGATCACCACCCGCACCTCCTGGCTTTACGCCCGGATGCTGACGCTGGACGAACAGCGCCTGCCCTCGCCCGAATCCCTGCTGTTTTATCAGCGCGCGGGCCTGGCGGCTGACAAGCGCGCGGTCAAGGCGCAAGAACGCCCCTTCAACTTTCGCGATGTCGTCGCGCCCATGCCCTTGGGCTTTACCCGCATCGCGGCGGGGGATGTGGTGACGGCAGGCGGGCGCCGCTGGCTGGTGCGCATCGGCAACGGTCACGCCCCGGAACATGCGATGCTGTGGAGCCTGGATGACCATATAATTCTGGCTGGCGATCAGTTGCTGCCGACGATTTCGGCCAATATCGGCGTCTATCCCACCGAACCCGACGCCGACCCGCTGACCGAATGGCTGGACAGCACCCGCGCCCTGATGCCCCATGCACTCGACAGCCACCTTGTCCTGCCCGGTCACAAACTGCCTTACCTCGGCCTGCCCGACCGGCTTGTCGAAATGGTGGCCGACCACGAGGCCGCGCTGGACCGCCTGCTGGACCTGCTCAAAACCCCCAAACGGGCATCTGACTGCTTTGCCCCCCTGTTCAAACGCCCCATCGGCCCGGAAACCTTTGGCATGGCGCTCAGCGAATCGGTGGCGCATCTGAATTGCCTCTTGCGGCGCGGTCTGGTTTCACGCGAGATTTCGCCCGATGACGCCTGGCTCTGGCGCGCAATTTGAAGGCGCGTGATGGCATCCAGACCCGCAGCGAAACCGCCCGCCAAATCGCCTGCGGAATCGGCCTATGACCGCATCATCCTGTATATTCGCGACTTTGAACGCCAGTTGAACGCCGATCAAGAGGTGGCGATGGGCTTTGCAGGCTCCGAGGTGGGCATCCTGCGCATCGACGGGCTGGGCTATCTGGCGCCCGATATCCTGACCTTTTACGGCACCGACGATTCGGGGATGAAAAACCAGCTGATCCAGCATGTCAGCCAACTGTCCGTCATGTTGCAGGCCCGCCCCAAGGCGCACCCCGACGACGCCCCCCGCCGCATCGGATTTCGCCTGCATCCGGGCTGGAATGGCGGTGAATCCGGCGATGGTTCGGTCTGACGGAATTGTGCGAGCTTACCCCCGTGACAGCCCAGCCGGAATCGGATAGGGGCAGGATAATGTATCATAAAAGGACCCAAATCATGGCCGATCACTCTCATGGCAAAACGGTCGAACACAAGCCGGGCAGCATGGATATCCGCGCTCAGGAAAAGACCTTTGCCGCTTTCATCCGCTTTTCCGCCTGGGGTGCCCTTCTCAGCGTGCTGGTGCTGATTTTTATGGCCCTCTCCAACGCCTGACCACATGCGCCGCGCGTTCTGTGGCAAAGGATGACATGATGTATCGCTTGTTGACTGGTCTTCGCGTTGTTGCGGCCTTGTTTGCCCTGTCATTCCTGCTCGCCTGCACCGCCGATCACAAATGGGCCAGCGATGCCGAGGTTGCCCGCGCCCGCTATGTGGACCCGAACCCGCCGTCAATCACCCTGTTCACCTCGATCAACACGCGCACCAAATCGGGCGCCCATGCCGGGCTTTTGATCAACGGGTCCGAACGCGTCCTGTATGACCCGGCCGGGTCCTGGGGCCACCCCAGCGCGCCGGAACGCGAAGACCGGATCTATGGCATGACGCCCACCATGCTCAGCTTCTATGTCGATTATCAGGGCAACGCCCCGTTCGAGGTGATCCAGCAAACCATCTATGTGACCCCCGAAATCGCCGAACGGGTGAAACAGGCGGCCATTTCTTATGGTTCGGCGAACAAGGCGGAATGCACCAAGGCGATCGGGGCCGTCCTGCGCTCGGTGCCGGGCTTTGAGTCCCTGCCGACGACCTGGTTCCCCAAGGCCATGTCGCGCGGCTTTGCCACCCTGCCGGGTGTTGTAAGCCGGACGATAACCTCGCAAAGCGGCGATCTGCGGCGCAGCCTGCCTGGATCGCCCCTGACGGCCCTTCCGCAAGGCTGAGCCTTTACCGCAGAAGCCAAAACGCTTAACCCATGGACATCCCAAGGGGGCGGTCATGAAGATTTTCGGTGTGATCCTTGCAGGCGGCCAGGCCCGCCGCATGGGCGGGGTGGACAAGGCGCTTGTGCCGCTGGCCGGGGAAAGCCTTCTGTGCCATGTCATCGCCCGCCTTGACCCGCAAGTTGCCGCCCTCGCCCTGTCGGCCAATGGCGATCCGGCCCGCTTTGCCCAATTTGGCCTGCCCATCCTGCCCGACACCGCCTCGCAGGGCCCCCTGTCCGGCATCCTTTCGGCACTGACCTGGGGCGCTGCACAGGGCGCCACGGCCGTCGTTTCCGTCCCCGTGGACGGCCCCTTCCTGCCACCCGACCTCGTGCCCCGCCTTTGCCTTGCGGCCGAGGCCACCGGCCTTGCCCTTGCCGCCAGCCTCGGCACTCTGCACCCCACCTTTGGCCTCTGGCCTGTTACCTTGGCCCCGGCCCTGACCGCCTTTCTCGCCTCGGGCGCCAAGGCCCGCGTCCGCGACTTTGCCGCCAGCCACGGCGCCGCCCTTGCCGATTTCCCCGATGATCTGGCCTTTGCCAATGCCAACACCCCCGACGACATCGCCCGCTTCGCCGCGATCCTGGGGCGGGCGACATGAAGGTCTACGGCATCATCGGCTGGAAGAACTCGGGCAAGACCAGCTTGATGGAGCGTCTTCTGGCCTGCATCACCGCCAAGGGCTTTACCGTTTCCAGCGTCAAGCATGTCCACCACGATGTCGATCTTGACCAGCCCGGCAAGGACACCTTCCGCCACCGAATTGCCGGCGCCTCCGAGGTGGTTCTGGCCTCGGCCCACCGCTTTGCCCTGATGCGCGAACACCGTGGCCCCGAACCAACCCTGACCGAAATCCTGGCCCGCCTTGCCCCGGTCGATCTGGTGCTGGTCGAAGGCTACAAACGCGACGCCCATCCCAAGATCGAGGTGTTTCGGGCCGAGGCGGGCCATAACCTGATCCAGCCCACCGACCCCACCACCCGCGCCGTTGCCACCGACACCGCCCTGCCCCCCCTGACGGTGCCCGTTCTGGACCTGAACGATACCGAGGCTGTGGCGCAGTTCATCTTGTCGCAAACCGGCCTGACCCGCAGCCCGCCCTTTGACACCGTCGCCGTGGTCGACTGGTCTGCCGCCTCCTCCCCCAGCCCGCAGCGTCCGTCCAAGGATGCCATCTGGATCGGCGTTGCCCGGGCCGATGGCGTGACCACCACCTACCACCGCACCCGTCACGCTGCCGAAACCTTCCTGACCACGCTGCTTGATGCCGAGGCCGCTGCAGGCCGCCGCGTGCTGCTGGGGTTCGACTTTCCCATGGGCTATCCGCAAGGCTTTGCCGCGCGTCTGACCGGGCAACCCCGCGCCCAAGCCGTCTGGGACTGGCTCGCCCATCACATCACGGACGGCCCCTCCAACAGCAACAACCGCTTTGCCGTGGCCGACCAGATCAACGCCCAATTCCACGCCCCCGGCCCGTTCTGGGGCCGCCCCGACACTGCGGCGCATCAGCACCTGCCCCGCACCAAAGCGGTCGACTACACTGCCCTTGGGCTTGCCGAACGCCGCCATGTCGAATCCCGCGTGCCCTCGGCCCAACCGGTGTGGAAGCTTTACACCACAGGCTCCGTCGGGTCGCAGGCGCTGATGGGCCTGCCGCTGATCCACCGCCTGTCGCAACGCCCCGGCTCCAGCGTCTGGCCGTTCGACACGCCCAATACCCCCCTGGTCCTGGCCGAAGTTTACCCCTCGCTCCTGTCCCCCGCCGTGAAATCCGACCCCGCCATCAAGGACGAGGCACAGGTCCGCCTCCTGGCCCAGGCGCTCTTTACCCTTTCGCAGCGCCATGCCCTTGGACCCCTTTTTGAAACCCCGCCTCAGGCGGCCGAAGAAGGCTGGATCTTGGGCGTCGGCCATCAGACCGCACTTCTGGGCGCGCTATCGTGACGGGCGTCACTGTTCAGCTTGGCCTGCCAGAACACCTGCGCCCCGAGGCTGCCCGCCTGTATTGGCAGGCCTTTGGCAGCAAACTGGGCGTCGTGATGGGTCCGGATGAACGGGCGTTGCGCTTTTTAACCCGCGTGATCCGCGCCGATCAGGTCATCATCGCCTGCGATGACGGGGGCCGCCTGCTGGGGATCGCCGGGTTCAAAACCCCACGTGGCAGTTTTGCCGCCGGGCAGGCGCAGGACATGACAGCGATTTACGGACCTTTTGGTGCCTATTGGCGTCGAACGCTGTTGGGCTGGCTGTCGGACGGGGTCGATAACGACCATTTCCTGCTGGACGGCCTGTGCGTCGATGCCTCTGCCCGCAGTCAGGGCCTTGGCACCACGCTGATGCGGGCCATCTGCGCCGAGGCGCGGCTGCGCGGCTATGCCTCAGTCCGGCTGGATGTGATCGACAGCAACCCGCGCGCGGTCGCATTATACAAACGTCTGGGCTTCAGCGTCACAGCCCGCCAAAGCATCGGCCCTCTGCGCTGGGTGTTCGGCTTTGCCGGGGCCTTCACCATGGTGCGACCCGTCTAGTCGAACGTCCCCGTGACCCGTCCGAACAGCATGAAGGCGCGGGCGGTGCGGGTGTCGGCCAGCTCGGCCAGTTCCTCATCCGTCGCGTTGGGTTCGAAGGCCGCAAAGGTCTTGTCAAAACACCGCAGGAAATGGTGGCCCGCATCACGGAACACCGTATCCTCGCGCATCCGCCCCGAGGTCAGGGCCAGACTGGAGCGATCCCTGATTCCGCCCAGCGCTGCAATCGCCCGCCCCCGCTCACCGCCCGCAAAACGCCGCCACAACTCCGACCGCGCCCGGTCCGGCTTGAGGTCATCCATATAGATGCCCTCCTGTGCCAGCAGCGTCAGCACATCCTGTGCGGCGCGGATCAGCTTGGCCGTCGTCCGGTCCTCCAGCGCCAGCCGCAGGGCGCGAAAACCGTCCTTGTCATCGGGGTTTTCGGGAAACTGCAATGCCTTGATGAAATCCGGCACAGATAGCGGCGGCCGCATGTCCTCGGCCGGCGTGCCCAATGCCAGCCCCGGCTGCTCGACCTCGGGTGCCGTGGGGCGCGGGTTGACCAGCGCCGCCTTGCGATCGGCCGAAGGCTGCGTCAGCGTCTGGTCCCGGCGCGAGGTGAACGAGGCCAGCACCGTTTCGGTGTTCCGCGCCGCCACCGCCAGGTCGTCAATCTTCTTTTCCAAAGACGGCTTCACCGCCGCCTGCTGATTTTGAACATAGGCCGCCCGCATCGCCTCGACCGTGGCCTGCAACCGTTGTGCCTCGCCGCGCAACGCCCGCACCGACCGCAACGTCACCACCGCCGCCCAGATCAGCGCCAGCGGCAAGAACACCACCAGCAGCGTCAACACCAATCCCAGCGTGCCCGTGCCCTCGGGTGCCGTCCAGACATAGGCCCCAACGGCCACCAGCCAAACCAGCGACATCGCCCCTGCAACCCATTCCAGCACCGTGGCACCGGGTTGCATCACAGGCCCCGCGGTCCCCGACGTGGGGGAGGTATCGTCAGCTTTGGCCATGTCACTTTCCGAATCTTCTGCCGTCCGCCACCCTGACCGGGTCAGATGAACCGAATGCTCAGCACTTCATAATTGCGCTGCCCGCCCGGCGAGCGGACCTCGACGGAATCGCCCTCGTCCTTGCCGATCAGGGCCCGCGCCAGGGGCGAGCGGATGTTCAGCTTGCCGTTCTCGATATCCGCCTCGGGCTCGCCCACGATCTGATAGGTGCGCTCTTCGCCGCTGTCCTCGTCGGCCAGCGTCACCGTCGCGCCAAACTTGACCGACCCCGTAAACTTGGTCGGGTCAATCACCTCGGCCAGCGACACCAGCGCCTCCAACTCCTTGATTCGCCCCTCGATGAAACTCTGTTTCTCGCGGGCGGCGTGGTATTCGGCGTTTTCGGACAGATCGCCATGCTCCCGCGCCTCGGCAATGGCGCGGATCACGGCAGGACGCTCCACCGACTTCAACAACTTCAGCTCTTCATCCAATGCGGTAAACCCCGCACGGGTCATGGGTATCTTGTCCATCGCAATACTCGCGTAAAGAACAAGGTCACAGTCCGGGATGGACCATGACCTTGCACCACTTCACCGCTTAAAGAGACCGACGGCACGCAGATTGCAAGGGGGAAGGCGTAATTTAACCGTTTGTGGTCGCTGACGCATCGGAATTTCGGGCAGCAATTGACCAGACCGTTGCCATAGGGCAATGACAACCCGTCAAAGCCAAGAGGAAGCCATGTCCGAACAGATCACCCGCGAAGAGATGGAATATGACGTCGTGATCGTCGGCGCGGGGCCATCCGGCCTGTCGGCGGCGATACGGCTGAAGCAGTTGGATACCAACCTGTCGGTTGTGGTGCTGGAAAAGGGCTCCGAAGTCGGCGCGCACATCCTGTCGGGCGCCGTGCTGGACCCCTCGGGCCTTGACGCCCTGCTGCCGGATTGGCGCTCCATGGGCGCCCCGATCAAGACCGAGGTGACCGAGGACAACTTTTACATCCTCGGCCCCGCCGGGCAAATCCGCATCCCCAACTGGCCGATGCCGCCCCTGATGAACAACCATGGCAACTATATCGTCTCGATGGCCAATGTCTGCCGCTGGCTGGCCACAGTGGCCGAGGGCCTCGGCGTCGAGATTTTCCCCGGCATGTCCTGTTCCGAACTGGTCTATGGTGCGTCGGGCGAAGTGCGCGGCGTCGTGGCGGGCGAATTCGGCCGCAACCCCGATGGCACCCCCGGCCCCTCTTATGAACCCGGCATGGTTCTGGCGGGCAAATATGTGTTCCTCTCCGAAGGCGTGCGCGGATCGCTGGCCAAAGAGGTGATCGCGAAATATGACCTTTCGGCCGGAAAGTCCCCCCAGAAATACGGGCTGGGCATGAAGGAAATCTGGCAAATCGACCCGGCCAAACACCATCAGGGCCGCGTCACCCACACGATGGGCTGGCCGCTGGGCTCCAACGCGGGCGGCGGGTCCTTCATCTATCATCTTGAGAACAATCAGGTCTATGTCGGCTTCGTGGTCCACCTGAACTACGAAAACCCCCACCTCTATCCCTATATGGAATTCCAGCGATTCAAACATCACCCGATGGTCGCTGACCTGCTCAAGGGTGGCAAACGCGTGGCCTACGGCGCGCGGGCCATCTCCGAAGGCGGCTGGCAGTCGATCCCCAAGATGGTCGCCCCCGGTGTCGCCCTTCTTGGCTGCACCGCCGGCCTCGTGAACGTCCCCCGCATCAAGGGCAACCACAATGCCATGCTGTCGGGCAAAGCGGCGGCCGAGGCTGCCCACGCCGCCATCACCGCGGGCCGCCGGGGCGATGAACTGACCGCCTACGAAACGCAGGTCCGCGACGGCGCCATCGGCCAGGACCTGAAAAGGGTTCGCAATGTCAAACCGCTGTGGTCGAACTATGGCCTGATCGCGTCCTTGATGGGCGGGGGGCTGGACATGTGGACCAATACCCTGTTCGGCCTTTCGGTGTTCGGCACCCTGAAACATCGCAAATCCGACGCCGCCGCCACAGGTCTTGCCGCCGACTTCGCGCCGATCGACTATCCCAAACCCGATGGCGTGCTGTCCTTTGACAGGCTGACCAACCTGGCGTTTTCGGCGACCAACCACGACGCCGATCAACCCGCCCACCTGCGCCTGACCGACCCGTCGATTCCCATCGGCGTGAACTTGCCGCAGTTCAACGAACCCGCCCAACGCTATTGCCCGGCGGGCGTGTATGAGGTGATTGCCGAGGCCGGGAAAGAGCCGCGCTTCCAGATCAACTTTCAAAACTGCGTCCATTGCAAGACCTGCGACATCAAGGACCCCTCGCAGAACATCACCTGGACCACCCCGCAGGGCGGCGGCGGCCCGAACTATCCCAACATGTGACCTATCGAACGGCGGGGGCGGAACGTGGCCGCCCCCAGCACTGGCAAGCACCCGGCGGCACATCTATCGGCCGCCGGGTATCCTTCCCGACGCCCCTTGTGGCCCTGACCCATCACCAAGATTTGCGCCCCCAGTCGCATGGCACCCGCGACGCCGCATTGCCCTCGCCTTCCCATGGCTTTAGCGTCACCCCAAGCCTGAAGGAGCCGCCATGCCACGACCCCGCCTCACCGCCCTTGCCCTGATCGTGGCAAGCCTGCTGCCCCTTCCTGGCCGCGCCGACAGCGGCCAATCCGGCGCCTATCTTGCCGCCCGGCAGGCCTCGATCCTGAACGACTTTGCCCAAGGGGCGAAATGGTATGACCGCGTCCTGCAATCCGACCCGACCAACCCCAGCCTTCTGGAAGGCGCCGTAACCTCGCATCTCGCCCTGGGCCAGATCGCGCAGGCCGCCACCAGCGGCAGCGCGCTGCTGGCGGATGGCGCCCGCAACCAGATCGCCTATCTCGCCGTCGTCGCAGCCGACGCTCAGGCAGGCGATTTCGCAAAGATCCTGCAAGATCAAGCCGCTGGCAACACCATCGGCGCCCTGATCGACAAGCTGATCGTGGCCTGGGCCAAGGTCGGCACCGGCAACATGACCGAAGCCCTGACCGATTTTGACGCCATCATCGCCACTCAGGGCATCGGCGCCTTTGGCATCTATCACAAAGCCCTCGCCCTCGCCGCCTCGGGTGATTTCGAGGGCGCCGACCGCCTGCTTTCAGGCCCCGATGCGGCCCCCGCGATGCAGTTGCGCCGCGCCGTCCTTGCCCATGCCCAGATCCTCAGCCAGCTGGAACGCAACCCCGAGGCCGTCGCCGCCATCGACCGCACCTTTGGCAAACGCCCTGACGCCGGCATGGCCGCCCTGCGCGCCCGGTTGGTGGCGGGCGACCTCGTGCCGTTCGACACCGCCCGCAATGCGACCGACGGTCTGGCCGAGGTGTTCTTCACCCTTGCCACCGCCCTGAGCGACCAGGCCGACCAGACCTATGTCCTGCTGTATGTCCGCGTCGCCGCCGCCCTGCGCCCCGACCATACCGAGGCCCAACTGATGGCCGCGGGCATCCTGGAACGTCTGGACCAATACCAACTGGCGATCGACGCCTTCGCCGCCGTGCCCGAAACCGACCCGGCCTATACCTCGGCCCGCATCGGTCAGGCCGACGCCGCCATCCGCCTGAACCGCGTGGACGAGGCCGTGACGACCCTGCAAGCCCTCGCCACCCAGCGCCCCGACGACATCGCCGTTCATATCGCGCTGGGCGATGCCCTGCGCCTGCAAGACCGTTGCGACCTGGGCATCGTCGCCTATTCCGCTGCCATCGCCCTGGTGCCCAACCCCGAGCCGGGCAATTGGCCGCTGCTTTACAAACGTGCCTCTTGCGAAAACCAGATCGGCAACTGGCCCGCCGCCGAGGCCGACTTTCGCCGCGCCCTTGCCCTTGCCCCGGACGAGCCGCGCCTGTTGAACGAGTTGGGCTATTCCTACGTCGACCGTGGCGAAAACCTGACCGAGGCGCTGGACATGATCCAGCGCGCCGTCGCTGCCTCGCCCGAGTCCGGCTATATCGTCGACAGCCTCGCCTGGGCCTACTACCGCCTCGGCCGCTATCAGGACGCCGTCGCCCCCCAGGAAAAGGCGTCGCGCCTGATGCCGGTCGACCCTATCGTGACCGACCATCTGGGCGACATCTACTGGCAGGTCGGCCGCAAGCGCGAAGCGCAGTTCCAATGGCGCCGCGCCCTGTCCTTTGACCCCGACGACAAGGAAAAACCCCGCATCCAGCGCAAGATCGAGGTGGGTCTGGATCAGGTCCTCCAGGAAGAAAAGGCCGCACCGGCCAATGGCAACTAGGTCCTTTGCCCCAGCCAAGGTCAACCTGACGCTAAACCTCACGGGCCTCAGGGCGGATGGCTATCACCTGCTCGACAGCCTTGTCGTCTTTGCCGAAACGGGCGACTGGCTCACCGCCACCCCGTCCGATGCCCTGACCCTCACC
>CAMBWO010000085.1 GCA_945871285.1 Pseudorhodobacter antarcticus | reverse complement strand
ATGCCGCGGGCGAGGGGGGAGAAGGGGATGAAGGCCACGCCGAGGGCGGCGCAGGTCTGGATCAGGCCCAGTTCGGGTTGGCGGGTCCACAGCGAATATTCGTTCTGGACGGCCATGCAGGGGTGGAGGGCATGGGCCTGGCGCAGGGTTTCGGGGGCGACTTCGGACAGGCCATAGCCGCCGATCTTGCCCTCTTCGATGAGGCGGGCCAGGGGGCCGATCACCTCGGGGAGGGGGTGGGTGTGGTCGCGGCGGTGGATGTAGAAGAGGTCGACGTGGTCGCGGTTGAGGCGTTTGAGGGAGGCCTCGAGTTCAGCGCGCAGGTGGGATTCGGAATTGTCGATGCGGCGGGGCGGGCCGTTCACCACGGCGGCTTTGGTGGCGATGGTGACGCGGGGTTTCCGGCTGGTCAGCCACTGGCCGATCACGGTTTCGGACACGCCCATGCCGTAGATGTTGGCAGTGTCGAGGAAGGTGATGCCGGCGTCCAGCATGGCATCCAGGCAGGCCAGGCTGGTGTCGGTATCGGTGGCGCCGAAGATGCCGCCGAAGGACATGGCGCCAAGGCCGATGGCGGACACCAGGGGGCCATGTGCGCCGAGTTGACGTTGTTTCATGGGGTCTTGCCGGCAAAGGCAGCCGCGAGGGCGACCTCGACCATGGCGCCAAAGCTAGTTTCGCGCTGGTCGGCGGGCAGGGCCTCGCCCGTCAGGATGTGGTCGGACATGGTCAGCACGGCCAGGGCGCGGCGTTGGTAGCGGGCGGCGAGGATGTAAAGCTCGGCGGCCTCCATCTCGACACACAGGACACCGTGGCGCTGCATCTGTTCGCCCAGGTCCTGGCGTTCGTCATAAAAGGTGTCCGAGGAGTAGATGCCGCCGACATGGACGGGGACGCCGATTTTCAGGGCGGCCTGATGGGCCGCCGTCAGCAGGCCGAAATCGGCGCAGGGGGCGAAGTTCAGGTCGCGGAAGATCGACCGCGAGGGGGTGCCATAGGTCGAGGCGGTTTGGGCCAGAACGATGTCGCGCACCTTGATGTGGTGTTGCATGGCACCAGCTGACCCGATGCGGATGAGGGTCTGGGCGCCGTAATCCTTCATCAACTCGGTCGCATAGATGGAGAGCGAGGGCATCCCCATGCCGGAGCCGTGGATGGTGACCCGGTGGCCGCGCCAGGTCCCGGTATAGCCGAGCATCCCCCGCACCTCGTTCACCAGCACCGGGTGTTCGAGGAAGGTCTGTGCGGCCCAGCGGGCGCGGTAGGGGTCGCCGGGCAAAAGCACGGTTTCGGCGATGTCGCCGGGTTTGGCACCGATGTGGAAGGTCATGGGGAATCTCCTCTTTGGCGCAGGGTAGGGGAGGATGGGCCAAGGGGGAAGGGGTCAGACGCGGGTCAGGCCTGGGCGGGGCGGGGCGCTGTGGGGCAGGCGGATGTTTCGGGCGAGGCCAAGGGCGGCGAGGCTGCGGATCAGCCAGAAGCCGGGGTCGGATTGGCCGGGGTCAAGGCCGAGGCGGGCGGAATGGGGGAAGGCGTGGTGATTGCCGTGATGCGCCTCGCCAAAGGTGAGGAAGCCAAGGTGGGGCAGGTTAAAGCCCTGGACGGGGAGGCCGGCGATGGTCCAGGTTTGGTGGCCGGATTTGTGGGAATAATGGACGACGGCCCAGTGGCAGGTGAGCGACAGGATGATCCGGACGGAGATGCCCCACAGGACCCATGCCCAGCCACCCAAGGCGAACAGGATCAAGGCGAGGGGGAGTTGTTGCAGCCGCCAAGTGCGTTCGAGGAAACGGTAAAACGGGTCTTGGGTGACACGATCCTCAAGCGTCAGACGGGGCGGGTGGTGCAGGACGTATTTGCAGTGCAACTGCCACCAGCCATCGCACCAGAAGCCTGCGCCATGTGACGGATGGGGTGGGCAGACCTTTTGGTGTTGGTGCCAGTCGCGGATTTCGTGGATCTGAAAAATGCCAAACGGGCCTGCCATGCTGACGAGGGTGCCCAGGTAGATCAGGATGTGTTCCAGCCAGAGCGGGGTTTCGAACGTGCGGTGGATCAGCAGGCGGTGCATGCCGACCGAGTGGCCCGCGCAGATGGTGACGGCGGTCAGGGCGACCATGACGGCGGCACCGTCCCAGGCGGGGAACAGGGTCACGGCGGCGATGGCGCCTGTGGCATGGGCGAACCACCAAAGGGATTTGGGGGCGTCCCAGAGGATGCGGCCGTCCAGCGTGGTGTCAGGCAGGGGGATGACGCGGTCGGTGGCGATCAGGTCCATCTTGCACCTGTTGGGGTGAAGGGTTATAATTTTATAGCTTAATAACTTATAGGTTATATGGTCACCCCATGTCAAGCGCGGACAAGATCTTCGAGGCGCTTGCGTCGGTGACGCGGCGGCGCATCCTGGCCTATATCTCGGAGGCGCCCTTGAGTGCCGGTGACATCGCGGCGCGGTTCGAGATGTCGCAACCGGCCGTCTCGAAACATCTGGCGGTGCTGGAGGGGGCGGGGCTGGTGTGGAAGCGGCGCGAGGGGATGCATGTGTTCTATGGGATGGAGCAGGACACGCTGAGCGGCACTCTGGCGACATTCTTGCAGGCGGTTTGCCCGCCGTCGCGGGCCTTGAAGGCGGAAGCGCGGGGCAAGAAGAGCGATCCCTAGCGCTGCAGGCTTGCTTTTCGCGGGCGTTTGCCGGAAAGCATCGTGAAACCGGAGGGGATTGCCATGACCGATATCAACGCGCTGCTGGACCAGATGACGCTGGATGAGCAGGTTTCGATCCTGTCGGGTGAGGATTTCTGGTCGGTCGCGGCCATCGAGCGGCTGGGGATTGGCAAGTTGCGGGTCACCGATGGGCCGAACGGGGCGCGGGGGGGTGGGTCGCTGGTGGGCGGTGTCACGGCGGCGGCTTTTCCGGTGGGGATTGCGATTGGGGCGTCGTGGAACCCCGCCTTGGCGCGGGAGTTGGGCGAGGCTTTGGCCGAGGAGGTCAAGTCCAAGAACGCCCATGTGTCGCTGGCCCCCACGGTGAACATTCAACGCACGGTCACCAACGGGCGGAATTTCGAGTGTTATTCCGAGGACCCGATGCTGTCGGGCGAATTGGCGGTGGGCATGATCGAGGGGCTGCAAGCCCAGGGCATCAGCGCCACGATGAAGCATTTCATCGGCAATGAGAGCGAGATCGAGCGGACCACGATGTCATCGGACATTGATGAGCGGACGCTGCGCGAGGTGTATCTGCTGCCGTTTGAGCAGGCGGTGAAGCGGGCGAAAACCTGGGGGATCATGTCGTCCTATAACAAGGTGAACGGCACCTATGCGGCGGAGAACCATTGGGTGCTGACCAAGGTTCTGCGGGAAGATTGGGGCTATGACGGGATCGTCATGTCGGACTGGTTCGGGTCGCGCACGACCGAGCCCACGGTGAACGCCGGTCTGGATCTGGAGATGCCGGGGCCGACGCGGGACCGGGGGGCCAAGCTGGTGGCGGCGGTTCAGGCGGGCACGGTGTCGGGGGCGATGGTGCGCGCGCGGGCGGGCAACATGCTGCGGCTGATGCAACGGGTCGGGTCGCTGGACGACCACCGGGCGTTCGAGGAGCGGGCCGAGGACAAGCCCGAGCACCGGGCGCTGATCCGCCGCGCCGGGGCGGAGGGGGCGGTGCTGTTGCAGAACGACGGAATGCTGCCGCTGGCGCGGGAGGGCACGATTGCGGTGATTGGCCCGAATGCCAAGGTGGCGCAGATCATGGGGGGCGGGTCGGCGCAGTTGAACCCGCATTACGCGGTGTCGCCGTGGGATGGTTTGGTTGCCAAGGGGGCCACGCTGACCTATGCCAAGGGCTGCACCAATGACCGGTTCGAGCCGGTGCTGAAGGGCAAGTTTGCGGTTGAGTTCTTTGCCGGCAAGACCTTGCAGGGCGAGGTCAAGCACCGGATGGACATGACGGATGTGACGGCCTTCTGGATTCCGCCCTTGGGCGGCGGCAAGGTGGACCCATTCAACTTTTCGGCCCGGATCAGCGGGACCTTTGTGCCCGAGGCGTCAGGGGTGCACCGGGTGGGGGTGTTTGCGGCGGGCTATGCCAGGGTTCTGCTGGATGGCCGCGTGATCGCCAATGCCTGGGACGGCTGGACCAAGGGCGCGACCTTTTTTGAGGAGGGCTGCGACGAGGTGGTGGGCGAGACCCTGCTGGAGGCCGGGCGCAGCTATGCGGTGACGGTCGAGTTTTGCAACAAGCCGTCGGACAATCTGGTGTTTGCGGGCCTGCGGGTTGGCATTGGCCGTCCAATGGGCGACGCCGATATTGTCGAGGCGGCGCGGGTGGCGGCGGCGGCGGACCGGGCGGTGGTGTTTGTCGGCCGGACGGGCGAGTGGGACACCGAGGGCTGGGATTTGCCCAACATCACCCTGCCGGGGCGGCAGGATGATCTGGTGGCGGCGGTTCTGGCGGCCAACCCCAACACCGTGGTCGTGTTGCAGACCGGCGGGCCGGTCGAGATGCCGTGGGGGGCCCAAGCGCGGGCCGTCTTGCAGGCCTGGTATCCGGGGCAAGAGGCGGGCAATGCGATTGCCGATGTGCTGTTTGGCGATGCCGAACCCAGCGGGCGGCTGGCGCAGACCTTTCCGCGCCGCTGGGCGGACAACCCGACCCAATCGCAGGACCGCGAGGTCTATCCGGGGTTGAACGGTCATGTGCGCTATGAGGAGGGCATCTTTGTCGGCTATCGGCATTATGACCGGCTGGGGATCACGCCGTTGTTCGCCTTTGGTCATGGCCTTGGCTATACCAGTTTTGAGCTGGGCGGGTTGCGGGTGGCGCAGGATGGCGGCAGGGTCACGGTGACGCTGACCAACACGGGTGACCGGGTGGGGTCGACCGTGGTGCAGGTCTATGTGGGCGACCCGCAGGCCTCGGTGCCAAGGCCGGTCAAGGAGTTGAAGGGCTTTGCCAAGGTCACGCTGGAGCCGGGGGCCAGCCGCGAGGTCGAGGTGGCGCTGGACGCGCGGGCCTTTGCCTTTTTCGATGTTGCGGCCCAAGGCTGGCGCATCGAGGCGGGCGAGTTCGTGGTCAGCGTGGGCTTTTCGGCAACCGATCTGCGGGCCCGTGCCACGGTCACACGCGGGGGCCAGACGCTGCCTTTGTAAAGCGCGCCCGTTGAACCACAGTTCGCCCAAATCCTGCGCGGTCCGCCCCAGAAATTGCTTGATCTGTGATTCGCACATCGTAAGGTCGAGGGACCGCGCTTATGGATAAGGAGTATTTCCAATGATACGGACTGGACTGCGCCTGATGGTGGCCTGCTTGATGCTGGCCGCGTCGGCGGCGTCGGCGGACAATATTGACCGCAACGTACGCATTCACAACGACACGGGCGTGACGATTTACCGGTTTTACAGCACCAATTCCGGGGCGACGAAATGGGGCAACGACGTGATGGGCAGCTCGACCCTGCCGTCCGGGTCGTCGATGCGGCTGAACTTTGACAACAGGTACAACTATTGCGAGTTCGATTTCCGGGCGGAGTTTGCCGACGGGGATGTCTTGCAAAAGAACAACGTCAATGTCTGCGAAATTGCCGATTATTATTATACCCAATAGGTCGGACTGCGTGCATCTGCGGGCTGGGCGTGCCAATTCTAGGGCATGACCCAGACCGTCGCCGTTCCCTATTGGCTTTTGCTTTTGATCATCGCCTTTGCGGCGGTGTCCTTTGCATCGAATTTCCTGTTCCCGTCGGTGCGCTGGTTTTTCCGGGCGCGGATGGAGCGGGCAGTGGCGCGATTGAACACGCGGCTGGACCGCCCGATCGACCTGTTCAAGCTGGCCGAGCGGCAGGACCGCATTGCCCGGCTGATCTATGACGCCAAGGTGATGGAGGCGGTGGGCGAGCGGGCCGCCGAAACCGGGTTGCCGGTGCCCGTGGCGTTCGAGGAGGCGCGACGCTATGCGCGGGAAATCGTGCCGGGGTTTTCGACGACCCTGTATTTCGGGGTGGCGATCCGGCTGGCGCGGGGGTTGAGCCGCACCCTGTACCGGGTGCGCTTTGGCAGGCCAGATGGGGCACTGCGCCAGATTGATCCGGGGGCGACGGTGGTGTTCGTGATGAACCATCGCAGCAACATGGATTATGTGCTGGTGACCTGGCTGGTGGCCAACCGCGCCTCGATTTCCTATGCCGTTGGCGAATGGGCGCGGGTGTGGCCGCTGTCGGTGATGATCCGCACGATGGGGGCCTATTTCATCAGGCGCAGCAGCCGCAATGCCCTGTATCGCCGGGTTTTGGCGCGCTATGTGCAGATGACCACGGCCGAGGGGATCACGCAGGCGATTTTTCCCGAAGGCGGGTTGAGCCTGGATGGACGGGTGGGCGCGGCGCGGCTGGGATTGTTGAGTTACATCGTGGCGGGCTATGTGCCCGGCGGGCGCGATGTGGTGTTCGTGCCGGTCGGCATTGCCTATGACCGCGTGCTGGAGGACCGCATCCTGACCAAGGCGGCGGCCGAGGGCAACCGCCGGTTTCCGGCCAATCCGCTGGCCATTCTGGGCGGCACGCTGGTCGTGGCGCTGCGGATCGTGCTGCGGCGGTTCAAGGGGTTCGGCACGGCGGCGGCCTCTTTTGGCGACCCGGTGTCGCTGCGCCGCTTTCTGGAACGGCATCAGGGCGCCACGACCGAGGCGTTGGGCCAGCACCTTATGGCGGCGATTGGGCAGGTCGTGCCGATGCTGCCGGTGCCCCTGGTGGCGGCGGCGCTGCGCGAGGGGCCCGCGACGCGCGATGCGTTGACGTCCACGGTGGCGGGGCTGCTTGTTCGGCTGGAGGCGGCTGGCGCCGTGATGAAACTGCCGCCTGCCGGGCTTGCCGCCACGGTCGAGGAGGGGCTGGCGCCGCTGATCGGGCGCGGCCTGATCGGGGCTGATTTGCGGCCCGCGGCGGGTGCGCAGTCAATCCTGGATTTCTATGCCGCCCCGGTTTTGCAGCGTCTGGACAGCACCGCGCCGGGATGACTGCCGGGCGGTCCGGCGGAATTGAGCCTGATTTTTTCAATCGGGCGGATCGCGGGTTGCGAATTCTTCAGACTTTGCTGCGACTTGGGGCAGGGGGCCGCGGCGCCTGCAAGTTTGAACAGGGGGTCATGATGGCGCATGATTGGGTTTTCGAGGTGTTGGACGATCTGAGGGACTATGCCGCCGCCAATGGGATGCAGGCCCTGGCGGCCAAGGTCGCCGAGGCGCGTGATGTGGCGGTGGCCGAGATTGCGGCGCTGACCGAGGGGACGGGGGTTGCCAAGGCCGACGATCGGGGCATTTGACGTCCGGCGGGTCTGGCCAGTGGCGGGGCGGTCGCCTATGGTCCGGCCATGACAAGCGCTGTGGTGACATTCTCAGACGATCAGGCCGAAGCCTATGACCGGGTTGCGGCCGAGTTGTTTTCCATGGGCATTGACCTGGCCGAAGCGGCGCTGACCCCCAAGGCCGAGGGGCGGGCCAGCGTGCTGGCCGTGGTGGGCAAGGCGGGGTCGGGCAAGACGATGCTGCTGGCCAGCCTGTACCGGGCGCTGAAGGGGGCCGGGGTCGAGGTGGTGTCGGGCGATTATGAGGGGCGCAAGCGCAAGGATAAGCGCACGTTGGCTGTGCTGGCGCCGACGAACAAGGCGGCCTCGGTCCTGCGGTTGCGCGGGGTTCCGGCGACGACGATCCACCGGATTTTATATACGCCCGTCTATGACCCGCAGTATGAGAAGATCGCGGAATGGCTGGCCGGGCAGGCGCCGCGTCCGGCGGTCGAGGGGTTGACGGAACTGGCGCTGGACCGGGCTTATGCGTTTTATCAGACCGTGCCGTCGATTCCCGGCGCGCTGGCGGCGGCGGGGTTGCGCGGGTCGGATTTCATCCAGGGGTGGAAGCGGCGCGAGGAGCCGCTGGATGTGGGCTTTGTCGATGAAAGCTCGATGCTGGATGCGCGGCAGCTGGACGATTTGCGCGAGATTTTCCCGACGCTGGTGCTGTTTGGCGATCCGGCGCAGTTGGCGCCGGTGGGGGCCTCGGGCGAGATGGTGTTTGACAAGCTGGCCGACAGCCGGCGTCTGGTGCTGCACCGCATCCACCGTCAGGCCGAGGACAACCCGATCCTGGACCTGGCCCATGCGCTGGGGGATGACCGGATCGGGTTTGAGGAGTTCGAGTCGATGGTCCGCGCCGCGTCCGAACGGGACGAGCGGGTGATCTGGGCGGAACGGGTGGACAGTGACCTGATGGCGCGCAGCCCGGTTCTGGTCTGGCGCAATGTGACGCGGATCAAGCTGATCCAGGCGTTTCGCGCCGCGAATGGCGCGCCCGAGGATGCGTTGATGCCGGGGGAGCCGTTGATTTGCGACGGGATCGAGCTGCCCTTGAAGCACCGCAAGAAGCGGATTGATCTGGAGGCGCGGGGGCTGATCAAGGGGGCGCAGGTGATCTATCTGGGACCTGGTCAGCGCGAGGGGTTTGCGCGCATTCATGTGGTGGGGGCTGAGGATCCGCAGGTGTCTGCGGCGGCGATCATCAAGATCGAGAAGCCGGGCGAGGAGGAGCCGTTCATCCCCAGTGCCGCCCGGATGGGGGCGACGTTTCTGCATGGGGCGGCGGTCACGATCCACAAGGCGCAGGGGTCGCAGTGGGAGGATGTGCAGGTCTTTGCGCCTGACCTTTATGCCGCAGCCCAGGCGGGGCGCAGCGAGGCGGGGATGCCCTTGTGGAAGCGGCTGGCCTATGTGGCGATCACGCGGGCGGAAAAGCGGCTGCATTGGGTGGTGCGCAACCGGCTGGCCCTGCCAAAGCGGGCGCTGACGGTTGCCGATCTGAAGGCGGCCCCCGTGCTGGCCTTGCAGGACGGGGCGGCGGCGGAATAAGGTGGCGCAAAAGGAGTTCGCCCATGGCTTGCGTTTTCGTTCAGTTCCGCTGCACCCCCGGCAAGACCTATGAGGTGGCCACGGCCATTTATGACCGCGAGGTGGTGAGCGAGTTGTATTCGACCAGCGGCGAATATGACCTGATTGCCAAGGTCTATGTCCCTGATGAGGCCGATGTCGGGCACTATCTGTCGGGCAAACTGTTCGACATTCCGGGCATCGTGCGGACCCTGACCACGATGACCTTCAAGGCGTTCTGAGGCGTCCAGATCTGGACGTTTTGCGAGATGCTTTGGAATCAAGGGTTTGAGTTCAAGAAATTAACCAACTGGCAAGGATTGGACCGGGCGTTGGGCGCGGGCCAAATTTCTTCGAAGGATTTTGGTCCTAGACCCAGTCGCCGCGCCCGGTGCCGACGGCGGCGCTGACATCGGCATGGCCGTCGCGTTGCAGCAAGGCGTCGAGGCCGGTGGCGAGGCGGGCGGCGAGCGACAGGCCCTGATAGACCATGGCGGTGTAGAACTGCACGGCAGAGGCCCCGGCCTTGATCTTGGCATAGGCCTGTTCGGGCGTCTCGATCCCGCCGACGCCGATCAGGGGCAGTTTGCCCCCGGTCAGTTCGGACAGGCGGGCGAGGGTGCGGGTGGACTTTTCGAACAACGGGGCGCCGGAAAGGCCGCCTTTTTCGCCCGCATTTGACGATTTCAAACCTTGACGGTCCAGCGTGGTGTTGGTGGCGATGATGCCCGACAGGCCCGAGGCAAGGGCCACTTCGGCGATCTCGGCAAGGTCGGTTTCGCTCAGATCGGGGGCGATTTTCAGGAAGATCGGGATGGGCTGCGGCAGGGATGCGCGCACCTCCATCACCCCGGCCAGCAGGGCGGTCAGGGCGGCGCGGCCTTGCAGGTCGCGCAGTTTTTCGGTGTTGGGCGAGGAGACGTTGACCGTGGCGAAATCGACATGGGGGCCGCAGAACGCCAGCACGGTGGCGAAATCGGCGGCGCGGTCGGGGCTGTCCTTGTTGGCGCCAAGGTTCAGGCCGATGGGCACGGGGCCGCGGGTGCGTTGGCCAAGGCGGGCGGCAATCGCCGCGGCCCCGTCGTTGTTAAAGCCAAAGCGGTTGATCGCGGCGCGGTCTGCGGTCAGGCGGAACAGGCGGGGGCGGGGGTTGCCCTCTTGCGGGCGGGGGGTGGCGGCGCCAACCTCGACAAAGCCGAACCCGGCGCGGGACAGGGGGGCAAGGGCGGAGGCGTTCTTGTCATAGCCCGCAGCAAGGCCGATGGGGTTGAGAAGCGGCATCCCGGCCAGAGTGCAGGCGAGGCGGGGCGTTGTCACCGGCCCCGGCAGCGGAACCAGCCCGGCATTCAGCGCCCGCAGCGACAACCCGTGCGCGGTTTCGGGGTCGAAACCGCGCAGGACCCGCAGCCCAAGCCGTTCGGTCAGGGTCAAAACACGCCCTCGGGGAAGATGTGACCTGTGGCGCCCAGGGGCAGGGATTTGTCCCACAGCACATCGGCGGCGGTCAGTTTGCGGTACAGATGGGGAAAAAGCGCGCCGTTTCGGGCGGGTTCCCATTTCAGCGCAGGTCCAAGCCGGGCCGAGTCGAGCGCCAGCAGCACAAGGTCGCTTTCGGTGGCAAAATATTTCGCGGCGGTTTCGGCCACCTGCGCGGCGGTGGAAAAGTGGATATAGCCATCGGTCAGGTCGATGGGCGCGCCCCGCGTTTCGCCCGCATCCCGGAAGGCGACCCATTCGGCGCGGCGGAAGATTTTGTAGATCAGCATCGCGCCGCCCCCCGTGACATTCGGACCGGGTCATGCCCGATGATGGGCATAGGGTCAATCTGTCATCACGCTGTGACGGAAGCGGCTTTGACATGAAGGCGACACGGGCGCAGACTTGGTGCCTTAACCAATGCAAGGAGTCGCAGCATGGCATGGTCAAAAGCAGTTGCAGTTCTGATCGCGGGGGCGGTGGCAGGTCCGGTTTGGGCGGAGCCGGTCAAGATCACGCTGCTGGGGGTCGGTGACATTTATGACTTTGACGGCGATGGCAGCCGGGGCGGCTTTGCCCGGCTGAATGCCGTGGCGCGGGCCGAGCGGGCGGCCAACCCCAACACGCTGTATCTGTTTGATGGCGACATGCTGTCGCCGTCGCTGCTGTCGGGCTTTGACCTGGGGCAGAACACGATTGATCTGACCGCGCTGGTGCCGTTCGATCTGGCCGTGCCGGGCAACCATGAGTTTGACTTTGGACCCGCCAACTTTTTCGAAAAGATGAAGGCGTCGAATTACCCCTGGGCGGCGATCAACATCACCAACGCGGATGGCTCGGCGATCGAGGGTCTGGGCGGGGTGACGGTCAAGGAGGTGGCGGGGGTCAAGATTGCGCTGATTCCGGTGGCGCAGGACACCAGCCCCGAGGTGGCCGACACCGGCGATCTGGTGTTTGGCCCGACGGTCGAGATGGGGATCGCGGCGGCGCGTCAGGCGCGGGAGGATGGGGCTGATCTGGTGGTGGGGGTCGTGCAGACCAACATGGCCAATGACCGCGAGTTGATCGCGTCCAAGGCGTTTGATGTGGTGTTGTCGGGCGATGACCATTCCTATGGCACGTCTTATGACGGGATCACCGCCTATGTCGAAACCGGGGTGGACGGGCGGTTCCTGTCGGCGCTGGACCTGATGGTGGATGTGACCGAGAACGACGGCAAGCGGTCGGTGAAGTGGGTGCCGAATTTCCGGTTCATCGACACGGCTCTGGTGACGCCGGACCCCGAAACCCAGGCCAAGGTCGATGCCTATACCGCCGAACTGGATGCGACGCTGAACGTGCAGATCGGCGTGACCGAGACGGCGCTGGACAGCCGCCGCAACGTGGTGCGGGGCGAGGAAAGCACGATGGGCAACCTGATCACCGATGCGCTGCGCGAGGCGACCGGGGCGGATATTGCGCTGATGAACGGTGGCGGCATAAGGGCCGACCGGACCTATGACGCGGGCACCGCACTGACCCGGCGCGACATCCTGAGCGAGTTGCCCTTTGGCAATGTGACGCAAGTGACCGAACTGCCGGGGTCGCAGGTTCTGGCGGCGCTGGAAAACGCGGTGTCGCAGGTCGAGAACGGGTCAGGGCGGTTTGCGCAGGTGTCGGGCGTGACGTTCACCTATGATCCGACGGCCGAGGCGGGCAAGCGGGTGTCGCAGGTGATGGTGGCCGGTGCTGCGCTGGAGGCGGACAAGCTGTACACCGTGGCGGTCAACGACTTTATCCTGGGGGGTGGCGATGGCTACGGCGCCTTGGGCGGCGGGCGGCTGATCACCGATACCGGCGCGGGTGGGTTGATGGCCAATGACGTGATGGCCTATGTCGAAAAGCTGGGCAAGGTGGCACCCGCGGTCGAGGGCCGGATCAAGGTTCTGGGGAAATAGCCGCAACCGTTTGCGTCAGCCCGGTTTGCGCAACCGGGCTGGCAAGACATCCACATAGGCTGCGGGCAATTCGGCCCGCACGGCGCCGCGTTTGACCAGTTGGTCAAGGCAGAACAGCACCAGGGAATGGCTGGCAAAGACCCCGGCGCCCAGGATGGCCAGATGTTTGATCTGTTCATCGTCCAGCTTGTCAGGTGTCGCTATGTTCTTGATGTAGATGCCGTCGCCATCGACCAGCTGATCGCTGACCAGTTTTGACTTGAGCCGGTGAATTTGGGAATTCCGCAGCGGCAGGGATTTGGCGAACATGAATTTGTGCAGATAGAATCCCTGGCTGCGCAATTCAGTGTCAACACCGCCCAACATGGGCTCGCCATGATATAGCCGCAGATATCGCAATTCCACAATCACCGCGACAGCCTGCGTCATCACCCGCTTTGCGCCACCGAACACGAGGTTTTCGCCGCCCTGAATGTCAATCTTGAGCAAATCAAAAGGCGGCAAATCTGGAATGCTGTCCAATGCCACTGTCTCCAGTTTGACCTTGTCCAGCATGGCGGGAATACCCATGCCCACGGCACGAAGGGCGCGGGCATAAAGATCAAAGATCGAGGTCATCCCCGAGGATTTGTAAATCCGAAGATCTATAGGGTTGCCATCACCCACGGCAAAGGGAAAATAGATCTCGTCCTCGGACTTGGCCTGCTGCAATTGGGCGAAGGCATCCTGTTGCGGTTCAAAGCCCACGACCTTGCACGCGCCGGACTTGAGCAATTCGGCATAAGGAGGCGGGTTTACCGGGTTGGCCCCCACGTCGACGATGGTGGTCTTGCGCAAAACCCCAAGTTCGGCCAACAGAAATGCCGTCGCTTCGGCGCAATCGGACCCTTCGGCAAGCTTGCTGTTCCTTGAAATCACCATGCGGACAACTCCAATGCAAGATCCCGACAGTTCGGCCGTTACGGCAGCATTGGGGGGAAGTCAAGCTGGGCCCGGCCGGAGCGGCGGGGATCGACACGGGTCTTTGGGGCAGCCTTAACCTCTTGCAGAAACGGGTGATTTTCGGGTGTGCCGGGTGGTTCACAGGGCGACCGTCCCGCTGATATCACGCGATGGAAATCCTTCCCTGAAAGATTGCGCCCTTGTTCTTTCCCCGTCGCCCCCCGGTGATTTTCAGCGCAGTTCGGTCTGGGCCGTTGAACCCGGCCGGATGATGTGCTAGCCCCTCCCGCATGACCGTGCAAACCGCCTTGCCCCAGCTGCCCCGACGCCGACGCCTGACCGCGTAGCTGCGTTTTCTGCTGGCCGCTGGCCAATCCCCCCGCAATTCCGTTGACCTTTGTGCCCGGCTTTGGCACGACTTTGCTTCCCATAAGGACCATTGCCATGATCACCGCTGTTCTGCCGACCTATAACCGGGCGCCTTTGGCCTTTACCTCGGGCCAGGGCTCGTGGCTGACGACTGAGGACGGGACGCGATATCTGGATCTGGGGGCGGGGATCGCGGTGAACGCGCTGGGCCATGCCAACCCCGAATTGGTGACGGCGCTGACCGAACAGGCGGGCAAGCTGTGGCATGTGTCCAACCTCTACCGCATCCCCGAACAGGAGCGACTGGCCGAGGCGCTGGTCGAGGCGACCTTTGCCGACACGGTGTTCTTTACCAATTCGGGCACCGAGGCGGCGGAACTGGCGATCAAGATGGCGCGCAAGTACCATTACGACAGGGGTGCGCCAGAGCGGACGCAGATCATCGCCTTCGAGGGATCGTTCCATGGCCGGTCCACCGGTGCCATCGCGGCGGCAGGGGCGGAAAAGATGGTCAAGGGCTTTGGCCCGCTGATGCCTGGCTTCACCCATCTGAAATGGGCCGATCATGACGCCCTGCGCGCCGCGATCACCGACCAGACCTGTGCCATCATCATCGAACCCATTCAGGGCGAGGGCGGCATCCGTGTAGTACCCGACCAATGCCTCAAGGGCCTGCGTGACTTATGTGACAGCACCGGCACCCTGCTGATCTTTGACGAGGTGCAGTGCGGCATGGGGCGCACGGGCCGTCTGTTTGCCCATGAATGGGCGGGGGTCACCCCCGACATCATGATGGTCGCCAAGGGCATCGGCGGCGGCTTTCCGTTGGGTGCGGTGCTGGCAACTGAAAACGCCGCCTCTGGCATGGGTGCGGGCACCCACGGCTCCACCTATGGCGGCAACCCGCTGGCTTGCGCCGTGGGCAGCAAGGTGGTCGAGATCATCACCGCCCCCGGTTTTCTGGACAGCGTCGCCGCCAAAGGCGCCCGCTTCCGTCAGGGCCTGGAAGGCCTTGTCGCGGCCCACCCCAAGGTGTTCGAGGGTGTGCGGGGCGAAGGGTTGATGCTGGGCCTGAAATGCCTTGCCACCAACACCGACATCGTTAAGGCGGGCTACGGCGCCCATGTCCTGACCGTGCCCGCCGCCGACAATGTGATCCGCCTGCTGCCCGCCCTGACCATCACCGATGACGACCTGACCGAGGCCGTCAAACGCCTCGACGCAGCCGCAACCGAGGTCGGGCGCACGCTCTGATCCCTTCATTCTGGCACAAATACTCTGGGGGTCCGGGGGATAGCCCCCGGCTTGAACAAAGAAGACAAGATGAACCATTTTCTTGATATCCACAAAACCGACGCGGCCGACCTGCGGGCGATGATCAATTCCGCCCATGCGATGAAAACTGCCCGCAATGGTCGCCCCAAGGGCGAGCCGGACGATGACCAGCCGCTCAAGGGCCGCATGGTGGCGCTGATCTTTGAAAAGCCCTCGACCCGGACCCGCGTGTCCTTTGTCGTGGGCGTGCGCCAGTTGGGCGGGCAGACCATGGTCCTGTCGGGCAAGGAGATGCAACTGGGTCACGGCGAAACCATCGCCGACACGGCGCGGGTCCTGTCGCGCTATGTCGATCTGATCATGATCCGCACCTATGAGGAGGCGACCCTGCTGGAGATGGCCGAACATGCCACCGTGCCCGTCATCAACGGCCTGACCAACCGCACCCATCCCTGCCAGATCATGGCCGATGTCATGACCTATGAGGAGCATCGCGGCCCCATCGCCGGGCGCCGCGTGGTCTGGGCGGGCGATGGCAACAATGTCTGCGCCAGTTTCATCCATGCGGCGGGGCAGTTCGGGTTCGATTTCACCTTTACCGGACCCGAACCGCTGGACCCCGAGGAAAAGTTTCTGAGCTTTGCCCGTGCCAAGGGCAGCAAG
>CAMBWO010000084.1 GCA_945871285.1 Pseudorhodobacter antarcticus | reverse complement strand
CAGCCGGAGTTCCCAAAACGGTTCCAAACCATCGAAGAGGCCCGCGCGTTCTGCCGTCGCTTCTTCGCTTGGTATAACGAGGACCATCCACATGCAGGCATCGGCCTGATGACACCCAACCAGATCCACTTCGGACAGGCCGACGCAATCCACGCCGCGCGCCAGACCGCGCTCGACGCCGCGTTTCTCAGCACCCCCGAGAGATTCGTCCGCCAGCGTCCCAAACCACCCCAAATCCCGACTGCTGTCTGGATCAACCCGCCCAAGAAGACGGAGCCAGCCCAAGCCTAAACTCAAAAACCCACTGTCTCAAAGTTGTTGACACGTTCCGGGCCGCTAGCGGCATCGACGGTTGCGAAGAAAGTTTGATGTCAATGCTACCTCAGATCCCGAAGCCGGCGCTTCTGATCTCAAACCCCGGGCACGCCTTTTTGGCATAGTCGTTATGCCCCGAAACTTTCCGGATCATTGTCCTCCCTTTGATCTCAGCTATTAGCCGATTGACGGCCGTGGCCTGAGCCTGCGTGAAGTTCTTCTCGAACAGATCGTCGGCCGACGCCCCAAAGCCACCAAGCAGGCAAATCCCGAGAGTGCCGCGGTTATGGTTCTCAACGTGAGCCCCAATTTCGGTCTCGCGGCGTCCAGGGGCGACAGTCCCATCCCGATCGATGACCCAGTGATAGCCAATGTCGCGCCAACCGCGCTGCTGGACATGCCAGCGGCGGATCTCGGCGACCTTCTCAACGAGGGGGTTCCCAGCCATCCATTCGGGCCGAGTGTCGGCGCAATGCAGGATCAACTCGGTGACCGGATTCCGGGCGGTGCCTTGGTAGATCATGGAATGTCCTTTCGGGTGAGAGATTGGTGTCAGCGGCTTGGTCAGAGCCAAGGGAAGACCAGGACACCGACGAAGATCGCGACGGCCCAGAACAGGGCCTCACGGCGAAGGTGGCGGAAGCGATCAGCCTTGCGCATCGCCGTCCCCTTTCACCTTGGTGGTCCGAGTCCGGATCAGGTCGATCAGGAGCCCGGCGATAGAAATGCCGCCGAGGCCGACGATGAAGGAGGCAAAGCCGTTGCTGTCGCCGTTCGGAGCGAGATCGCCGATCAGCGGGCTGATCAGCGGATTGACGAAGGGCCCGACATAAAGGGCGCAGATTGATCCAACCAGCAGCGATGCCACGCCGTCTTGCCAGCGCTCGCGCAAGGTGACCCAGCGCACAATGCCGCCTGCGGCTCCGGCGAGGGCGGTTTTCGCTTGGTCGGTCATGATCCATGACCAGAAGTCATTCTGGATTGCCACGAAGGGCTCCTTTCGGTTCGGATTAAGTAAGAGAGGCCGGAGTGGCCGGGTCAGGACCAGCTGCCTCCAAGTGCCGCGGCCGGGCCGAGGTAGATGCATTCGAAATAGCTGCCTGCGAGGACATTCGCGGCAGCGGCGACGTCCAATGCGATGGACGGGATGATCGTGCCCGCCGTGGTGATCTCGAATGTGCCGTGGATGGAGGCGCGGAGCGCGGCCGAAGCGCTCGGGGTAGTCAGGGCACCGCCGCTGGACGGCACGTCAGAGGCTGTGCCCGAGGTGGCGGTTGTTCCGCCAACGGCGACGGTGCCCCGCGAGCCAAAATCCTGCATCGACATCTTGCCAAACAGGGCCGTCCCTGCTCCCTTCAGATCGAATTTGGCTGAACCACTTGTGGACGACATTGAGGTGAGCAGCAGCGAACAGGAAAACCGGTAAGTCCCGGCCGCCAGGGACAGCGCGCCGTTCGTCGACCAGTTGAACAGCTTCTGGGCTGTGGTGGCGCTGGTCAGGGTGTAGTTGGCTTGCAAGACGCCATAAGCAGAACTGGCCCCCGAACCACCACCCCCGATCAGATCGGCCGATGTTCCGGCCTGCCGTCCCCGGAATTTACCTGTGCTGGAGTTGTACCAAAGGTCGCCGTCCGCTACGGTTCCGGGGTCGTCAGCATTCGGGTTCAGTTGCAGCGCCCCCATGGCGCGGACCCGGCCGGAGGTTCGTTCCAGTTGCAGGGCGTTGAACCAGGTGGCACCGTCGCCAGAGACCTTGATCTGGAAATCATCCGACCCAGTCAGGCCAAACTCGGCCCGTCCGGAAAATCCAGTCTGGAACAGAAAGGAGGCGGTATCGGTGGCAGTGGCCTTGTTGACCTTCACTTGATGTCCAGCGCCCGCGTTGTTGAAGAGGCTGGACGGAGCGTTGATCGACAGCCGGTTTGTTGCGTCTGCCGCGGAGCCGCCAAGACCGAGGTAAAGCGCAGAGACGTTGGCCGCCGCCATGGCGATGGCAGAGACACTACTGCCAAAGGTGACGCTCGGGCCGTTGATGGTCAGGCCACCCAAAGCCCCGGCCACCGCCGATCCGATGATCACGTTGGTGGTCGACCCTGACACCCCGGCCGCGCCGATGTTAACGGTCTTGGTGCTGCCGCTCAGCGTGGCGCCGTTGGCGAGGTTGGTCGTGCCGGTCCCGGTCGAGGTGCCGAGATCGTTGTTGGCGTTCGACAGCGTCTGCTTCGCGGAGAAGGTCTGGGCGACGGCCAGCCCGGCCAATGATGTGGTTGCATCTGGCAGCGTGAAGACCCGTGTCGCCCCTGCCGTGAATCCTGCGATCTGGAACCGGGCCTGCTTGGTAGGGTCGATGTCGTCCTGCAGGGTGAAGGCCGCGTCAGAAAAGATGCCGGTGATCAGCCCGGTCCAGATGCCAGTTCCCGCATTGTAGAGAAGCAGCGTGTCGGTGCTGACGTCGACGGCGGTCCAGCCATCGAGAGGCGCATAGAAGGCCCATGCGCCGTCCTGCCAGGCAGCAATCTGCCCAGCATGTCCCGCCCAAGCACCGGTGGGCGCGGCCGGGATGATCCAGCGCTGGCCTTCAGCCGGGCTCCCCGGCGGTGTGGCCAGAACCGCGCTTTGAACGATGATCTGCACCAGCGCATCAAGGCGGCGCAGCGCCTCGTTCACCGTGACATGTTTCTGCGACTGGTTCGCCGCGAGATAGGGCAGAACCAGGTTGGGCGTATCCGCCATGGGGAAGTCTCCTAAGGTATAAAGATGGTCTCGGCGGGGGCGCCGCGGCCGAGTTGGCCGTTCTGATAGATGCGGACGCGCAGGCTGGTGATGGGACCGCCGAAATCGGTTGCCTGCATCGTGGCAGTGTATGTCCAACTGGCGGCCCCAAGGCCGAATACGGTGCGGACAACCGATCCGCCGCCGGTCAGGATCTCGACGTCATAGGCTTCCGAAACTTCGCCCAATGGCACTTCCGGCGCGTTCCAGCTGTCGCCCGCAAGCGACCTGGTTCGGCGCAACCAGGACAGGGCAATGTCGCCCGAACCCTGCCAGACGCCATTGATCCGCACCGGGCTCCAGGGGCGAAGACCTCGTCCCTGCGGCGTGAAGGTCAGCCCGAGATTGATCGGATCCCCTGCCGCCCGGCTCACCGGCCCGATACGCCAGTTCCATGGCATGCCAAGCTCAGCCTCGGTCACCGGCAGCGGCACCAGCGCCGAATTCAGAAACACGATCCGACTGCCGATCGGGGTCAAGGGCATAGTGGCGTCCTCGGTGCCGGATTGACCGCGCAGAAGGCGGGTCAGTTTCCAGCGACCGGTCGAGACGATGGTGACGAGGCCGAACTGCAGCACCTCCCACGTACCGGGGGCGGTTTCCAAAGCAAGCGCATTGGCGCCCGCAAACAACTGCTCGTCGGTCACGCTCTGCAGCGATCCGAACGAGATATCGACCAGAAGTGCATTCGCCAGATCGAAGCGCCAGGACGGCCCGGCCGCCAGCGCTGCCGCCAGCGTTCCGAACTGGGCGGGCACCGAAGCCGTAGAGAAGAACGAGAAGCCGTCCAGCGACGCGGAACGCCAGATCGCGGCCTGACCATACCACGGCGAAGCGGCGACTGCAGCCAGTGGGCGATAGGCAGCGACGTCCTCGCTCAGTTGCGGCAGGTCGAGGATTTCCGCATCCGGGGGCCCAAACACCACCGGCACGGCGGTCGAAACTCCGCGGGACGGGCCTTCCGGCAAGCCATAGACCGTCTGGTCCCGTCGCGATGCCTCCACCCGCCGCGCTTCGCCATCGGCGATCTGTGTGAGCGCGAAATCGAGGCTGCGACCATCGTTCTCGATCGAGACGACATCGGTAGGATCCAGTGCCAGGCGCGAAGGCGGCAGCGCAAAGGTCGCAGTTTCCCTACCGATCCAAGCCTCAAAAAGCGCGCGGCGGGCATTGCGGTCGGCGGTCGCGGGTGGATGGGCAATGGCGAACTGCTCGGCCTGCACCCTCACACTGTCGACGGTCACGCGGCGGGCTTCCACTGTCACCGCCTCATAATCCTCGTCCGCCGACAGCATCCGCCATTTCAACACGCGCGGAAGTTCGGTCTCCTGGCCCCGCGTGAACTCGATGTCCTCGCCCTCAGGCCGGTCGGCCGCGACGAGATCGGCGGGGGTGATCGAGGTCAGAGAAGTGCCGCCCCGCGGCACGAAGCGCAGCAGCCCCTGGCTTTCCACGGCATCGAAGCCGAAATACCGAGCCAGCGGTGCTATGGAAGCGCGCGTGCTTTCCAAGGCAGCGATCACGAATCCCGGCACAGCATCGGCGAGACGCGAGACATCGAGCGCGTTCGGATCGATCCCCGACCGGGCGCAAATCGACCGCACCAGATCCCCAAGGCTGGCATTGCCAAGCCGACCGTTCAGCCAATGCCCGACCTCCCAGTTTGCTGTGTCGCCCCAGACATCGCTGCGGCCGGGCCATGCCGGATAGGGCCGCCCGTCCCAGCACCAGACCGCGCATTCGCCCATGTCGATCATCGGGGCTGCATAGACCGACGAGACCGGGTTGTGGCCAGGGTCGGACCAGTAGCCGATCAGCGCTTCCAGATAGCGCCGCTGGATCGCATCGTCTCGCGCCCCGGTGGAAAAATGCGGCAACTCGCTCTCGGAACTCTTTGGGTCGAAGAAAACGTTTGGCTGGTTGGTGCCCTTGTCGACGGCAGGGCAACCGATCTCGGTGAAACGGATCGGTTTCGACTGCGGCACCCATGCCGTGGCGCTGGTACTTTCCACCCCGCCCGGGCGGTTCTTGTGGCTGTTCATCCACCAGCTGCGGAAATCCTTCGGCCGGAAGACCCAAGGCTTGCCATAGGCACCATCGCTGATCGCCGTCCGGGTCTGGGCGTTGCGTGCGGCGTCCGAGGCATAGAACCAGTCGAAATACTCGCCGCCCTCGATGTTCGATTGCAGATAGGTCGGATCATGAATGCCCGACCAAACGCCCGAGGCGTCGAGGTGCGATGTGCCATCCCGCCAATCCGACAAGGGCAGATAGTTGTCGACCCCGATGAAGTTGATGTTGGCATCGGCCCAAAGCGGATCGAGGTGGAAGTAGATGTCGCCTGTGCCGTCGCCGGGCTGGTGGCCGAAATATTCCGACCAGTCGGCGGCATAGCCGATCTTCGCGCCGGGCCCGAGGATCGGCGACAAGACGAACGGAGACGCGTTTCTCGGCCATGGGTCAGGATCCTTGAAGTTCGGGCTGTAGTGTCTTACGTTTCTGCTATCGATCAGGTGAGAGTATGAGCATGTCCGAAACCGCGACCCTGTCTTCAAAGTTCCAGATCTCGATCCCCAAGGCGATCCGTGCGGCCCAGCATTGGGAGGCAGGGTTGACCTTCGCATTTATCCCGAAAGGAACCGGCGTTCTTCTAGTCCCGGTCCCGAAGCGCGAGGCGCTGAAGGGCATCGCACGCGGGGCATCCGCGACCGACTATCGTGACCGGTCGGACCGTTTTTGATGGTCCTCGTCGATACCTCTGCATGGATCGAATGGCTGATCGCCTCACCCACCGCCGACCGGCTAGCTGAGCATATGCCGGAACAGGCTGAGTGGCTCGTGCCGACTATGGTGCAGCTTGAGCTTGCGAAATGGCTGACCCGCGAGTTGGGTGAAGAGAAGGCGGATCAGGTGATTGCGTTCACCCAAGTCTGCCAAGTCATCCCCCTAAACACCGAAATTGCCCTCGCGGCGGCGGAGGCTTGCCGTGCGCACAGGCTTGCCACTGCCGATGCCATCATTTTTGTGACCGCCCGCCTGCGAGGCGCAACCCTGCTGACATGCGATGCGCATTTCGACGGACTTCCGGGCGTGACCCTGATCAGCAAAGTCAGCGCCTGAAAGCTGTCAGTCTGACGCGGCAATCTTCTCATTGATCCGGCGCACCATCACCGCCTCCAGTTCCGGCAACAGTTCTGCCACCACCATCGGGTTCAGGCCCAGCGCATGGCCGAGCGCCAAAGCCGCGCCCATGTCCCAGCCCAGCACGGCTTTTCCGGCCACCCGCATCTGGCCACCAAGACGACCAACCAGATCCCAGACTTGCCAACCGTCAAGGGTGAGCGGCTGGTTCAATCGGTCAGGGCAGTCCGGGCACTGCGTTTGGCAGGCCTCGCAATAGCTGTCGCCCCCGCTGAAGCGCCAGTCAGCGAGGGCGCAAAGCCGTTTTTTTCTGCGTCCAGCAGCATGCCGCGACTGACGTAGTGCAGGTTGAAGGCTTCAAAGATCGGCCAGAGCGACAGCAGCGCGTCGATGCCTTCCGGGGTCACTTCCATCTGGTTGCCATCAGCGTCGCCAACGCCATCCCAATCGATGATTGCACGGCGGGCGAGGGCTGTGGCAAAGACCGCCGCTCTCGTGTCGTTGCTGGCATCAGCGGCCAGCGCCTGCACGGCAGGGTCGGAGCGGGTGGCAACCATCAGCGCCGTGGTCAGCGGCAAAAGCTGCAGGCGCACGCCGTGGCCGAGCTCAAACCATTGCGGTTCGGGGGAAAGTTGGATCCGGATCATCAGTAACCTCCAATGCTGTTGACGAGGACGACGGTGCACATGCGTGCGGGGCTGGTGGCCAAGGCGGCTTGCCAGTCGAAGGACGCTTGCACGCCTTTCGGACCTTTGATCTCGATGCGGGGCCGAGGCAGATAGACCGCATGCGCGGTCAGCGTGAGGCTCTCGCCGCTGGTTAGCACATAGGAAAACTCCAGCGCTGCCGCCGTGCCGTTGATGGCTTGCGTCATCAGCGTGGTGTCGGCAAAGCGCACCTCGATCTTGCCGGTCAACGCCGCGATGGTCGGGTCAGCACCGTCGATCTTCGCATCGGAACGGATGGTTTCGATCCGGTCGAGATTGTTGGCATAAGTCACATCGGCCGAAACGATGTTGCCCAGCGCCAACCCATCGCGCTTGATGGCCCCGTTGAAATGGCCGAACCGCTTCAAGGCGATGGTAGCGGGTGTTCCGGCAGCGGTGGCGGCGGCAATTGTTTTGCCCTGCGCCACCAGCATAGCCTTTGCCCCGAGAAGGCCAGACCGCTCCATCTGCCATGACAGTGAATCCAGCACGCAGCCAGAATACATGGCAAAGCGCGGCACCTCCGGCATGCGAACTTCGATAGACATGCTGGGCAGGGTCCAACTGCCGGATAGGAAAGTGTGGGCATTCAACCCGCCGGTCAGGGTCGCAGCCGACACAGTGCCGCTGGAGGCGGGTGAGATCGACGCCGCCAGCGTGAAACTGTTTCCGGTGCTGCCAAGCGTGTCATGCACCATGGTCAGCGCAGTGGCCGTGCCGGTGTAGGTTGCCAGCGCCACGCCGGTGACGACGCTTGCGTTCAATGCCACTGCGAGAGCCGTCATGGTCGCCGCCAGGTTGGCGCCGATGTTGACCTGGTTGCCGACAGCGCCAGAGGCCACAAAGGTAAATACGGTGCCGTTGATCGTCAGCGTCGAGTTGGCGGCGGGCTGGGCAGAGAACGTGATCGCCCCGGTTGCGGCCACCGTGCCAGCGGTGGTGGGTGCCCCGAAGGCAGCCTTCAGCCAAAAGCCGAAGCCCACCGCGTCAATCGGTATCTCGACATCACCGTCCGTGGTGATCGCATCCAGCAAGGGCGCACGGGGATCGCGGCCATATCCGCGAGGGACGATCGCATAAATCCTGCGATCAATGTCCATCGCTGACCTGATCATCCCATATTCCCCAAGTAAATCTTTGATTTTGCTGTCCTGACCATGGTATTTTCTATATAAATCATGGTGTTGAATGCTACGCGAGGTTTGTTTCATGGATCACCCAGAGGGTGCGGGCTCGGAGCGGGCAGATCGGGTCGATTTCGACCGCCGCGTGCGGCTGGAGTTCCGGGGCGCGCAGATCAGTTCCGACGGTGGCCTTCTCGTGATGCGCGAGATGGATGACGCGCTCGGGCTGTCGGATCTTGCGTCAGCGGCGCTGTGCGACAATCGCCGGGGCAAGAACACGATCCACCGGCTTGACGGCTTGTTCCGGCAATCGGTGTTCGGGCGGCTGGCTGGATACGAGGATGTCAACGATGCCGATCGGCTGGCCCTCGATCCGGTCATGCGTCAGGTTGTCGGCGGCAGAGCTGTCGACGCGCAAGCAGCTTCGGCTTCCCAAATGGGGCGGTTCGAGACCGAGACACTTGCCTTGCCCGAGAACCGGGAGGCGCTGGCCGATCTGAACGGGCAGTGGATCGACCGGTTTCATGACCGCAACGGGCTGAAGTATATCGTGCTGGACATGGACAGCTCGGTCAGCCCGACGCACGGCGATCAGGAAGGTGCTGCTTGGAACGGGCACTTCGACTGTACTTGCTACCACCCGAACTTCCTGTTTAACCAGTTCGGCATGCTGGAACGCTGCGCCCTGCGCAACGGTAACGTCCACAGCGCCGACGGCTGGCGGGACGTCCTTGATCCTGTCATCGCCCGCTACGCCGACCGCGACCTTGGGGGCCGGTTCTTCCGGGCGGACGCAGCCTATGCGATCCCCGCGATCTACGAACGTCTGGAAGAGGTAGGCTACTTCTACGCCATCCGGCTACCTGCCAACAACGTCTTGCGCGAGAAGATCGCGCATCGGTTGACGCGGCCCGTGGGGCGACCTTCGCTGACCAAGGTCAAACGGTTCTTCGAGGATTTCCACTATCAGGCGGCGTCCTGGTGCAAGGAACGCCGTGTTATCGCCAAGATCGAATGGCACCCGGGCGAGCTGTTTCCTAAGATCGGCTTCATCGTCACCAACCTGCCGATGGAGCCGGACTGGGTGGTGCGGTTCTACAATCAGCGCGGCACGGCCGAGCAGCACATCAAGGAAGGCAAATACGCCTTCCATTGGACGCGGCTGTCATGCCGGAAGTTCCGCGACAACGAGGTGCGGCTGCAATTGCACGTGCTGGCCTACAACCTGGCAACCTTCCTGCGCTGTATCGAACTGCCCGAGGAAATGGCCCAATGGTCGCTGACCAGCCTGCAACTCAAACTGATCAAGATTGGTGCCCGCGTCATCCGTCACGCCCGCGCCATTACCTTCCAACTGGCCGAGGTGGCCGTCACCGGCCCGATGGTGCGCGCCATCCTCGCCGCGATCCACCGATTGCGAACGCCACCGCTATGCGCATGACCGCGATCCACGCCCAAACTGAACGAAAGCGGCAGGACAGGTCTGTCCGCTGCGCTGAAAAACACCAACGCCGAGCCAGAACACGGCGGCTGCGGTCTGATCCGCCCTGTTCCAGCAGCTTGCGCGACCGAAGACACGGGTTGGGGCGAAAAATGCTTGTCCAGCGGGCAAAATTAGGCGATCTTCCCGTCAGCCAGCATGCCACTTGGGGAATGTCGGGTAATGTGGGGTAAGGCGTATTGTGCGTGGGCCATTGGGCGCGCGGATTATTTGGGCAACAATCACGGGAAATCAGAAGTAAACAGGATGCACAATACTGATAGCCGAGATGCAATCGGGCAGTTTCTTTTTATAAGTGATGCCATGCAATCCGTCGACCTCACGATCGTGGCGGCAAGTCCAACGATATCCAGCATCTTACCTGCAATAGAGCTTTATAAAGCAGGGCTAACGCCGCGGATTGTGATTTCGGGTGCAGGAACAATGGCGGATGGCTTGGTCGAATGGCAGGGCTACCGTGATTATGCCTTGGCGCAGGGCGTTGCCGAAGCTGACGTCCTTGTCGAAAAATACGCAACCAATACCAAGGAAAACATGGCCTTGAGCGCAAAACTGGTCGCATCAACGGGCGAGGGTTGGAATAAAATCCGGTCCGTTGCCCTGTGCGCAAAACCATTTCATATGCGACGGGTTCTTATGACCGCGCGGCAGCACTTGCCAAATGGCCTGCATTTTATTGCACTTCCTCCGAAACATTCTGGTGACCTCTCTCGCGAAACGTGGTGGAAATCCGACTTGGGTCGAACGCGTATTTTCGAGGAATTGGGCCGGATCAGTACGTATGCTCTAAGTGGCGATATTAGTGGACTTTAAGGGTAAGAAAGTCCACATGATTGGGGTCGGTGGTAGCGGGATGTTCCCGCTTGCACTTTTGCTTTGTTCGGCCGGTGCGCATGTTCGAGGAGTTGACCGCACAATCTCGGATGAGAAACGCACCGTGCTTATGGAGCATGGCGCTCAGGTGTTGGTAGACAATGAGAACAGTACCGCACATGATCTGACGCCTGCGAACGAGTGGCTGTGTATTGCCAGCCCCGCGATTCCTAATCACAATCCAGACCTGCGCGCAGCACGCCGCCTCAGCATAGAGGTATTGACGCGCGCTGAAGCACTTGCTTTGCTGCTGGCACACCGCGAGACCATCTGTGTCGCGGGCAGCCACGGCAAATCAACAACCACAGCTATGCTTGCGTTGGTGTTTGACACGGTTTTTGGTGCAGACATCGGGCACATGATCGGAGCCGAGTTGGACAATACCCTGCCTGCGCGGTTGGGGTCGGACAATGCGGCTTTCTTGATGGAGGCCTGCGAAGCCTATGGCACCCTTTCAAATTGGGCACCCCGTCATGCCATAGTGACAAATGTCGATGACGAGCATGTGGAGCAATATGATGGCAACGATGCGCTTGACGCTGCCTTCACAGCGTTTCTGGCGCGCGTTCCGACGCATGGGGTAATTGTCGTAAACGGCGACAATGCTAGGGCTTTGGATGTCGCTCGACGGACTGGGCGCAAGGTGCTCACCTGTGGCTTTGCTCCCACCAATCATCTTCGTGCTGTCGAGAAACACGGCTCGATCTGTGTAGAAAGAGACGGCATTTCGTTGGGTGTCTTACGCCTTGGTGTCGCAGGCCGTCACAATGTTCAGAACGCACTGCTGGTTCTAGGCATGGCGTTGGAACTCGGTATTGAGGCTGAACAGGTTTTTGCGGCTCTGGGAAATTTTAGGGGGATCAAACGAAGACTGCAAGTCGTCAGCGATGCACAGCAACCTCGCGTAGTCGACGACTTCGCACATCACCCAGCAGAGATATCTGCTGCACTGCAATCCTTGCGTCAGGACACGCCGGGACAACTCATCGTAGTATTGGAACCTCAGTTGCATAACCGTGTCTGTCGATTGGCAGACGACTTTGTCACGGCATTGGCTCCGGCAGACCGTTGCTTTATTTTGCCAGTTGCAGCTTTGGGTGAAGCCAGTTTGCTTGGAAGTGGTGATCAGGCGCTGCTGGATGCTTTTGCACGCGCGGAGCGGTGCTTTGATGCCGTTGCAGACACCGTTGATCTGATTGAGCGTTTAGCAGGGCAAGTTGCGATATCTGATACTGTCATCGTAATGGGCGGACACACGATATCCGGATTCGCGCAGCGACTAGCAACGCGTCTCTCGGCCCCGAAGCTACCACAAGCCACAGGCCCCTCAGTCCTTTTTGGTCCTCAGACTCCCTTATCCCCAGATTTGCTGAACATGGTAGCGTCCCATTTGCGCGCAAATCCCGAAGCGCCAGCAATCGAAATGGGCCGCCGCATACTGAGTTACCAAGAACTTTGGCATCGAGCCGCATCTTTGGAAGCCCGTCTTCTTCGGGCCGGGGTAATCGCCGGTGACGTAGTGGGCGTATACCTTCGACCGAACATTGATAGGGTCACTGCATTTTTGGCAACTTTGCGCCTCGGAGCGGTCTATCTTCCGCTTGATCCAGCGCTACCTGAACAGCGACTGATACATATGCTCACCGATTCCTCAGCGCGTGTCGTGATCGTAAACGCGGCCAGCCCCGCGCTACCCAACAGTGCACCTGCCTTTGTATCCAGCGATCTGCTAGATGTGGATCCTACGACGGATTTGGGCGTCTTGATTTCCCATGCACCCAGCCAGTTGGCCTATTTGATTTATACCTCAGGCACGACGGGTGTACCGAAAGGGGTCGACGTCTCGCGTTGCGCAATCTCAAACTATGCGACAGCCGCTCGCGCCCCTTTTAAGCTGACCACACAGAGCCGGATGTCGCTGGTGAGCGCATTTGGTTTCGACGTCAATATTGGTGATGTGGCTGTCGCGATGGCCGCAGGTGCTTGCCTGGTGTTGCCGACGGAAATTGAGGGGCGTCCCGGTGCCCCGATGGGTGGTTTTATTGCAGATAAGCGCCTGAGCCACCTGTCCTTGACCCCCTCTGCCCTTGGCGCGGTACCAATAGGCGACTACCCCGACCTGACAACCATAATCGTAGCAGGCGAACAGTGTCCTGCGGCTCTTGTCCGGCGCTGGCGGCCTGATGATAGGCGAACTTTCATCAATGCCTATGGCCCTACAGAAGCGACTGTCGAAGCCAGTTTTTCCTATTGTGACGGCTCCGATCCGGTGTCAATCGGACGCCCCTTTGCCAACATGGGCCTGTGCATCCTCAATGAGGCGGTTGAAGCCGTTGAGGAGGGTGCGATAGGTGAACTTTGTATATTTGGCGCTGGCCTCGCAACAAGCTACAGAAACCAGCCGGAATTAACCGCAGCACAGTTTCCGACATTGCCCTCTCCCGCATGGGCACCTGATCAGACGGATATCCGAATTTACCGGACGGGCGATCGCGCAAAGATTGGAGCAGACGGAAGGGTGATTTGTCTTGGGCGTATGGACGACCAGTTCAAGATCCTTGGCCACCGCGTTGACCCCTCGGAGATCGAAGCTGCGCTTTGCGAATTGCCCGATGTGCGGGATTGCGCGGTAACAATGGTGCGCGACGTCGATGAGCATGCGCGCTTGGTTGCGCACGTGGTGCTAAAATCCGAGGGAGGTACACTCGACGTGCAGGCCGTTCGTGCAGCTCTGACCGAGCGTCTTCCCCGATATATGCAGCCCTCGATCTTGTTGCCTGTGGCGCGCATCCCGCAAACGCCAAACGGCAAGCGGGATCGGTCCGCGTTGATTGTTCCGCCCTCCGCATTCGTCACGCGCTCTACAAAAACGCCGGGAACAGCCACCGAGAAGCGCGTCCTCGGACTTCTTGCCGAGATATCACCCGGTCTGTTGGTCCCAGGCGTTCGCGAAAACCTCTCCGACGCCGGATTGGATTCCCTTGATCTGGTCAATCTTCTGGGTGCGCTGGAGGATGCGTTTGGCATTTCCCTCGACATCGCTCTCCCTCCCGGAAGTGAAACGGTCGAGTTTTTATCGCTATCAGTTGACGCACGTCTAAAAGCGCCCTCAGCCGTACCGGGCACCAGCGCAGTGCAGAATGCCATCGCCGACGCCGTCCTCCCTCATTTGACGACTTGGCATGGCCAGGCTGCGACAGACCGTGGCCTCTTCCGGCATGTACCAGAAAATACAGCCTCCATTCCCCTGTACTGGATGTTTCAAGGGGGGCCTGAATTCATCGCATTGAACGACGCGCTTGCGCCTGAGGGTATAAAGGTCTTCGGTACCCGATCAGGACACCTTTTGTTTGAGTATTTGGAAAGTAATCTAGCGGCCATGACCACCTTAGTGGCTGATGAAATCGAGAGCTTGTATAGTGGCGGCCCTATCCACATTGGGGGGAATTGTCAGGGCGGCATGATTATGCTGCGTGTGATTCAGGAACTCATCCACCGTGGGCGAACAATTGGCGCGATAATTTTGATGGAGCAGGGCCGATTTTCGATCCATCACGGCCCAGTAGCCCTCGTGTTTGGTGAGGGGAGCTACCTTAATCCTTATGCATTAATGGAAAATCCAGATGCCGTTTTTCAAACTGCATATCCGGGCGGGTATCATGTCGAGATTATAACTGGTCAGCATGGGCAGTATTTTCGGCCTCAGAACATAGCTTCGCTGTCAGCGGTTGTTTTAAAGCATATTCGTGCGCATCAACATCAAAGTTGAGCAATGGTCAAATAGGGGTCTGTTCCAAAAGCCCTAATGCCTTGCTGCCGACACCTTACCTGCGCGGCATCTCCACCGGGGATTTTCAGGAGGCGCTGTCTGCCATCCTTGGTGCGGACGCGCCGAACCTGTCGCCCGGCGTGATCGCGCGGCTCACGACGGGCTGGCAGGAGGAGTGTGGTGACGCTTCAGGTCGTGAGTAACCATCCGGTGTGGACCGCGGTCAGGTGACTTTCGTGGTTTGGGCGGCTTTCCAATTCCACGGGAGGAGTTCCGGGAGGCGAGAGACGGCGAGGCGCGGTCGCTGACCTTCGCCCATCGGCGCAAGGTGTTTCTGGTCTCGACGCCGACAATCCGGGGTCTCAGCCGGATCGAGCGCGAATACGACGCCAGCGACCAACGCCGGTTCTTCGTGCCGTGCCCGCATTGCCGTCAATTCCAGTGGCTGAAGTTTGAGCGGCTGCGCTGGGACAAGGGGCGGCCGGAGGCTGCGGACTACCACTGCGAAGGCTGCGAACACCCCATCGCGGAACACCACAAGACGGCGATGCTGGAGGCAGGCGAGTGGCGCGCAACCGCTGTCGCCGCCGATCCCGGCACCGTCGGCTATCACCTCTCGGCGCTTTATTCGCCGATCGGCTGGCTCAGCTGGGAGCGGATCGTGCGGGCATGGGAGGCAGCGCAAGGTTCGGACGAGGCGATCCGGGCCTTCAAGAACACCATCCTTGGCGAGACTTGGGTCGAATCCGGCGAAGCACCGGACTGGTCGCGGCTTTATGATCGCCGCGAGGCGTGGAAGCCGGGGATCGTCCCGGCGGGCGGGTTGTTCCTGACCGCCGGGGCCGACGTGCAAAAGGACCGGATCGAGGTCGATGTCTGGGCTTGGGGCCGGGGTGGGACAAGCTGGCTGGTCGATCACATCGTCATCGACGGCGGCCCCGATCATCAGGGCGCATGGGCGGAACTGACGCGGCTGCTGGACCGGACATGGGTCCAGCAAAACGGCGCGCATCTGCGGCTGGCCAAGCTTGCCATCGACACCGGCTATGAGGCTCCGGCGGTTTATGCTTGGTCACGGCGGCAGGGCGTAGCGCAGGTCGCGCCGGTCAAGGGCGTCGAAGGGTTCAATCGCTCGAGCCCAGTGTCGGGGCCGACCTATGTCGATGTGACGGAGGTCGGCAAGCGCATCCGCCGAGGCGCGCGGCTCTGGACGGTGGCGGTTTCCACCTTCAAGGCCGAAACCTACCGCCATCTCGGCCTGCCGCGCCCAACGAAGGAGGAATTGGCTGAGGGCGTGCAGTATCCGCACGGCACCGTAAGCGGCGTCTGCGGCCCATTGAATTTTCGGTTGCATTCAGCGGTTTTGGCAGTTGGACCTAGGCCGATGGGCTCGTCGGGGAGTCCCGGATGAGCTCATTATGATGCTTTGACTGGCGGGATGTGGGCCCACGGCATCAGGGCG
>CAMBWO010000083.1 GCA_945871285.1 Pseudorhodobacter antarcticus | reverse complement strand
TGGCGCCGCCCTGGACCATTGGCCTGACGCGAGGCGCGCCGAAGCCGACCAGCGCCACCTGCGGCGGGTAAATCACCCCGATCAGCGCATCCACGCCGGTTTCGCCGAGGGAAGAGATGGTGATCGTGCCTTGGGTGATTTCGCTATTGCGCAGGCGCCCCGTCCGGGTCCGGACGACAATGTCGCGCATCGCCTCCATGATAGCGTCGGGGTCCTTCGACTGCGCATCGAGGATTGCGGGGGCGATCAACCCGCCGCCGCGTATCGCCGCCGCGATCCCGCAGTTGACAGACCCCGAGGCGGCGTAGGGCTCGGCTTCGTAGCGGCCATTCAGTTCCGGCACCTTGGCCAGCGCCTTGACCGTGGCATGGATGAGAAGCGCCCCCATCAGAAGCCGCCGGTCGGGGGTGCGGTCGGCGTTCAGCGCGGTCATCTGGTCTTGTGCCGACTGCAGGTCGATCTCGTGCGTCAGGTAGTAGTGCGGGATCTCGCGCTTGGCGCGGCTCATGGCGGCGGCAATGGCGCGTCGCATCTCGGTCATGTCGAGGCCAGGCTTGCCTTTCGGGCGGGCCTCCGCGACCGGCTCGGCGGCGGGCTGAGGGGTGGCGGGGACATGGCTCTCGACATCCGACAGAAGGATCGCGCCGCCCGGACCCGATCCCGCAACCGCCTCCAGCGCGATCCCAAGCTCGGCGGCACGGGAGCGAGCAGCTGGTGAGGCGAGTGCGGCGCCACTGGGCACCGTTGGCGAGGGTGCAACCGGCTTAGCCGCCGGGGCCTTGGCTGGGGCTGGCGGCGTCGCAGCATTTGGGGCCTTAACGGCAGGTTCGGGTGCCGCAGCCGGGGCGATGACCTCTCCTTCCGCCGCCGCGCCAAGTCGTGCCAGAGGTGCGCCGACTGGCAGGGTCTGGCCCGGCTCGGCGAGGAGCGCACCGATTTCGCCCGCCTCGAAGATCTCGATCTCGATCGCGCCCTTCTGGGTCTCGACCACCGCGACAATATCGCCCTTCTTGACCTTGTCGCCCGGCTTCACCAGCCATTCGACGAGCTTACCTTCCTCCATGTCCGCGCCGAGCGACGGCATCGTGAAGATGCTCATGGCGTCACCCCCGGCAAGGCCTTCACGGCGGCGATGATATCGGAGACCTGCGGCAGGGCGGCGGTTTCGAGGTGCTTTGGGTAAGGAACGGGCACCTCGGCGGAGCAGACGCGGGCGACGGGGGAGTCGAGGTGCCAGAAGCAGGCCTCCTGCACGCGTGCTGCAATTTCTGCCGAAAGCGAGCCCGTCCGCCAGCCTTCGTCCACCACCACCGCGCGGCGGGTGCGGGTTACGGAGTCGGTCAGAGTTGCCTCATCCAACGGGCGCATGGAGCGCAGGTCGATCACCTCAGCTTCGATCCCGTCCTTGGCTAATTCCTCGGCGGCCTCCAGCGCCTTCCAGAGGGAATAGGACCAAGCGATGAGGGTCACATCGCGGCCTGGGCGGCGGATCACGGCGCGTTCGATGTCTACCGCACCCGCGTTCCCGGCAAGCTTGCCCGCCATGTTGTAGAGCATGACGTGTTCCAGAATAATCACCGGGTCCGGATCCTGCAATGCCGTCCACAGCATGCCCCGCGCATCCTCCAGCGTGGCGGGGGCCACGACCCGCAGACCGGGAATATGGGCAAAGAACGCGTCCAGCGAATGGGAATGCTGCGCGGCCAACTGCCGCCCGGCGCCCGTCGCCATCCGGATGACAAGGGGCACGCCGAACTGCCCGCCCGACATGTGGCGGATCGTGGCGGCGGTGTTCATGATCTGGTCCAGCGCCAGAAGCGAGAAGTTCACCGTCATGATCTCCACGATCGGGCGCATGCCGACCAGGGCCGCCCCGATTCCCGCCCCGGTGAAGGCGGATTCCGAAAGCGGCGTGTCGCGAATGCGCTCGGGGCCGAACTCGTTCAGAAGGCCCAGAGAGACCGCATAGCAACCGCCATAGGCCCCGATATCCTCGCCCATCATGAAGACGCGATCATCCCGCAGTAGGGCTTCGGTGATCGCCTGCCGGCAGCATTCGCGGTACGTGCTGTCAACGCGCTCAGATGGTGCCAAAGGTTCTGGTGGAGCGGGCCGGGTTTCGGCCACCACGTGGCGGCTGAGGTCTTCGACCGGCTCCAGTGGCGCCTGTTCACAGGCGGCGACGGCGTTTTTCAACTGCGTCTCGACCTCGGCCTCGATGGCATCGACTTCGGCCTGATGCATCAGGTTGTTGTCAAGAAGCCAGCTTTGGAACCGGGTGATGGGCGAACGTTTGCGCCATTCAGCGACCTCGGCCTTGTCTCGGTACTTCTCGGCGTCGAACATCGAATGGGGCCGCGTGCGGTAGGTCCGGCATTCCAAGAACCGGGGGCCGCCGCCCGCGCGGATTTCCTCGACAAGGCGGTGTGCGGCGGCTTCGACGGCCACCACATCGTTGCCATCAACGCTTTCGGCGGGCATGCCGTAGGTTGCGGCGCGGGCGGTGAAATCGGTGTTCGCCTGCACCCGCGCGACCGCCGTGCCCATGGCGTAGAGATTGTTCTCCATCGCAAAGAGGACCGGCAGATTCCACAAGGCCGCAAGGTTCATCGCCTCGTGGAACTCGCCCTCGGCCAGCGCGCCGTCGCCGAAGAAGCAGGCGGTCACCCGGTCCTCGCCCAAAAGCTTGTCGCCGAGGCCGAGACCCACGGCCAAGGGCAGACCACCCCCAACGATGGCATTGCCACCGTAAAGATTGGTTTCGACGTCGAAAAGATGCATCGAGCCGCCGCGCCCGCCCGCGCAGCCGGTGGCCTTGCCGTACATCTCGGCCAGCGCCGCTTCCATGCTCATGCCGCGGGCCAGCGCATGGCCATGCTCGCGGTAGGTCGAGACGACGCGGTCGCGCTCCTCCAGCGCCGCCGCGACACCGACAGCCACCGCCTCTTCGCCGTCGTAAAGATGCAGGAAGCCACGGATCTTTTCCTGGGTGTAAAGCTCGTAGCACTTCTCCTCGAAGCGGCGGATGCGGATCATGCCGCGCAGAAGGCTGGTCACATGGGCGTGGTCGAGTTTCACCTTGCTCATCGTGCGTCCCCTTCCAATGTCGACAGATCGCCCTCCGGCAGACCCAGTTCCCGGGCGCGCAGAACCCGCCGCATGATCTTTCCCGACCGCGTGCGCGGCAGGCTGTCGCGGAACACGATCTCGCGCGGGGCGACGGCGGGGCCGAGGCGTTTCCTCGCATGGCCGCGCAATTCGCGTTCCAGGGCCTCGCCCGGCTCGAACCCGGCTTTCAGCGTGACGAAGGCCTTGACCACCTCGCCCGCAGTCTCGTCAGGGATGCCGATCACCGCCGCCTCGGCCACGGCAGGATGTTCGATCAAGGCACTTTCCACCTCGAAAGGCCCGATCAGATGGCCCGAGGACTTGATCAGATCGTCCGCGCGGCCCACGAACCAGAAGTACCCGTCACTGTCGCGCATCGCGAGGTCGCCGGTCAGATACCAGCCGCCGACAAAGCACTTGGCATAGCGTTCGGGCTGGCCCAGATAGGCTCGCATCATCGAGGGCCAACCGGGCCGCAGCGCCAGTTCGCCGATCTGGCCGGGGGCGGTCTCCTTCACCGTCTCGTCCTCGCGGGTCACGATGCCAGCCTCGATCCCCGGCAAGGGCTTGCCCATGGAGCCCGGTTTGATGTCCATGTCGGCAGTGTTGGCGATCATGATTCCGCCCGTTTCGGACTGCCACCAGTTGTCATGGAAGGGCAGGCCGAACACCTTCTGCCCCCAGATCACGCATCCGGCGTTCAGGGGTTCACCAACGCTCGCGAGGAACCGCAGCGACGAAAAATCGTGGCCCTTCGCGGCCTCGTCCCCAGCCCGCATCATCATCCGGATAGCGGTCGGCGCCGTATACCAGACCTGCACCTTTTCCCGTTCAAGGATGCTGTACCAGCGTTCAAGGTCGAAGTCGGCCTCGTCCACCACCATCGTCACCCGGTTGCAGAGCGGCGAGATGATGCCGTAGCTCATCCCCGTCACCCAGCCCGGATCGGCGGTGCACCAGTAGATGTCGCCGGGGTGCAGATCGAGCGCGAGACGACCGGTCTCGGAATACGCAACCACCGCTTCATTCACGTGCACCACCCCTTTGGGCAGGCCCGTGGTGCCTGAGGTGAAGTGCAAAAGCGCCATGTCCTCAGGCATGGTCTTCACGGTCTCGAAGGTCGTCGGCGCCGCAGCCATCGCGGGCTCCAGCGCCACGCAGCCTTCGGGGGCGGTATCGCCGATGATCAGCACCAGCTGCAGCGACGGCATCCCCGCGCGCCAGTCGGCAACCTTGCGGCTGTACTGAGCCTCGGTCGTCACCAGCACACTCGCCCCGCCGATCTCCATCCGGGCCCGCACCGGCTCGGGCCCGAAGGCGGCGAAGAGCGGGCTCACGACCACGCCCGCCTTCATCGCGCCAAGGGTTGCTGCATAAAGCGCGGGCACCCGGCCTGAAAGCAGGAACATCCGCGCACCCGCTGTGATGCCGTTGGCGTGCAGCACATTGGCAAAGCGCGCGGCATCGGTGGCCAGGTCGGCATAGCTCAGCACCTGCCGCTCACCTTCGCGGCCGAGCCAGATCAGGGCCGGTTGCGCGCCATGGCCCGCCGCGACATGCCGGTCCACCGCCTCATGCACGATGTTCAGGCCACCGCCAGGAAGCCCGTCAAGTCGCGCCCGTGCAGCATCCCAGCCCGTCGGCAGGGTACTCGGAACCCCTCCCAGCATGGTCTTCGCGATGTTCGCATGCACCATCTTGTGCTCCTCGATTGCCGATGACCGAACTCTTCGCACGGCAGACCCCCGTGCGACCTGCCCCCGCAGGCCTCCTGCACCGATGATTACGGATTGATCGGGTACTGTCCTTGATTCATGTCATCCCTGTCCCGCACGGCCCGCGGAATTCACTCCGCAAGCCGTGTGTCAAACTGGGCGCACGGCCTTCATCTGCGGGCTGGCCGCCTGCGCGCCATAATGGGCGATCCGTTCGGCATGTTCGGCTACCCGGTCGAGCCAGCGAAGCGCGTCTGTTTCGCGAAACACCTCCGCCGGGCTGATCATGCCGGCATGTTCACGCAGCAGTGCCCCGCGCCGGTGCCGCAGCGCAAGGCCACGGATGTGGGCAAACAGCCGAGCGGCCAGACCCACCTTGCGCGGCTTGGCCAGGGCTGCGGCAATGGCCCGGGCAGGTCGGGACAGTCGCGGGTTGTTGGCCAGGTGAGTGATACGGTCCAGTTCTTCGCTGCGCGAGGCTAGCCGGGTGATATGGTCTGTCAGATGCATCAGCGCTGCCATCCGGTTCAGCAGCTCTGGCCGGTCTGGTGGCAAATACAGTCGTGAAAGCCAGGTTTCCAGCGCCTTGCGGGCGGGCTCCACCTTGCTGGGCAGCGCGGCCAAGGGGCGCAGGTCGCACGCCGCTTGCGGGGCGAGTGCGGCCTGCAACGCCTGCCCGATGGCCTCGGTGATAGCCGCCGCCGTACGCGCGGCGGCATCCAGCGCGGTACCGCTGTCAGCCAGAAGCTGCGGGTCCAGCGCCGTCGCCAGTGTCACCGTCCGATCCGGCACCATCCAGACGACCAGCGCCGCGAAGGGCCTTGTCAACGGCAGGAACAACGCCGCCCCCAACACATTTACTCCGGTGTGGAACGACACCAGTGCCGTCTGAGAGTCCGGCAAGGTGACCGCATTGTACAGCTGCGGCACCAGCACATCGATCAGCGGAAACGCCAGCATGGCCGAGATCAAATTGAACAACAGGTTGGCAAGGGCCGCGCGCTGCATTTCGCTGCCCCCGCCCAGACTGGCCAGAAAGCCCGTCAGGGTGGTGCCCACGTTCATGCCGACCACCATCGCCGCAGCCTGCCCAAAGCTCAGCGTGCCCGACCCCAGCAGGATAAGGGTCAGCGCAATCCCCGCGGACGAACTTTGCATGATCGCCACGATGACCAGACCAATCGCAACCATCACCAGCCGTCCAGCCCAGGTGTCCCCAGGCAGCCAGTCGGGTGTCACGTATTCATCCACCCCCGCAGAGGCGGCCTGCATCAGGTCCAGCCCGATGAAAAGCAGCGACAGGCCTGCCAGCATCCGGCCCACCCGTGCCAACTGTCCTTCACCAAGGATTCCCATCAGGGACGCCACAAACAAAACGGGCAGCGCAAGGACACCCAGCTTGAGCTTCACACCCACAAGCATGATGATCCAGCCGGTCAGCGTCGTGCCGATGTTGGCGCCATAAATCACGCCCAGCGATTGCGAAAAGCCGATCAGCCCCGCGCCAACAAAACCGATGGTCATTACCGTGACAGCCGACGACGACTGAACGACAGCGGTAATGGTTGCCCCGGTCAGCACGCCGCGCAAGGGGCTCGATGTCATTCGCAACAACCAGCGCCGCAACCCCTCACCAGCAAGCGACCGCAATGCCGCTGTCAACGTCTCCATCCCGAACAGGAAGAGCCCGATTCCGCCAAGGAACCCCAGAATTCCCCCTGTCATGGATCGACCCTACCGCAGGCTTGCTGGCGCTGAAGTTGATGGCTGCGGGCAATTGGCGGTCGATTCTTGACTGCGGCCAACCTCTTCATCCCCTCAGCCCGAGCCGGATCTGCTTCTCGATTTCGATCAGCGCAAAGAAGGCAGCGCCAATAGCCACCATCAGCAGTCCGTCCATCAGCGGAACGGGGCTTGTGCCCAGAACTGCCTGCAGGGGTGGCAGATAGGTGACGGCGAATTGGGCAGCGGTGATGACAAGGACCACGGTCCAGACCACGCGTGTCCCGCGCGCCGCAGCCCATGTCAGCGATGTGCTGTGGATGTTGCGGATGAAGAAGAGGTGGAAGATTTCCAGCACGACCAGCGTGTTCATCGCCATGGTCTGGGCCAGGGCAAGCGGATAGCCCTTGGCGATGGCATATGTAAAGATGCCGAAGACCGCCGCCAGAAACAGCGTTGCCACCAGAACGACGTGCCAAACCAGCCCGCCTGACAGGATCGGCGCGTTGCGGGCGCGCGGCGGCCGGGCCATGGTGCCTGTTTCGGTCGGCTCGAAGGCCAGAGCAAGGCCAAGCGTGATAGCGGTGATCAGGTTGATCCAGAGGATCTGCACCGCCGTTACCGGCAAGGCCAGCCCGGCCAGCAGCGCCAGCACCACAACCATGGATTCGCCGGCATTGGTGGGCAGGGTCCAGCTGATCACCTTCTTGAGATTGTCATAGACCGTGCGGCCCTCGCGAACCGCTGCGGCGATGGAGGCGAAGTTGTCATCGGCCAGCACCAGATCGGCGGCTTCCTTTGCGGCCTCGGACCCTTTCAGCCCCATGGCAATGCCCGCATCGGCGCGTTTGAGCGCGGGCGCGTCGTTCACCCCGTCGCCGGTCATCGCGACTGACAGGCCATGCGCCTGCAGCGCAGTTACCAGGCGAAGTTTGTGCTCGGGGCTGGTACGGGCGAAGATGTCCACATCGGTCACTTCCAGGGCCAGTTGTGCATCGTCCAGCTTGTCGAGGTCGGCCCCGGTCAGCACCCGGTGCGGGTTCGCCAGCCCGATCTGTGCCGCAATGGCAGCGGCGGTTCCGGCATGGTCGCCGGTGATCATCTTGACGCGGATGCCCGCCGCCCGGCATTCGGCCACGGCGGCAATCGCCTCGGGCCGGGGCGGGTCGATCAGGCCGACGAGGCCAAGGAAGGTCAGCCCGTGGTCCAGCGTGGCCGTGTCGATATGCTCGCCCGCCTCTGGCCGCTCTGCCAGCGCCAGCACGCGCAGTCCGCGCCGCGCCATTGCCTCGGCCCGGTCGTGCCAGTGCTTCAGGTCGATGCCGCCGCACATCCGCAGCACGCGTTCCGGCGCTCCCTTCACATGGGTCACGCGTCCCTGCGGCCCCTCCGTCAGCACGGCCATGAAACGGTGACGGCTGTCGAAGGGGATGGCGTCCAGACGGTGCGCGGCGTGATCGCCGCCAACCTTGCCCGCAAAGGCCAGAAGCGCGCCTTCCATCGGGTCGCCCTCGACCGTCCACACGTCATCCTTGAAGTGAAGGGCGGCGTCGTTGCACAGCGCCGCCGCCCGGGCGAGCCGTGAAAGGTCACCGGCCGGAACAATGGCGCCTTCTGGCGCATAGCCCTCGCCATCGATGGCAAAGGCGCTGTCCGCTGTCTCCGCCGCAGCCACCACCATTTCGTTGCGGGTCAAGGTGCCGGTCTTGTCGGTGCAGATCACCGAGACCGAGCCGATGGCCTCGATTGCGGGCAGGCGGCGGACGATGGCGTTGCGCCGCGCCATGGCCTGCACGCCGATGGCGAGCGTGATGGTCATCACCGCAGGCAGGCCCTCGGGGATTGCCGCCACGGCGACGCCGACCACGGCCATGAACAGGCCGGAAAAAGGCATGTGGCCAACGTAATAGCCGTAGACGAGGAGCAGCCCCGCCACCAGCAGGATCAGGAACGACAGCCAGCGCGCGAAATGGTCGATCTGCCCGACAAGCGGAGTGGTGAGTTGTTCGACCCCCGCCAGAAGCCCGCCGATACGCCCGATCTCGGTGCCTGAACCGGTCGCCACCACCAGCCCGCGCGCGGTGCCCTGGGTGACCAGCGTGCCCGACCACAGCATTGACCGGCGGTCGCCTAGGGCGGCATCGGCGGCGACCGGGCTCTGACCCTTTTCCACCGGCACGGATTCGCCGGTCAGTATCGCCTCTTGCGCGGCCAACCCCCGCGCCTCGATCACCCTCAGGTCTGCGGGCACCTTGTCACCCGCTTCTAGGAGAACGATGTCGCCGGGGACAACGTCGGCCCCATCCACGGAAACCCGCCGCCCATCGCGCAATACTGCGGCCTTCGGCGCCAGCATGCCCCGGATCGCGGCCATCGCCGCCTCGGCCTTGCCTTCCTGGATGAAGCCGATGATTGCGTTCGCCAGCACGACGGCAAGGATCACGCCGGTATCCACCCAGTGCTGCAGGGTGCCCGTCACAACCGCCGCTCCGATCAGGACGTAGATCAGCACATTGTGGAACTGCCGCAGGAAGCGAACCACCGGCCCGCGCGCCCGCACTTCCGGAAGGCGGTTTGGCCCATGTTCGGCCAGCCGCCGTTTAGCCTCGGTGGCGGTCAGGCCATCAGGCGTTGAGGCAAGATCGGCAAGGCAGTCAGTGGCGGGGGTGGCGTGCGGGTTGGTCAGGTCCATCATCGCGCCGTGTAGCCGCCGTCGATGACGATCTCCGCCCCGGTGACGAACTTCGCCTCATCCGAGGCGAGCCAGACGACCGCCCAGGCGATGTCGTCGGGTTCGCCCATCGTGCCGATCGGATGCGCGGCCCCCGCCGCCGATTTTGCCGCCTCCAGATCAGGGGCGGTGGCGCGCAGGTGGTTTTCCACCATCGGCGTCCAGATATAGGCGGGGTGGATCGAGTTGACCCGGATCTTTTCGGCTGCGTAGGTGATGGCGTCGTTCTTCGACATCAGCCGCACTGCACCTTTCGAGGCGTGATAGGGCGCGATGCCGCCGACGCCGATCAGCCCGGCGATGGACGACAGGTTGATGATCGAGCCCTTGCCGGCTGCGCGCAGGTGCGGAATGGCGTGTTTGGTGCCAAAGAACACGCCCTTCACGTTCACCGCCTGAACCCGGTCCCACTCCGCCTCGGTCACCTGATCGGTGGGCTTGGGACTGCCGGAAATGCCCGCGTTGTTCACCAGCACATCGAGGCTTCCGAAGCGGACGGCTGCCGCGTCGATGGCAGCCTTCATCGCGGCCTCGTCCGCGACATCGACCGGCCAGAAGGCTACCTCATGGCCCTTTGCCACCAAGTCGGCGGCCAGCGCCTTTCCCTCGGCCTCCAGTAGATCAAGGATGGCGACCTTTGCACCTTCCTCGGCCATGCGGATCACACAGGCGCGGCCGATACCCACGGCACCCCCGGTCACGATTGCAGTTTTTGAGTCAAGACGGTTCATGGTCTTGTCCTTTCCTGAGTTGGATTGACTTGTCAGGGCGCGGCACCGCACCTTGCCTTGGAGGCATGAAGATCACGCCAGTGCTGACCGAACGACCGGATCAGCGCGCGATGATGACGGTGCAGGGCGCCCGGTTGGCCACATCCATGGCGACCGAGCCCAGAAACAGCCGCGACAGCCCGCGCTTGTCGCCAGTGCCAATGACGATGGCATCAATGTCATGCTCAAGCGCGTGGTCGATGATCCCGGTGGAAGCCTCGCGCGCCACCGCGATCCCGGCATTGGCCGGTTTCTGCCCGTTCTTGGCGACCACATCGCAGGCCTGATCAAGAATGGCCTGCGCCTCGTCGTTGGTCCAGATCAAGGCCTGCGGCCCACGGGGGGATCGACCAAAGGTGACATTCACCACCAATAGCGAGAGATCAGCACTGAGCTTTGCCGAAAGCTCAATTGCAGCACGCAAGGCGATTTCTGCGTGTTCGGACCCATCTACACAGCACAAGATATGTTTCATCTGCTTACCCTTTCCTATTGGATCAACGTGCTAGGTTCTCATCTCTTCATTCCATGCCTGGACGCACGGCTGTGGGCAGTTTGACTCCAGACCGGTTCACAAGCGCCAATCTCGCGGGCTTCTCCTGAACGCCGGTTCAAAGCCCGTGTTTTCCACCGCGTTCAGGACATCTTCGAACCGCGACCTGGAACTTGCGACTCCGCCGGGGAAGCCGGAGTTGCAGATGCTTCGGTGGCACTACTTCTCGGCGCCGTCTCACGAGCGGTCAGGAACTGCAAAAGGTCAGTGTCGGAAATGCGCCAGCCCTTTCCGATGTCGATGGCGCGAAGTGCGCCCGCCTTGATCCATTGCCGAACCGTGGCCTCGGCCACTTCAAGCCTGTCGGCAACTTCCTGTACCGTCTGATAACGATCCTGCGGCATGGCCTCCCTCTCTTTGCCGTTTGGTGAAGTATATTCACTTTTGGCATCGTTTGATTGATTTGGATCAAGGACTGCCCTGCATTTTGCGCCGAAGTTGGCGCTGTCGATCAAATCGGCGCGGGGCCAGCCAGTTTGCAGCGGCGCTAGGCCATGCCCATTTCCTGCAGGAGAGAAGTCATGCAAAATCGCATTGCCTACATGCCGCTGAACACCTATCCCGAGGCCGCGCCCGATGCGGCAGTTCTCGCCTCGGTCGGATTTGCGGCCTCGCTGGGATGCGGATTGCACGTCTCGACTTTTGCCGTGGACATCCCGCCGGTGGCCTCACCACTGGGTGGCTTCCTGATAAATGTCGATGGAATGGCGCAGGCTGCGGAAGACCGCAGCAAGGCGGAATGCGACCGTCTGAAGGCCCTCATCGAGGGTTTTGCGAAGACAAGACCCGAAACACGGATCCTGAACCACAGGTTGGTTCTGGGCGCGGCACTTGGCGCCGCCACATCTGAGGCGCGGTATTTTGATCTGGCACTGCTGCCTTGGGCCGCCGAGACGCAGTCAGCACAGGACATGGCCCAATCACTTGTCTTCGACTCGGGCGTCCCGGTGATTCTCGTGCCCCCGACAACCACAACGGGACCGGTCGATCACGTCGCCATCGCCTGGGACGAAAGCCGGGTTGCGGCACGTGCGCTTGGCGACGCTTTGCGGATTCTGCCCGCAGGAGGAAAAGTATCGGTCCTGACAGTCAAGGACGAGAAGGCCCTGAAATCGTCAGGGATCGCTCAAACACTCGCGGCAGCGCTGGAGTTGCGCGGGTTCAACGCCACGGCAGTCGAGACGACTCTCGATCGTCGAACCATCGCTGCCGCCTTGCAGGACAGTGCCCGCAACGAGGGCGCGCAACTCCTGGCGATGGGTGGCTTTGGCCATTCCCGACTGCGCGATTTCATTCTTGGTGGCGCCACAAAAGGTGTTTTTGGCGATCTGAGGATGCCTGCTCTCCTCGCACACTGATCGCCAGGTTTTTCTCAGGCCAAAGGTCCAAATGGAGAAGCGAAATGACCTGCATCCTTGCCGCAACAGACCTGTCAACCCGATCAGACCGTGCCGTCCAGCGGGCACTGCGGCTGAGTGCCAAACTCAAGCTGCCGTGCCGGATCGTTTCTGCGGTCGATAATGACATGCCGGACGACATGCTGGCTGACCGTGTGAAAGACGTGACACAGCGGTTAGATCGGTTCATCGGAAGCCTTGCTGTGCCGGGTCAGGAGGTCACAAGTTCCGTGGTCGCGGGTGACCCTCACCAAGCCATTCTCGATCAGGCCGAGGCCCATGATGCTACCTTGCTTGTCTTGGGTCTGCATCGGTCACGGCCGTTCGTTGATTTGCTTCGCGACACCACGATGGTGCGGATCGTCCGCGGATCGCTGCGGCCGGTCCTTTTGGTCAATGACGCTGTCGATCATGACTACGCGCGCGTTCTGGTTCCGGTGAGTTTCTCGCCCAGCTGCGCGGCGGCCTTGCGGATGGCCGGGGCCATTGCGCCAGACGCGGAATTGCGGTCCTTCCATGCAGTCCCGATCCCGTTCCAAGGCCTGACTGGTGATGGGCCGGGCAGTGACATGGCCCGCGAACTGTGCAGAGAGGCGACAAAGGAGCGTGATGCCTGGACTGCTACACTCGACCCGGCGACCCTCCCGCGCGAAATCGAGATCATCAGCGGCGGGAGATCCGAGACCATGGCCCGGATGGCGGCCGGAAGACCCGACCTTATCGCAGTGGGCGCCCACACCCGCAGCGTGTTTTTGCCAAACGTATTGGGAAGTTTCGTTACCGATCTGATCGTTACACCACCATGTGACGTTCTGGTCGCGCGTGGGTGACAGTGATACCCTCCAAATAGGGGACAGTGACGGAGTCCGCTACGCGGCGCCCTGAGCGCGCGCGGCGGAAGACCGAAGCAAGGCTGACTTCAAGTCCGTCTCGGGTGACGCAGCAAGGTCAAAGGGCAAACCCTAACAAATACGGGGCAGTTGCTCGCCGACCAGCATGTCGACAATCCGGCTGGCGCCAAACAGCGTGCGCAGGGTGACCAAGCCGCTTTGTCCAGAAATGGCGCGGCCGATGATCGCCGCGCCAACACCGGCTAGGGTCGCTCGGATGGCGGCCAGCGCCGCATCCACCTCTGGCGCGGGCACGAACAGCACAAGCGTGCCTTCATTGGCAAGGTATAGCGGATCGAGCCCCAGAATTTCGCGGACCCCGCGCACTTCGGGGTGCAAGGGAACAGAGGATTCGTCAATCTCGATGCCCGCCCCCGACGCTTGCGCCAACTCGTTCAGTGCCGAGGCCAGACCGCCGCGCATTGCATCCCGCGCCGCGACCGTGCTGGGGGTAGCAGCAAGAACGGCATCCATCAACTGGCCAAGACTCTGACAGTCTGACAGCATCGTTGTCGACAGCATCAAGTCGCCGCGCACGGCCAGAATGGCGGCACCGTGGTTGCCCAAAACTCCGCTGACAGGCGCCACATCGCCGGGCCGGATGTTTGCAGCAGCCAGGTTGCGCCCGGCAGGGACTACACAGATGAGCTGATTGTCAGAGTCGATGGAGGGCGTTGGCGGATAATCCGGCCCCTCATCGTCGGGTGGCGTGCCCTCCGCCTTCGGCTGGAAACTTTTCATCGACGCCCAAGCCTTGATCAATGTCCCATCAACCGAGAAATGCTCATCCGATAACAGCGGTGCCACCTCGCGGTGCGCCAGGATCGCCGCCATCACCTTGCGCGACATGTCCGTCGTCAGCAGCCGGTCCCGGTTTTTGGTGAACACCGTTGCGACCCAAACCGGGTCGTCGATGCCAAGGCCGACGAACCAGCGAAACATCAGGTTGTATTGCATCTGTTCCATCAACTGGCGCTCGGATCGAACAGAGAACAGTATCTGGATCAGGCTGGCCCGGATCAGCCGCTCGGGTGCAATCGAAGGGCGGCCGAAATCGGCATAGAGCGGGACAAACTCGCCGTCGAGGCTCGCGAGAGCATCGTTGACCACTTGCCGGATCTTGCGCAGCGGATGTCTGGCGGGAATGCGATCCTCAAGATCGACGTAGCTGAACAGCGACCCGCTCATTTCATTTGTCCCGCGCATCTTGACCCCAACCATTCGGATGCAGAGGAGGAATCATGTTCTCAAATCGTTGTCCAGAAGGGACTATTTCAGCAGCCTGCTAATCTTTGAATCGGAAAAATCTTGAAACACAAGAAGAGGGGGGCGAATGACCAGACACAAGAGTGAACATGAACCTGCTGGATGCCTGCTAGCGCTGCTATCGACAGGCGAACGTCCGCTTCGTCCCCATAGGGACCATTTTGGCCGGGTTCTGCTGCCTGCCACATGAACGGCGGCTTTGGTGCGGCTGACGAATAAGCATCTTGACGCTGCGACCGGCCGCTTTGGGCCGATCACGTCGACCTACTGAATTGAGATGGGGCGCAGCATGTCATCGGTGTCGAGCTTCAGCGCGCTGCGCCAGAGCGGCGTTTTGAAGATGTGTTGCACATGCTTGCCGTCGCGCCCTTCACGGGTCTCGGTTAACAACCCCGCCCATTCAAGCGGTCTCAGGACGCAGGAAGAGAATGCGGCCATTTCGCGCCATCCCGCGTTGTCCCAATCATGATCCTCGCCGTAAAAGGACGCGAACAGCGCGCGCTCGGTGGTGCCATGGTCGGCCTCGACGTTGATGACGTTCATCCACACATCCCATTTGCCGAACGGGCGATCCTCAAAACGGGCGTAGGAAGAGTGGTCGATGTGGAGAACGAAGAAGGGTATGAGTTCTGCAAACAGTCGCGCTGGTGCACCCGCGAGTTCCGCCCCGCGCTTGGTCAGACGGAATTCGCCCTTGAAGTGGCGCCCCAGGCGGAGGGTTATCAGTAGCTGGTGCAGCGCCTCGAGCGGTAGGAATTCATATTCATTGATGATCTTGCTGTAACGGAACATCTCCTCGGCCGACTTTCCGGGCCAGTCAAAGTTCTCGACCGCCCAATGCACAAAGACGCGCTTGAAGGCCATGGTTTTGGTCAAACCGATCGCACCGTGCTCTTGCGCGTACCGAAGTGTCAGCAGCCCTGCCCTCAACAACGGCGAAGCTGCCAGGTCAGGATGATCATCGGGAAGGGAGCGAAACTCGATCATGGGGGGATGCTGCCACAAGGAATTGAGCCGAGCCAGGCTGAAAGGGTCGATGATCGAAAAACTGGAAAGGGTGCTGCGCGCATGATTTCGCACCAGTTATTTGGACGACTTGTCAAACGTTGACATGGCGTTGACACAAAACGCGCAAGCAGAAACCCGACTGTTTAGGTCGGGTTCTATCTATCTGATATCGTTGTTAGTTTTGGTTGCGGGGACAGGATTTGAACCTGTGACCTTCAGGTTATGAGCCTGACGAGCTACCGGGCTGCTCCACCCCGCGACACTTAGGCCGTACATAGAAGGCATGGAGGGGTAACGCAACCCCATTCGTCAGGATTTTGGGGAGATTTGTCGATCACTCCTTAAATGGCCGTTAAGATGGTCGTTGAGGGCATTTCCTAGGCTCTAGACTCATTCCTTATAACCAGAAGATGACGATGACAGCGATGGCGATGGCGGACATGAAAACGTTTGCGCACCTGTCGTAGCGGGTGTGGATACGTCGCCAGTCCTTGAGTTTGCCGAACATGTTTTCAATTTTGTGAC
>CAMBWO010000082.1 GCA_945871285.1 Pseudorhodobacter antarcticus | reverse complement strand
TCGGGCGGCAGGGTGGCCAGCGAATAGCGCACCGAATGGTGTTTCTTCAGCAGATCAAACCCTTTGCGGATGCAAGACAGCATCCCCAGCGCCAGAATATCCACCTTCAATATCCCCAGCGTATCAATGTCATCCTTGTCCCAACAGATGACGGTGCGGTCCTCCATCGTGGCATTCTCGATCGGCACCAACTCGTCCAGCCGCCCCTCGGTGATGATGAACCCGCCGACATGCTGGCTCAGATGGCGTGGAAAGCCCTGTATCTCCTCGATCAGGCTCAACGTCAGCTGCAACCGCTTGTCCTGCGGGTCCAGCCCCACCTCGGCCAACCGCTGTTCGTTCATCGCCTTGGAACTGCCAAACCCCCAGATCTGGCTCGACATGGCCGACAGCGTATCCTCGCTCAACCCCATCGCCCGGCCCACCTCGCGCACCGCCCGCTTGCCGCGATAGTGGATGACGGTGGCGCACAGGCCCGCCCGGTGGCGGCCATAGCGTTCATAGATATGCTGAATGACCTCCTCGCGCCGCTCGTGTTCAAAGTCCACGTCAATATCCGGCGGCTCGTTGCGCGCCTCGGAGACGAAGCGTTCAAAGACCATCGTGCCGATCTCGGGCGAAACCGAGGTGACGCCCAAGGCATAGCACACAATCGAATTGGCCGCCGAACCGCGCCCCTGACACAGGATGCCGCGCTCGCGGGCGAACCCGACAATGTCATGCACGGTCAGGAAATAGGGCTCGTATTTCAGCTTGCCGATCAGGTCCAACTCATGCGCCATCTGCTTTCGCGCCTTGTCAGGCACCCCGGCAGGATAGCGCCACTTCAACCCCGCCTCGGCCAGACGCAGCAAACGCCCCGAGGCGGTTTCGCCCCCCGTCACCTCGGACGGATATTCATAGCGCAACTCGTCCAGCGAAAACATCAGCGTGGCGGCCAGATCGCCCGCCCGCTGCACCGCCCCCTCGAACCCCTTGAACAGGCGCAGCATCTCGCCCTCGGACCGCAGGCGCTGTTCGGCATTGGGCACGGCCCCCAGACCCAGATCCTCGATCCGCACGCCCAGCCGGATGGCCGTCACCACATCCGCCAGCTTGCGCCGCGACCCGTGGTGCATGATCGGCTGGGCCGAGGCGACGGTGGCCACGCCCAGCCGCTTCGCCAGTCGCTCCTCACGCGCAAAGCGGGCCAGGTCCTGGCCGTCATAGCGCGGAGCCAGCAGCAGGTGGCACTGGCCGGGAAACTGCCGCACCAACTGGTCGGCCTGCCCCAGCCAGCCGCTGTCAGCCGATTTGTGGCGGTCCTGCAACGGGTGCAGCACAAAGGCCAGACCCGCGCCCCACTCCAACAGGTCGGGCAGACCCAGATCGCACGACCCCTTGTCCGCCCGCCTGCGGCCCAGCGTCAGCAGGCGGCACAGATTGCCCCAGCCCGCCCGGTGCTGCGGCAGCGCCGTCACGGTGAACCCGTCGCGCATCACCAGCCGCGCCGCCGGGATCAGTCGCAACACAGGCCCCCCATCCCGCGCCATCTCGCGCGCCTTGGTGTGCGCCCGCACGATGCCCGCCACCGAATTGACATCCGCCACCGCCAGCCCGTCCATCCCCAACTCGGCAGCGCGCAGCATGTATTCCTCAGGGTGCGAGGCCCCGGTCAGGAAGGTAAAGTTGGACAGCGCGCAAAGTTCGGTAAAGGCCATGGCGTCCCAGGAACATAAAGGGAACACTCTAGTGCAAGATGCCTCGGCCCGCCAGTGAGTCGGTGGGGTCCGCGTCATGCAACCGCGCAGGAAGGGTCGTGCGTCCGAAGGGACAGCACCTGCCCTAGAACCCTTGGAAATCAATCTGACTAGCGGCCTGCGCCCCGAACAACACCTCATGGCGCGCCGCAACCTTTGGCCACAAGGACTGCAAATCCTTGTCTCTCAGACCGAATACCGTGAAGAGCAGGGACTCGAACTCTGCTTCCGACAAAAGCCGCTTCGTCGTGCCACTTTGGGATTTCCGCCTCAGCAACCGCCCGGTCAAACAAATCGCAGACCCGGGCAGCATGAGTTGACAAACCAGATTTGCGACCAGGGTCGCCGAGGGGTCGGTCTGTTGACGCTCGTTGTGCTGCCCGATCCGGTCCCAATCAGCCGGCTCATCGCGGAAATCGAAATTTCGAGGATAGGCGAAGGCATGATTGTGAAAGCGCCAGAACCCATCGTCCAGCCTCTCCAGCCGAAAGCTCAAAGGTCCCTGCACGTAGGTGCCCTCGACCAGCGGGATGGGGTCGCGGATACCGTCGCCCAAACCAAGGTCGGCCAGATAGGTTTGGTCCAGCCCTACCAGCAAGGCCGTGTGGCAACCGATCGTGCCGTCACCCTGTTCATCGCGGTGAATCCCGGCAGCGACCGTCAAGACGTCAAAGCCGATTTCCCGCAGCGCCCATTCCAACAGGATGTGCGTTTCATAACACCACCCCCCGCGCGAGCGGGTCACGATCTTGTCAAAGATTCTTTCCAGATCAAAGTCGAGACGACGACCAAATTGAACGTCCAAATTCTCATAGGGAATCGAAAACGCCTGAGCGCGGTGGATCGCAACCAGACACTTTAGCGTGGGCCGCGGTGTTTGGTCGAAACCTATCCGTTCAAGATAGTGCAAAAGGTTCATGCCAAGGACCCCACACGCAAACAAGAACCTATTCCGATCATGCGATTCGAACAATTGCCAATTGAACACCGGGGCAAGCGCCCCTTGGACACAGACAGCGGCCCCCTGAGGTCGATCCAGACCCTTGGGGCAAAAGCACGCAGCTTTGGTCGTCTTCCCGCTCTTGCCGCGCGCAGTCAGGTGGTTGAGTATGGGCGGAAAGGTGGGGGAACCAATGGCAAGACAGGTGCAAAATCCAGGGCAGCGCATTTCGGTCGAGGCGGCGGCGGCGCTGGTCCAGTCCGGGATGTGGATCGACTATGGCGCGGTCCTCAGCCAGCCTGACGCCTTTGACGCGGCGCTTGCCCGGCGGCGGGACGAATTGCACCATGTCAAGATCAGGTCCTGCCTGTCGGCCCGACCCCGCGCCGTGATGGCGTCAGACCCCGAGGGCGCACGCTTCTTCTGGTTTTCGACCCATTTCAGCGGCCATGACCGCAAGCTGCATGATGCCGGGATTGGCCACTACCTGCCGGTCAATCTGGGTGAGATCCCCGATTACTATCGCCGCTTCATCGACCCGGTGGATATCCTGATCGTGAAATGCGCGCCGATGGATGCGGACGGCTATTTCAACTTTGGCCCGGCGAACCTGTGGCATGGCGCGATCATCGAACGCGCCCGCATGGTGATTGTCGAGGAATGCGCCACCATGCCCCATGTGATGGGGCCGGGCACCGGGGTGCATGTCAGCGATGTCGACTTCATCATTCCCGGCGACGGCGCGGCGCTGCCTGAACTGCCCAAGGCCCCGGCCAGCGATGTGGACCGCGCCGTGGCCCGGCTGATCGCGGCCGAGTTGGAGGATGGCGATTGCCTGCAAATCGGGATCGGCGGGATGCCCAATGCGGTCTGTTCGCTGCTGGGGCATTCCACGATCAGCGGCTTGGGCGTCCATACCGAGATGCTGACCGACGGGATCATCGACCTGTACCGCATGGGCAAGATCAGCGGTCAGATGAAGCAGATCGACCGGGGCAAGATTGTGTGCAGTTTCGCGCTGGGGTCGCAGTATCTGTATGACGCCATCCACAACAACCCGGATATCGAGTTTCACCCGGTCGATTACACCAACCTGCCCCACATCATCATGCAAAACGACCGGGTCAAGGCGATCAACAACACCACCCAGATCGACCTGCAAGGTCAGGCCGCGTCCGAGAGTGACGGCAATCGCCACATCTCGGGCACCGGGGGGCAGTTGCAGTTCGTGCGGGGGGCCTATGCGTCCAAGGGCGGCAAAAGCTTCATGTGCCTGGCCTCGACCTATGACAAGCGGGGCGAGCCGCGCAGCCGCATCGTGACGGCCCTGACGCGGGGCAATATCGTGACCACCCCCCGCACCGACATGATGTATGTGGTGACGGAATATGGCCTTGTGAACCTGAAGGGCCGCACGGTGGCCGAGCGTGCCAAGCTGTTGATCGGGATTGCCCATCCGAAGTTTCAAGAAGAGCTTGAACGCGAGGCCTATGAAAACCGCCTGATCCCGCGCGGGTTTTTCTGAGGGGTGAGGAAGATGGGCAAACCTGCCCTTCCCAGGGGAAGGGCAGAACTGCCCATCCTACAAGGGGGCAAGGCGTCCACGCGCGGACAGTTTTGAAAATGCATTTGTATCAAGGGGTTGGGGTTTTCTGTTCACCAAGTGTTAACCATCTGCGGCGGCGATTGCGGGGGAAAGGCGGGGGTTGGGCGGGCAAGTCACGCAAAGAACGGTGCGCTGAAGCACACCCTACGGCGGGTTCGGGTTGGATGACTCAGGCAGATGACTGCCTCGCCGTTCCGGCGCACTTCAGCCATCCTGACGGAAGCTGCGCCAGAGCGCCTCGAACCCAGCCTTCAGATCTGGTGCCTGGTCAGGTGTTGTGGGGTCAAGTTCCACATCAAACAGGAAGTCGCCAGACACCCATTCAAGGTGGCAGACGCTGGCAAGGTTGCAGCGGAACCTTTCGACGAGCTTTCCCTGGGCGTCGAAGGTCCGGATCCTGTAGCCGAACGCCCCGTCCTTGCGCTGGCTGCCGGAACGGATTGGTGTGGCTGGGCTGGCGTCGATGAGGTCAGCGTCCCTCCAGTTTCGGATTGACTGCGGCCCCATCTGAATGGACGCGGCTTTGAGCAAATTCTGATCCTCGCCGCCGAACTGCATTGTCAGGTAATCGTCTTCTTGATGACGGGGACGGTTTGCGGGCGGGATGATGTAGAAATCGTCGCCCAATGCGACATGCAGTCCTGATGCGACGGCTGTCAGTGTATCCAGGAAGTCAGGGCGCGGCTGACAATTGCGCACGGTTCCCAGTGGCAAGCCCGGCACGAATTGCTGTCGATGGTACGACCAGTAGTAAGGAGCCATTCCCCCGGCGCTCTTGACCCACAGCATCATATGTGGCGTGAGCCGATTGCCGTGCGCGTAGAGCAAGGTCATGTCCAGGTTGCCATCAATCGGTCGATGCAAGGCAGGTATCGCCAGGCAGAAGGGCTGTCCGGCCGAGGTGAGAACGGCGCTGCGGCGGATCATCGGAACCGAAAGAGCGGTCGAAGCGATGCATACCACCAAGAGCAGCAGCGCGACAGCCACGGTTGCAATCGACTTGCGGAGCACGCCGCGCAAGGCAATCGCACTCAACAGGCCCACGGCGAACAGGAACAGCGCCAAGACGTCACCTCGCAACCCAGTCGGCCCGCCACAGGGGCCGGTGTCAGATCAATGGTTGGCAAAGGATTGTGGCACGCGAATGACCGCAAAAGGGCTGTTTGCCGTAATGTGGCATTGTCCGGCGAGACGGGCGCCTGAGGCGGTCACGGCAGCGGTGGCGCGATAGGCCCGCCCAAAAGAAAACGGCCCGCGGGGGGAGGATCCCACGGGCCGTTCGCAGTCTGCCGGGGCGGGGAGGAGGATCGCCCCGGCCAGTTCGTTACATGTTGTAGGCGCGTTCGCCGTGTTCGGCGAGGTCCAGACCTTCACGCTCGATCTCTTCCTTGACGCGCAGGCCCATCGTCACGTCGATCAGCTTGAACAGGATGAACGATCCGATGCCCGAGAAGGCGATGGTGAACAGGACCGCCTTGATCTGCGCGGTGATCATGAAGGCACCGTCATAGGCCGCAACTTGCAGCGTGCCCGGAACCGACAGGTAGTCGGGGATGCCTGCGCCACCAAGGGCCGGGTTGACCAGGATGCCGGTCGCGAGGGCCCCGATGATGCCGCCCAGACCGTGGATGCCGAACACATCCAGGCTGTCGTCCAGTTTGAACATGTTCTTGACGTAGGACACGAACAGGAAGCAGGCGACGCCCGCCACCAGGCCCAGCACCAGCGCCCCCATCGGCCCGGCAAAGCCCGCAGCCGGCGTGACGGCAACCAGACCCGTCACGACACCGGAGACCAGACCCAGCAGCGACGGTTTGCCCTTCATCAGCCATTCGGCGAACATCCAGGCCACACCCGCCCCGGCGGTGGCGACAAAGGTGTTCACGATGGCCAGCGAGGTGATGGCGTTCGCCTCGAAGTTGGAGCCGGCGTTGAAGCCGAACCAGCCCACCCACAGCAGGGCGCCACCGATCATCGTCATGGTCAGCGAATGTGGTGCCATGGATTCCTTGCCATAACCCACACGCTTGCCCAGAACGATACAGCCCACCAGACCGGCAACCCCGGCGTTGATATGCACCACGGTCCCACCGGCAAAGTCCAGCGCACCCCAGTTCCACAGCATCCCGTTCGCGGCCAGATTGGCGGCGGCGGCGGCTTCGGCAGCGGCATCACCGGCAGCCTGGGCGATCAGCAAGGCGGTCTGCTGTTCGGCCAGGAAGTCCGGACCACCCCACCACCAGACCATATGGGCCATCGGGAAGTAGATGAAGGTCACCCACAGGATCGAGAATACCAAGAGGGACGAAAACTTGACCCGCTCGGCAAAGGCGCCGACGATCAGGGCGGGCGTGATCATCGCAAAGGTCATCTGGAAGGCGATGAAGGTGTATTCCGGCAACCAGACCCCGTTGGTAAAGGTCGGGACCAGCGTGGTCGCATCGACGCCGGCCAGGAACATCTTGGAGAAGCCGCCGACGTAAGCATCCATCGACCCGCCATAAGAGAAGGCCATCGAATAGCCGTAGGTGACCCAGATGATGCAGACGACGGACGAAATCGCAAAGACCTGGGTCAGCATCGACAGCATGTTCTTGGTGCGCACCAGGCCGCCGTAAAACAGCGCGAGGCCGGGCACGGTCATCAGCAAGACCAGCACGGTCGAAATGCTCATCCAGGCGACGTCGCCGTTGTTGACCGATTTTTCATAGACATAGGGCACGAGCGCCGCGTCCTGCGCCCAAACGGGCAGGCCGGCCAACAGCGCAGGCAGCGCTGCAAGTCCGGCGAGTTTGGCTTTATTCATCATGTCAGGTGTTCCCCTTTTCCCCCGGCCTTACAGCGCGTCATCGTTGGTTTCGCCGGTGCGCACGCGCACGGCCTGTTGCACGTCCAGCACGAAGATCTTGCCGTCGCCGATCTTGTTGGTGCGCGCGGTCTTGGTGATCGTGTCGACGACCTGATCTGCCATGGCATCGGACACGACGATTTCCAGCCGCATCTTGGGCACGAAGTTCACCGCATATTCGGCTCCGCGATAAATCTCGGTATGGCCGGACTGCATGCCAAAGCCCTTGATCTCGGTGACCATCATGCCGCGCACGCCGATCGTGGTCAGCGCCTCGCGAACTTCCTCAAGTTTGAACGGCTTGATCGCCGCAATGATGAGTTTCACGTCGTACCCCTTTCCCAAAGCAGCCCAAGCGGGCCTTGCAATCATCAGGGCGGCCTTCGCAGGTGCAGCACAAGGGCGCGGGCGGGGCGCGGGCAGCGAAAAACTGCCGAACTGCACAATAATTGCACTTATCTGGGCGAGCGCCTGATTTATAGGCGGTTTGAAACTGCGAATCGGGCAAGCTGCCGCTCCACAATTCGTTGAGGACGGGATACATTGCGGCAAAACAGTCTCGGAACGGGCGACAGGCAGAATGGCGACATCGGGCAAAGGCAAACCGCTGGTGGCGGATCGGCGGCCAGCGGCTGCGGGTAAGACCGTCAAGCGGGCGGCGGCGAAACCGGCTGCGCGCAAGCGGGCGCCCAAGCGCGGGCTGGTGGCGCGGCTGATGTCGTTCATCTGGGGCATCATCTGGGGCTTTGCCTGGCGGATCTTCGGGATCGGGGTGATGACGCTGGGCTGTGCGGTGCTGTTCTTTTATGTCCAGCTGCCGCCCTTGGAAAAACAGCTGGATGGCCGGGCGCGGGGGTCGGTGACGTTGCAGGACCGCAATGGCGCGGTCTTTGCCTGGCGCGGCGAAACCTTTGGCGGGCAGACCGCCGAGACGGTGTCGCTGAACCTGGTCAACGCCGTGATCGCGACCGAGGACAAGCGGTTTTATCAGCATTTCGGGATCAGCCCGCGCGGCGTTGCCTCGGCGGTGCGGATCAACCTGGCGGCGGGGCGTGGGCCGCTGGAGGGCAACGGCGGGTCGACGATCACGCAGCAGGTGGCCAAGCTGTTGTGTCTGGGGGTGGAGTTCGACGCCAAGCAGTGGAAGGACGAAGCGGCCTATGAGGATGACTGCCGGGGCGGCGGCATCTGGCGCAAGATCAAGGAAATCCCCTATGCCATGGCGATGGAGGTCAAGTATTCCAAGAACGACATCCTGACCATCTATCTGAACCGGGCCTATCTGGGGGCGGGGGCGCGGGGGTTCGAGGCGGCGGCGCAGCGTTACTTCGGCAAGTCGGCGGCCCTGCTGAACCCGGCGGAATCGGCGATGCTGGCGGGGCTGTTGAAGGCGCCGTCGCGCTATGCGCCGACCAACAACCTGAAACGCGCCCAGGACCGGGCGGCGGTGATTGTCGGGCTGATGGAGGAGCAGGGCTATATCACCCCCGAGGAGGCGGCGGATGCGCTGGCCAACCCGGCGCAACTGTCGGCGGCGGCGGCGCGCAATGCGGGGGGTTACTTTGCCGATTGGGTGATGGAAAGCACGCCGTCCTATCTGGGGTCCGAGACGACCGAGGATGTCATCATGGAAACGACGCTGGACCAGCGCATCCAGAAGGCGGCCGAGGATGCGTTGATGGTGGTGTTCGAGACCAAGCTGAAAGAGGGGTCCAACGTGCAGGCCGCCATCGTGGTGATGAGTGCGGATGGTGCCGTGCGGGCCATGGTGGGCGGTCGAAAGATCGTGACGGCGGGGTCGTTCAACCGCGCAACCCAGGCGCTGCGGCAGACCGGGTCCAGTTTCAAACCCTTTGTCTATGCGGCGGCGCTGGATATGGGGTTCAGCGCGATGGATTATGTCGATGACAGCCCGCTGACCATGCGCATTCCCGGCTCAGGCGCCTGGTCGCCCGAGAATTACGACAAGGAATTCAAGGGGATCATCACCCTGGCCCAGGCCATGACCGAAAGCCGCAACATCCCCGCCGTCAAGGTCAGCGAAAAGGTCGGCCGCGAGGCGGTGCGGGCGGTGGCCGAGGGGTTTGGCATCCGCTCGGACCTAGCCGTCGGCCCTGCCCTGGCCCTGGGCGTGTCCGAGGCAACGCTGCTGGAGATGACGGGCGCCTATGCCGGCATCCTGAACGGCGGGTCGTCGGTCACGCCCTATGGCCTGACGGAACTGCGCCTGAAGGATCAGGATGACCCGATCATCGGCCCGGCGGGCGGCATCAACGAGCGGGTGATCTCGCAGGCGGCGGCGCAGGAGCTGACCTGGATGATGACCCGCGTGGTCGAGGATGGCACGGGGATGCGGGCGCGGCTGGACGACCGGCAGGTGGCGGGCAAGACCGGCACCACATCCGAGGCGCGAGATGCCTGGTTCATCGGCTTTACCGCCGATTATGTGGCCGGTGTCTGGATGGGCTATGACGACAACACCACCATGGCCGGCGTCACCGGGGGCGGCATGCCTGCCGAAATCTGGCATGAGGTGATGGTACGGGTCGAGGACGGCATGCCGCCCCGCGAGCTGCCAATGATCGCGCCCGAGGCCCGCACCCCGCCCACCCAATACGCCCCGGATCAGCCGCAGGACCAGATACCGGTCCCGGCCGAGGACCCGATCACGTCGCTTCTTCGGGGGATCGTTGAAGGCAACAACTGACAAAGGCAAAAGGTGCGCAATGAATGCGCACCCTACGCCAGGGCCCGTGCGTCAGGACTTTTGCAGAACCGCGATCATCTTGTCGATATCGCCGCCGTTCTTGTCGAGGATCGAGCCGATCTCGGTCCGCTCGGAGGCCAGCATGTTGATGCCCTCGATGATGATGTTGAAAAACAGCTGCCGACCCGATTTGTCGGACACATGCCAGCGCAGATCAAACGGCGCCTCGCCTTGCAGATGGGCGACGGTGATCACCTCGAAATAGCTTTTGATCGGCTTGGCATCGACCACCTCGATCCGGCCGCCGATGAATTCGCGGAAGCGGCGGCCGTATTTGCGGCTGATATAGCCCTGAAACGCCTTGGTGAAGGTCGCCATCTGCGCGGGCGAGGCCGATTTGGCCGCCACACCCAAGGCCGAACGGGCAATCGTCGGCACGTCGGCGTAGTTGACGAAAAGCCGTTCAAAGTCGGCGAACATCTGGGTTTCGGACTTGCCCGAACTGATGATCGCGTTGACCTGCGAAACCGCCTTGTCGATCAGCGCGCGCGCCTGATCGACGGTCAGCGCCCGCACCGGCAGGGCAAAGGCCATGAAGCCCGAGCCCGCCGCCAGACCCGCACCAAAGGCGCGGCGTGTCATGCGCAGGGAATCGGTCCCCGCCTCGCCTGATTTCGCATCATTCCGCATAGGGATCCTCAAAACTCTCATCCGATGGGGCCTGACCCAGGTCAAAGCGCCGATTTTGCAGATACAGCAACCGGGCCTGCGCATAGCTGTCCGCACTGTCATATAGGACCGAATCGACGGTTTCGGAATAGCGGCCCCGATCAGATATTCTTGATGCAACCTTGGCGACCAGCGGCAGGCTGGTCTTTTCCGGCAGGATCAGTTGCAGCGGGTCCAGCGCGATATCAACCACCTTGCCCAGCGCATCGCGGTCGGTCGAGGGGCCAAACAGCGGAAGTTCGAAATAGTTGCCCTCGGTCACGCCCCAGATATGCAGGGTTTCGCCAAAATCGGTGGGGTCGCCAGCCACCCCCGCCGCGGTTGCCGGGTCGAACACGCCGCCGATGCCGATGGTGGTGTTGATCGCAAAGCGCAGGGTGTTTTCCACCGCCTTGCCCAGCCGCAGTTGCAAGATGTTGTTCACCACCGTGCCGGGCAGTTCCAGATTCTCGGCAAAGTTCACGACGGCCTCGTCCACCTCGGGGGGCAGGGCATTGGTCGCCGTGGTCGCGACCGGGCGCAGAACATTCTTGTCCAGCGCGATGTTGAATTTGTGGACGGCGCGGTTTTGCGCCTCGTTCGGGTCGCTGATGCCGCTTTGCGACGGAGCAGGTCCGCAGGCCGATAGTCCGGCCAGAAAGACGACGGCGGCCAATGTCAATCCAGCCGGGCGATGCTGTTGCGAAGGGTTTGCCATACGAATCTTTCGGAATCCCTTTGCAATCAGGACGGCTTTAACTTTTCTGCGACAAGCCATATGCTGCCAAGGGTGGCAAGACAACGGGCATGCGAAATTTCCACGCTGTGGCAAGAAGAAACTCGCCGATCTTTGTCGGCAAAGAGGAGCTCTGAATGAGCCAGATCGAATTCAAGCGCGGGCGGGACGAGCTGGACGCCTCGCGCCGCGACATGCGTGGGCTGTTGGTCGGGGCCTTTGTTTTTTCGGTTTTTGTCAATGCGTTGATGCTGACGGGACCCTTGTACATGTTGCAGGTCTATGACCGGGTTCTGGGCAGTCGGTCGGAACCGACGCTGTGGGCGCTGACCGGGTTGATGGCGTTCCTGTTTTTGGTGATGGGGGTGCTGGATTATACCCGGGGCCGCATCATGGCGCGGGTTGGGGCGCGGATGCAGGAACGGCTGGACCGCCGGGTGTTTTCCGCCGCCCTGCGCCGGATGCAGCAGGTGCCGGGCGATCCGCTGGCCTTGGCCGCACAGCGCGATCTGGAGGCGGTACAGCGGCTTTGGGCCAGCCCCGTGCTGATTGCCGTATTCGACATCCCGTTTTCGCCGATGTTCGTGGCCGCGATCTTTGTGTTTCACCCCTTCATGGGGTGGCTGGCCGTGTTTGGCGGGGTCTTTTTGGTGGTGATCACCCTGCTGAACCAGTGGATGACCCGCGAACCCCTGCGCCGCTCGAATGCCGCCACCCTGCGCGGCGAGATGATGTCGGACGCCATCAAGCAAGAGGCCGAGGCGGTGCAAGCGTTGGGCATGACCAACGCCGCCTTTGACCGCTGGCAGGTGGCGCGCAAGATGGCGCTGGTGCAAAGCATCGGCGCGTCGGATCTGGGCGGGGTGTTTGGCACCATCTCCAAGACCTTCCGGCAGTTTTTGCAATCGGCCATGCTGGGTCTTGGCGCCTATCTGGTGCTGCAAAATGAAATGGGCGCGGGGGCCATGATCACCGGGTCAATCCTGCTGGGCCGTGCGTTGCAGCCGATCGAGGTGGCGATTGGCCAATGGGCGCTGGTGACACGGGCGCAGGAAGGCCGCGCCCGTCTGGCCGAACTGCTGACCCGCGTGCAACCCGAACCACCCCACACTGAACTGCCGCGCCCCCGTGCGATCCTCGAGGCGCAAAACCTGACCGTGGTGCCGCCGGGCGAGGCGCAGGCCGTGCTGCGGATGGTGTCGTTCCGGCTGGAGCCGGGGCAGGCGCTGGGCGTCATTGGCCCGTCCGGGGCGGGCAAGTCGTCGCTGGCCCGTGCCCTGATCGGGTCGTGGAAGCCGACGGGTGGCAAGGTGCGGCTGGATGGCGCCGCGCTGGAGCAATACGACCCCGACCAGCTGGGCAGCTATATCGGCTATCTGCCGCAGCGGATTACCCTGTTTGAAGGCACGATTGCCGAAAACATCGCCCGCTTGCAGAAAAACCCCGATGGCAATGCCGTGGTCGAGGCCGCCAAAAAGGCCGCCGCGCATGAAATGATCACCAAGCTGCCCGAAGGTTATGACACCCGGGTTCAGGCCCTGGGCGGGCGTCTTTCAGGTGGCCAGATCCAGCGCATCGGTCTGGCGCGGGCGCTGTATGGCGACCCGGTGCTGCTGGTGCTGGACGAGCCCAACTCGAACCTGGACAACGAGGGGTCGGTCGCGCTCAATCAGGCGATTGCCCAGATGAAGGCGGCGGGACGCGCCATCTTGATCATGGCGCACCGGCCGGCGGCCATTCAGGAATGCGAATTGCTGCTGGTGCTGGAGGATGGCATCCGCCGCGCCTTTGGCCCGCGCGATCAGGTCCTGCGCGATATGGTCAAGAACCATTCCGAAATCTCGAAAAGTGCTGGCCCCGGAGGTGTGACATGAGCGACGCCCAGAACCCCGACGCGACGCAATCGACCGCCCTGTCCGCCCGCGCCGCGACGGACATGACATCCCACCGCCCCACCGCCGTCGGCCAGCCCAGACCGGTTGACCGCGCCGCCGAGGAGGCCGAGCAGCACGCCGTCTGGTCGGCCAAGCGTCCGGTTTGGACAGGCGTGCTGACCGTGCTGTGTCTGGTGGGCGGCTTTGGCGGCTGGGCGATGCTGACCAATATCGACGGGGCCATCGTCGCCCCCGGTGTCATTCAGGTCGAACAGAACCGCCAGGTCGTGCAGCATCCCGATGGCGGCGTCGTCGCCACCATCAACGTGACCGAGGCACAAACCGTGCAGGCCGGCGATCTGCTGATCCAGCTGGACGGCACCCAGATCAAATCCGAACTTGCCATCGTCGAGGGCCAGCTGTTTGACGGCATGGCCCGCCGCGCCCGGCTGGAGGCCGAGCGGGATGACAAGCCCGAACCCGTCTTTACCCAGGAACTGCTGGATCTGGCCCGCGACCGCACCGATGTCGCCGACATGCTGGAGGGTCAGCGCCGCCTGTTCATCGCCCGTCAGGAAACTCAGACGGCCCAGATCAGCCAGCTGAGCAAGCGGATGGACCAGATCACCGCGCAGGTCGAGGGCATCACCTCGCAGACCGTCGCCATCCAGAACCAGATCGACCTGGTCCTGCCCGAAATCGCCGACCAGCAAAGCCTGCTGGACAAGGGGTTGACCCAATCTGTCCGTCTGGTGGACCTGAAACGCGAGGTGTCGCGGCTGGAAGGCAATCTGGGCGAGTTGGACGGCAACCGCGCCCAGGCCGAGGGGCGGGCCACCGAGATTCAGCTGCAAATCCTGCAACTGGAATCGGCCCGGCGCGAAGATGCCAACACCCAGCTGCGCGACATGGGCGACAAGACGCTGGAACTGGCCGGTCGCCGCCGTGCGCTGGCCGAACGTGTCGCCCGGCTGGACATCCGCGCCCCGGTGTCGGGTGTCGTGCTGGGGTTGCAGGTCACCACGCCGCAATCGGTGATCCGCCCGGCGGAACCCGTGCTTTACATCATCCCGCAGGACCGCCCCTTGATCATCGTGGCGCAGGTCGACCCCACCCATGTGGACGAGGTGCATATCGGCCAAGCCGTCCATGTGATCTTTGCCGCCTTTTCGGCCCGCACCACGCCCCAGTTGAACGGCAAACTCGTCACCATCTCGGCGGATGCGATGTCGGATCAGGCGACCAAAGCCTCGTTCTACCGCGCCGAGGTGATGCTGGACGCGGGCGAGATTGACCGGCTGGGGGGCCAGACCCTGATCCCCGGCATGCCGGTGCAGGTGTTCATCAAGACCGGCGAACACTCGCCCATCGCCTATCTGCTGAAACCCTTTACCGATTACTTCAACCAGGCCTTCCGCGAAAGTTGACCCCATGACCATCGACACCCGCCTTGCCGAACTGGGCATCACCCTGCCCGATGCCCCGGCCCCTGCGGCCAACTATGTGCCCTTTGTCCAGACCGGCAATCAGGTCTTTATTTCCGGCCAGATCAGCCGGAACGGGGCCACCCTGCTGACCGGCAAGCTGGGTCATGACCTGGACGTCACCGCCGGGGCCGCTGCGGCGCAGGCCTGCGCGGTGGCGATTCTGGCGCAGGTCAAGGCGGCCTGTGGCGGTGACTGGTCGCGGTTCGTGCGGATGGTGAAACTGGTGGGCTTTGTGAACTCGACCGCCGATTTCACCGACCAACCGCGGGTCATCAACGGCGCGTCCGATTTTCTGGTGGCCGTGCTGGGTGATGCGGGCCGCCATGCCCGGTCTGCCGTTTCTGCCGCCTCGCTGCCGCTGGGCGTGGCCGTCGAAATCGAAGCCGTGTTCGAGATCGCCTGATGCGCATCCCCCTGCCGCCCGAATTCCTGGCCCGCCCCATCACGCACCGCGGCTATCACGACCGGGCACGGGGCATCATCGAAAACTCGGCCTCGGCCGTTTCGGCGGCGGTTGCGGCGGGATATGGCATCGAGATTGACCTGCAACTGTCGTCCGATGGCGTGCCGATGGTGTTTCACGACGAAACGCTGGACCGGTTGACGGACAAGGCCGGCGACCTGAACGCCCATACGGCGGCAGAATTGCAAGACCTGCCCCTGAAGGGCAGCACCGACACGATCCCGACGCTGGCTGAAATCCTGGCGCTGATCGCAGGCCGTGTTCCCCTGCTGATCGAGATCAAGGATCAATCGCTGACCCTGGGCCAAACCGATGGCCGGCTGGAGGCGGCGGTGGCGCAAGTCCTGGCCGCCTATCCCGGCCCCGTCGCGCTGATGTCCTTCAACCCCCATTCGGTGGCGCTGATGGCCACCCTGGCCCCCACCCTGCCCCGCGGGCTGACGACCTCGTCCTATGACCCGATCGACTGGCACCCCGTGCCACAGGCCACCTGCGACACGCTGCGCGACATCCCCGATTATGACCGCACCGAATCAAGCTTCATCAGCCACGAGGCGTCTGACCTGTCCCGCGCCCGCGTGACCGCCCTGCGCGCCCAAGGGGCCGCGATTTTGTGCTGGACCATCCGTTCAGCGCAGGCCGAGGCCGAG
>CAMBWO010000081.1 GCA_945871285.1 Pseudorhodobacter antarcticus | reverse complement strand
CCCAGCGACAGGATCACCGGCATCGCCTCGGCCCTTGGGCCACCGATGGCGGCCAAGGCCAGACGCCACGCCACCCGCCCTCGCAACCATCGCGCCCGTGCGACGCGGCGGGCCAGCCATTGCAGGCCAAGCGCGGCCAGTCCCAGGATCAAGAGCGCCCCCGCGACCCCGCCCGTGGTGCCCAAGGCCAGCATCGCCGTGCCCGAGAACCAGACGGCCCCGCCAACCAGCAGCCCCGCGAGGGCGACCAAGGCCAGCATATGCGTCCAATGCGGCCAGACCCGGCCCGCAGTTCCCCGATACAGCGCCGCCGCGCGTTGCCGTTGCGCCTGCGCCAAGGGCCAGAGCGAGAACAGGAAGGCGGTGACGGTGCCGTAGAATGACGCCTCGATCAGCGGCATGGGATACAGGGCGAATTCTGCCGGAAAGGGCAGGCTGGCCGAGATCAGCGGGGCTGCCAGCAGGGGCACGCCCGCGCCAAGGATCAGGCCCGCCACCACGCCGACGGCCGTCAGCGCGGCGATCTGCAACAGATAGATGCGGAAAATCAGGCCGCCTTCAGCCCCCAATACCTTGAACGTGGCAATCGTGGCGGTCTTGCCGTCCAGATAGGCCCGCACGGCGGAGGCCACGCCGACACCGCCCACGGCCAGACCGGCCAGACCGACCAGAATCAGGAACGACCCGATCCGGTCGACAAAGCGCGCCACACCGGGGGCGGCCTGGCGCATGTCGCGCCACTGGACGCCCGCGTCCTGATAGCGCGCCTCGGCCTCGGCCTCCAACGCCGCCAGATCCGCGCCCTCGGGCAGGTCCATGCGGTAGCGGGTTTCATACATTGTGCCGGGTTCGATCAGGCCGGACCCCGCCAGATCGGTGGTCTTGACGATGACGCGGGGGCCAAGGGAAAACCCGCCCGCCGCACTGTCGGTTTCGCGCAGCAGAACGCCGCCGAGGCGGAACTCTTGGGTGCCAAGGGTGAAACGGTCGCCCACGGTCAGGCCCAGACGGTCCACCAGCACCTTTTCCATCACGCCACCGGGGACGCCATTCTCTGGGGTCAATGCTTCGGGCAAGGTTCCCGCCTCCAACACGGGGGTGCCGAGCAGGGGATAAAGGTCATCGACGGCCTTGACCTGCACCAGCGAGCGATCTTCACCCGCGACGGCCATCGACCGGAAATCGACGATTTCCGAGACGCGGGTCGCCTTGGTGGCGATCCAGGCCTTCTCCTCCTCGGTGGCAAAGCGGTAGGTGAAGGACATCTCGGCCTCACCCCCCAGAATGATCGCGCCCTGGGATTGCAGGCCCGCCTCGATGGCCGAGCGCACCATGCCGACCCCGGCAATCGCGGCCACACCCAGGGCCAGACAGATCAGGAAAATCCGGAACCCCGCCAGACCCCCGCGCAATTCGCGCCGGGCGAGTTTTGCCGCCAATGCCAGTTGGGTCATGCGATGCGCCCGTCTGCCAGCCGCACGATCCGGTCGCAGCGTTGGGCGAGTTCCGGGGCGTGGGTGACCATGATCAGCGTGGCGCCGTGGCGGTCGCGCAGGGCGAACAGCAGGTCCATGATGGCCTGGCCGTTCACGCCGTCCAGATTGCCCGTGGGTTCATCGGCCAGCAGAATGGCCGGGCGCGGGGCGGCGGCGCGGGCGAGGGCCACGCGCTGCTGCTCACCGCCCGACAGCTGGCTGGGGTAATGGTCGGCGCGGAAGGCCAGACCCACGGCCTTCAACTCGGCCTGCGCGCGCTCATAGGCATCGCGCACCCCGGCCAGTTCCAAGGGCACGGCAACGTTTTCCAGCGCGGTCATCGTGGGGATCAGGTGAAAGCTTTGGAACACCACGCCCATGTTGCCCCGGCGAAACCGCGCCAGACCGTCCTCGTCCATCGCGGTCAGGTCATGGCCCAGCGCCGTGACCGTGCCACCGGTTGCCCGCTCGAGCCCGCCCATCAGCATCAACAGCGACGACTTGCCCGACCCGGACGGCCCGACCAACCCCAGCGTCTCGCCCCGCTCAACTTCCAGCGAGATGCCTTTTAGGATCTCGACAGGGCCCGCATTGCCCGCCAATGTCAGCCGCGCATCCTTTAACGCCAGAATGGTATCGCCCATGTCCGCCCTTGTCATGTCCGCCCCTGTGCCTGTTCCGCCTTCATATGGAGTGTTCCGCCCACTTCGCAACGTCACAATCGCGGCAATTGCTGCGGTTGCAGCGTTTTGCACCCCGGTTTTCGCGGAAAAGCTTACGATTGTGGCGCTGGGTGACAGTCTGACCCAAGGTTACGGTCTGCCCGTCGAAGACGGCTTTGTGCCGCAATTGCAGGTGTGGTTGCAGGCGCAGGGGCAGGATGTGGTGGTCGAAAATGCGGGTGTGTCGGGCGATACCACGGCGGGCGGTGTCAGCCGGGTGGACTGGTCGCTGGGGCCGGATACCGATGCGCTGATCGTCAATCTGGGCGGCAACGACCTGTTGCGCGGCATTGATCCCGCGAACAGTGCCGCCAATCTGAACAAGATATTGACGGTGGCGCGTGACCGCCAACTGCCCGTCCTGCTGGTGGGGCTAAAGGCGCTGAACAACTATGGCCCCGATTTCAAACAGCAGTTCGACGCGATCTATCCCGCCCTTGCCGCAAAATTCGACGTGCCGCTTTATCCTGACTATTTCGGCACGCTCAAGGCCGAGGCTGATGCGCCGATGGCCCTGGCCACCTATATGCAGGCGGACGGCATCCATCCCAATGCCGCGGGGGTGGCCACCGTCATTGCCGATCTTGGGCCCCATGTGATTGACCTTTTGGAAGACCTGAAATGACCCTGCTGGATGACCTGACCACGCTGCTGGGCGCCGCCCATGTCCTGACCGGGGCCGACCTTGACCGCTATACCAGCGATTGGACCACGCATTACACCAGCGCCCCCCTGGCCGTGGTGCGCCCCGCCAATACCGCTGAAGTGGCCGAGGTGATGAAACTCGCCGCCCGCCACAAGATGCCGATTGTCCCTGTGTCAGGCCGCACTGGCCTTGTCGGCGGCGCGATGACCCATGGTGGCCTGATGCTGTCCGTCGAACGGCTGAACCGCATCCGCGAGGTCCGCCCCGCCACCCGCACCGCGATTGTCGAGGCGGGCGTCGTCCTGCAACGCCTGCACGAGGCGGCCGAGGCGGAGGGGCTGTATTTCCCGCTGTGGTTTGGCGCGCGGGGGTCGGCGATGATCGGCGGGGTTCTGTCCACCAATGCGGGCGGGTCCAACGTGCTGCGCTATGGCAGCACTCGGGCCCTGTGTCTGGGGCTGGAGGTGGTGCTGCCCGATGGCCGCATCCTCAACCTCATGTCCGAGCTGCACAAGAATAACTCGGGCTATGACCTGCGCCAGTTGTTCATCGGGGCCGAAGGGACGCTGGGCATCATCACCGCCGCCGTGATGAAACTGGTCCCCCGCCCCCGCGCCTATGCCACCGCCACGCTGGCCGCCCGGTCCCTGCCCGATGCGCTGACCCTGCTGAACCGCCTGCAAGCGGCGTCGGGTGGCCAGGTCGAGGCGTTTGAATACATGCCCGGCACCTATATGCAGCGCCTGTCCGAACAGCGCCCCGACATCCGCCTGCCGTTTGATCGCCGCTACGACACCAACATCCTCGTCGAAATCGGTGCCACCGCCCCCCGCGACGCCACCCCCGGCCCGGACGGCACCCTGCCTGTCGTGGCCCTCTTGGAACAAACCCTGGCCGAGATGATCGAGGAGGGCGCGGTGCTAGACGCCGAGATCGCCCAGAACGACACCCAGCGCCTGGCGATGTGGAAACGCCGCGAACTCGCCGCCGAAATCACCGTGGCCCGCCAGCCCGCCATCGACACCGACATCGCCCTGCCGCTGGACATGGTGCCGGAATTTTATGACCGCATCCACGCCCGCCTGCCCAGCCTTGACCCCGGTTGCGAGACGCTGTCGGTCTGCCACCTGGGCGACGGCAATGTGCACTTCACCGTCTTTCCCACGCGTGAGGGCCTGTATGATACGGTCGTCGAGGCGGTCGAGGATGTGGTGCAGGACCTGCACGGCTCGTTCAGCGCCGAACATGGCGTCGGCCTGTCCAAGCTGAACACGATGGCCCGCCGCAAGGACCCGGTCGCGCTGGACGTGATGCGGGCGGTCAAGGCCGCGCTGGACCCGCTGGGCCTGATGAACCCTGGCAAGGTGATCCCGGATTGACCGGGATCACCGACCGCCTCAATAAACCTGCGCCAACGCGACCGGCCTGATCGACGGCAGAACGATCACCGCTGCGCCATGCACCGACCGCGCATGCAGGTCGATCACGTCATGGTCCAGCATCCGGATGCACCCCGACGACACGGCATGGCCCAATTCCTGTGGCGCGGCATTGCCGTGGATGCGGTACAGCGTGTCGACCCCGTCCTGAAACAGATACAGCGCCCGCGCCCCCAGGGGGTTGTCCAGCCCGCCCGCCATGCCGCCATTTGCCACCGAATACGGCTCCAGCTCCGGTTTGCGGGCGATCATCGTGTCGGGCACATTCCAGCGCGGCCATTCCCGGGTGAACTGCAATCGCGCCGTTCCCGCCCAGGCAAAGCCCTCGGCCCCGACACTGGCGCCATAACGCATCGCCGTCGCGGGCGTCATGACGAAATGCAAAAGCGCCGCATCCGGATCGACCACGATCGTCCCACGGGCATGGCCGGGCCAGGGGTTGACCACCTCTTGCCGCCAGTAGTCCGGCGCGACCGATCCTTCCGGGATCGCCGCAATGGGAAAGGGTTCGTCACGGATTGCGCCATAAAAGCTGGGCAGTGGCGGGAAAACCACCGGCTCCACTGCGGCACGCGCCACGGGTTCGGGGGCGCGGAGGGTGCAGGCCACAAGGCCCGCTGCCGCCCCAAGGGCTGCAAAGCTGCGTCGGTTCATCATGTGTTTGGTCCTGTTCAGGGTGAGAGGGGTGGCGGCGCATTCCGCACCGCAAGGCCGCTCACACAGGTCTGGGCGGCGCTTTGGGGGGCGGATCGCCCCGCCCGCTGTCGTCCCAGGTGACAGGGCCCGACCACAGGGCCACGGCCGCGGCACCAGCCGCCGCCGCACTGTCCACCGGGATCACCGGGTCCAGGACACAGCCAAACCCCGGCAAGACCGCCGTGCGGCAGGTCTTGGGCGCCGACATCCTGGCGCCCGTCTGCACCAGCGCCGCACCAACCTCCGCCTGGCCCGCAGGCACTGCCAAAGGCGCGCGCAGATAGGCGCCCCAAGGCAGCAGGATCACGATCATCGCAAGCTGCATGAGGATACGGGTCAGGCGCATGTACAATACCTGCCCTCTGCATCCGCAAACATCAACCCCGATGACGCGGTGTTGACCTGCGTCAAAAACTGCGGCCGTCCACCTTCTGGATCACCAGCGCCTCCAGATCGATGTCCGGCAAGCAGCGCAGGTTCACCGCCGCCACCGCCGACCCATCCGGCGCCTTGCCCTCGCCAAAGGGCGAAATCCCGCAGACCGGGCAGAAATGATGGTCGATGACATGCTTGTTGAACCGGTAGGTCGCCATATCCGCCTCGGGCGTCAGCAAGGTCAGGGCCGTGCGGGGCACAAAGGCCAACAGTCCACCCCGCCTGCGGCACATCGAACAGTTGCAATCCATGCCGCTGGTAAACTCGCCCTCCACCGTAAAGCTGATCCTGCCGCAATGGCAGCTGCCCTGATGCACCATGACACCCCTCCCAATGTTCCGTGTCCGTTCCAGTTTGGCGCAACGTCGTCCCAAAATCAACCGCCGACAAGCGGCCCCGGCCGCGCCGGAGGCTCAAAACAACGCGGCGGAACGCCGCTCCGCTGGATCACCCGCCTGCCCTCCGCGCCCATCTGGACATCCGCCGTGCCCGACGTTAGCGATGGCACCAGCCGTGTTCGTACACCCGAAAGTCCGTCCGTTGAGCCCCACCCAAACCGTCCTGCGGCACAAGACCCTGCGCCTGGTCGCGGGCTGCATGTTCTTTCTGGGCATGCACAATGCCTCGCTCTATCCCTATCAATCCTTGATCGCCATCGACCGCATCGGCATGTCCGAAACCGTGTTTGCCGTTCTCTTGGTCCTGGCCTCGGTCAGCGCCGTGACGGCCTCGGTCCTGTTCGGGATGCTGTCGGACCAACACGGCCACCGCCGCCGCATTGCGATTGTGACCTGTCTGGCCAGCACGGCCGGCATCGCGCTGGTGCTGTGGCGCCCCAATGGCGTGACCTTCTTCGTGGCCCAAGGCATATTGCTGCCGATGGCGTGGAGCATCTTTGGCCAGCTTTCCACCCTTGTCCGCCTGGCCTCACCCACTTCGGGCCGGGCTGGCGATGCGGTGTTCGGCACGATCCGGTCGCTGCTGTCGCTGGGCTTTCTGGCGACGCTGATCTTCTGGACCTTTGCCTTTGCCGCCGGGGCGGATGAGATGGCGGTCTATTACAGCGGCGGCATTGCCAGCCTGATCATGGTGCTGCTGGTGGCGACAGGCTGGCCAAGGGACGGTCAGACCACGTGGCAAGACCCCAAATCCGGCGTCGGCCTGCGCGCCGCGCTGCGCGACATCGCCCGCCCGCATATCCTGTCGCGCCTGTTGCTGATCGGCACGCTGGCCGTGCCGGGCAGCCTGTTTTTCGTGCTGATCTCGCTGGTCTTTGATGCCTCCTCGGTCCGCTCCTCGGGTGATGTCGCCCTTTACATCGGGATGGTGGCGGGCTGGGAGATTCCCTTCATGCTGATCATCCCCCGCCTGACCGAACATCTGCGGCGCGGCACCGTGCTGGCGGCCGCGGCAGTGCTTTACGCGCTTCACCTGGCCCTGATGCCGGTGTTCACCGACACGGTGCTGTTCTGGGTGCTGCCGCTGATCTCGGGCGCCAGCGGGTCGGTGATCGTGATGCTGCCCATCGCCTATTTTCAAGACCTGACCCCCGGCCGCCCCGGCAGCGCAAGCGCCCTGCTCGCCTTGCAAAAGCTGACCGTGGATATCCTGACCGCCGTGATCTTTGCCGCGGGCTTTGCCCTGGCCGGGTTTGAAGGCGTCGCCTTGATCGGGGCCGCGCTGGGTCTGGCCGGGGGTTTGGGCCTGTATCTGGCCGACCGCAATGACTGGTTCGCCGCCAAGGTTGCCGCATGACCCCCATCCGCCTGATCGCGGGCGACCGCGACCTGCGGTTGACGGCGGTCTTGATGATCTTGCTCGGCGCCTTCATCTGCTCCTTGGGCCCCTATGTCTCGATCCTTGCGGTGCGAGAGTTCGGCTTGGGCGATACCGGCTATGCGGCGGTGATGATCGTGTCGACCGTGGTTTCTGTCACCGCCGCGATTGCCGCCGGGATCCGGGCCGACCAGACCGCCAACCGGCGCGGCATCACCCTTTGGTCCTGCTGGCTGTTGGTGGCGGGCTGCGGATTGATGACCGTGCTGCCCAGCGCCATCACCTTTGTGCTGGCCCATGCGCTGATCCTGCCGCTCAGCGCCGTGTTCGGCCAGTTGTTCGCCCAAGGCCGCCTTGCCGCCAGCCGCCATGACGCCACCACCCGCGACGGCATCATGACCACCATCCGCGCCCTCTTCGCCCTGCCCTTCGTGCTGGTCTTGCCCCTCTGGGCGCTGGCCTTCCGGAACGGCGTGCAGGTCTGGACGATCTATCCCGTTACGACCGCAATTGCCCTGCTGATGGTCCTGCTGACCGCGCTTTACTGGCCGACCGCCGAGGCAGCAGGCTGGCAAGACAAACCCTCGGGCCTCAGCTTGGCCCAAGCCCTGTCAGAACTGATGTCCCCCACACTTGGCCTGCGCATTCTGGCACTTGGGGCAGTATCCGCAGGCGGCACGGCCTATTGGGCGATCATGGGGCTGGTCCTCAGCGGCTCGGGCGAGGGTGGCACCGCCACCGCCGCCCTCTATGCCGGGCTGGTCGCGGGGCTGGAGGTGCCCTTCATGCTCGCCCTGCCCTGGGTCCTGCCGCACTTCAAACGCACCCATCTGATTCTGGCCGGCACCATCATCTACACCGGCCAACTCGTCGGCATCCCCCTGCTGGCAGGCACCCCGCTCCTGTGGCTGTACCTGATCCCCGGCGCGGTTGGCGGGGCCATCACCCTGACCCTGCCCATCGCCTATCTGCAAGACGCCCTCGGCCACCGCCCCGGCACCGGCGCCGCCCTGATGGCACTGATGAAAGTCGCCAGCGACATTCTGGCTGCCGCAAGCTTTGCCCTTGGCACGGCCCTGTCAGGCTACATGCTGGCGGCGGTTCTGGCGGCTGGGGTGACGGTTCTGGGGGCTCTGACGCTGGTCTGGGCAGACCGCAAACCGGGATAAGACCGCCGCCAGCGTCAAGCACCAAATTTCTTCGAAGAAATTTGCAAAACTTTTCGAAAAGTTTTGGCTCTGCCTGACACCCTCAGTCAAAAAACCCCGGCCCCGCCCTGCCCAGCAACTCATCCGCCAAGGCCCGCCCGATGGCCGCTCCATCCGTCGCCGGACCGCGCAGGTCTGACGCAATCGCCCGGCTGCCATCCGGGCGCAGGATTTCGCCGCGCAACCACAGATCGCCGTCCAGCACGGCAAGCCCCGCAATCGGGGTCTGGCAAGACCCATCCAGCCGGTCCAAAAACGCGCGTTCGGCCACCAACCGCAGGCCGGTGTCATAGTGGTGGATCGCGGCCAGCATCTCGCCCGTCCGCTCATCCGCCACCCGGCGTTCGACGCCGATGCAGCCCTGGGCCACGGCGGGCAGCATCTCCTCGGCCTCGATCGCGATCTGGCCCACGGTCATGTCCAGCCGGTTCAGGCCTGCCATCGCCAGAAAGGTCGCCGCTGCGACACCTTCTTGCAGCTTGCGCATCCGGGTTTGCACATTGCCGCGAAACTCGACCAATTGCAGATCAGGGCGGCGCACCATCAGTTGCGCCCGGCGGCGCAGGCTGGAGGAGCCGACGACAGCACCCTTTGGCAGCGCCGACAGACCCGGCACACCCAGCGCGACAAAGGCATCGCGCACGTCTTCACGCGGCAGATAGCAGTCAATCACCAACCCCTCAGGCTGGGCGACCGGCATGTCCTTCATCGAATGAACGGCGATGTCGATGGAGCCGTCCAGCAGCGCGTCTTCAATCTCGCGGGTGAACAGGCCCTTGCCGCCGATATCCTTCAGCGCGCGGTCCTGGATCAGGTCGCCGGTGACCTTGATCACGACAATCTCGAACGCCTCAACAGGCAGGGCAAAGGCGGCCATCAGGCGGGCGCGCGTCTCATGCGCCTGTGCCATGGCCAAGGGCGAGCCTCGGGTGCCGATTTTCAGCGGGTCTGCGGGGGTGGGAAGATGATGTGTCATGACACCTGATTACCGATGTCAGTGCAGGCTGACAACACCCTGCGCTTGACAAGTTGACACAACCGGGCAAGCAAGGCTGCAAACGGAGCACATCATGACAAAACTGATCCTGCGCGCCCTTGCCGGCGAAACCCTGCCCACCCCGCCGATCTGGATGATGCGGCAGGCCGGGCGCTATTTGCCGGAATACCGGGCGACGCGGGCTGAGGCGGGCGATTTCCTGAAGCTGTGCTACAACCCCGATCTGGCGGCCGAGGTGACCTTGCAGCCGATCCGCCGCTTTGGCTTTGACGCGGCGATCCTGTTTGCCGATATCCTGCTGTTGCCACAGGCGCTGGGCGCTGATCTGTGGTTCGAAACGGGCGAGGGGCCGCGTCTGTCCACCATCACCACGATGGCGGGGGTTGATGCGCTGAAGCCTGCGGACGCGATCCACGACCATCTGGCACCGGTGTATGAGACGGTGCGCATTCTGGCCCGCGAACTGCCTGCGGAAACCACGCTGATCGGCTTTGCCGGGGCACCCTGGACGGTGGCCACCTATATGATCGGCGGGCGCGGCAGCCCCGATCAGGCGGCGGCCCATGCGCTGAAGGCGGCGGACCGGGCGACGTTTGTGGCGCTGATCGACAGGATCACAGATGCGACGGTGGAATATCTGTCGATGCAGGTTCAGGCGGGGGCCGAGGTGGTGAAGCTGTTTGATTCGTGGGCCGGGTCGCTGAAGGGTCAGGATTTCACCGATTTCGCCGTGAAGCCCGCAGCGCGGATCATCGCGGCGCTGAAGGCCCGTCACCCCGGCCTGCCGATCATCGCCTTCCCGCGTGAGGCGGGCGATGGCTATGTCGGCTTTGCCAAGGCGACCGGGGCGGACTGTGTGGCGCTGGACAATTCGGTGACGCCGGAATGGGCGGCTGAGCATGTTCAAGTTGATGGCTGTGTGCAGGGCAACCTGGCACCGGGCCACATGGTGACAGGCGGGCAGGCTTTGGTGGACGAGACGCAACGGGTGGTGCAGGCGTTCTCGAAGGGGCCGCACATCTTCAACCTGGGCCATGGGATTACCCCGGACGCCAGCCCTGACAATGTGACGTTGATGATCGAAACGGTGCGGGCAAGCGGCTGAGCCGTACTTCCGAGCTGCAAACCCGTCAGCGCCCGGGCGGAAAAGGAAACGCCCCGCGTTTCCCCGCCCGCTGCGACCATGGATCAGTTGAACTGGTTCAGCCCATCCAACATAGGACAGCGCCCGACCTGGAGGGCGAGAAGCGCCCTCCAAGGGGAGGGAGGGCGCTGGCCGGGGCCTTAGGGGCCCCGTCCGGAAGGCTGAAATCAACGCGTGTGGCCTCGGCTAGTGCCTCGGCCATTGCAACCAATCCAGCTTTTCAGTTTACCAACGCCAGCACACCCAGCAAGAACCCAACCTCACTGCATTGCTGCACTGCCCCCAGACAGTCGCCGGTATACCCCCCCAACCGCCGCTCAAAGCGGTTGCGCATCAGGTAATGCCCTGCAACCAACCCCGCCAGGCCCATCAGAACCGCCACAAACGGCACCACGAACAAAAGCGGCAACAAGGCCAGCAGGGTGGTGCCAAGGCCGATCTGCACGGCCCGTTGGTCAATACCACCCGCAACAGCCGAAGCCGCCCCGGACCCGCGCACATAGTCGGACGAGGCCATCACCCACAGCATCGACGCCCGACTGGCAGCATGGCCTGCGATCAGCACAAACGGCACGGCGGCACCCGGCACAGCGGCCAGCGCTGCGACCTTGGTTCCAACCATCAGACCCAGGCCCAACACACCGTAGGTGCCAATCCGGCTGTCGCGCATGATCTCCAGCACACGCTCTCGCGAGCGCACACCGCCCAGACCGTCACAGGCATCGGCAAAGCCATCCTCGTGCAGGCCCCCCGTCACCACCAACCCGGCGGCAACCGACACCAGAACGGCGATCAGCGGCGGGAACAACAACGCCGCCGCCCAATAGACCAGACCCACGATCACCCCGATCACCACCCCCGCCCCCGGATACCAGCGCGGGCTGGCTCGGGCGGCTTCGGGGGTATAGTCCACTTCGAACGGCAGGGGCAGGCGGGTCAGAAACTGCACCGCCACCAGAAAACCGGGCAGTTCGCTGCGGGCAAAACCCCTCAGGTCCACTTGGCGACCGGGGGCAACGACATCAGCACCGCCGCCGGGTCATGGCCGCTTTCCAGACCGAACTTGGTGCCACGGTCGTAGACCAGGTTGTATTCGGCATAAAGACCACGGTGGATCAACTGGGTGTCACGGTCAGCTTCGGTCCAGGCCATGGGCAGGCGTTTGCGCGTCAAGGGCACAAAGGCAGGCAGGAAAGCCCGGCCAACCGACTGGGTAAAGGCAAAATCGGCCTCAGGATCGCCCGTGGCCAGATCGTCATAAAAGATGCCGCCCACCCCGCGCGCCCGGCCCCGGTGGGGCACAAAGAAATAGGTGTCGGCCCAGGCCTTGAACCGGGCGTAATAGTCGGGGTTGTGCGCGTCGCAGGCGGCCTGCATCTGGGCGTGGAAATGGGCGGTGTCCTCAGCATATTCGATGCAGGGGTTCAGGTCGGCCCCCCCGCCGAACCAGGCGGCGGACGGGGTCCAGAACATCCGGGTGTTCATGTGGACGGCCGGGCAGTGCGGGTTGACCATATGCGCCACCAGCGAAATGCCCGATGCCCAGAAACTGCCATCCGCCTCCATCCCCGGCACACCGCGCGCGGTCATCGCGGCGCGGGCCTTGTCGCCCAGGGTGCCGTGTACTTCAGACACGTTGACGCCAACCTTTTCAAACACCGCCCCGCCACGCATCACGGACATCAGGCCCCCACCCCCATCCGCCCGGGAGGTGGGCGTCACGGCAAAGCGGACGGAGCTGCCCGCCTCTTGCTCCAGCCCCTCGAACGCGGTGACAATCTCGTCACGCAGGGAGCGGAACCATTGGGCGGCGCGGGTCTTGCGGGAGGCGGTGTCGTCGGTCACGTGTGGCTTCCTTGCGGCTGATTTGGGGGCGACCCTAGCACCCCTGCCCGGCGCTGCCAACGTGGGCGCGCACGGCGTAACCTGCATCAATTGAAATCCGCCCCAATCGCGGTATGATGGGCGCAAATGCAAGGGGATGGTGAATGAAGCGTATCTTGGTTGCGGGTTTGATGGTGGCACTCGCCGGTTGCAGTACGCCGCAAGACCGCTGCATCGGCAGCGTGACCCGCGATTTGCGCGTGGTGGACCGGCTGATCGCCGAGGCCGAGGGCAATCTGGCGCGCGGCTATGCTTATGAAACGGTGGTCGTGCGCCAACCGACTTTCATCGACTGCACGCCCGAACCCACCGTCGCAGACCCCGATCCCGCCCGGCAGCAATGCCTTGTGACCGAAGAACGTGCCATGAGCAGCCCCGTGGCGATTGACCTGAACGCCGAAGCCGCCAAACTGGCCAGCCTCAAGGCCAAACGGGCCGAACAGGCCACAACCGCCACCGCAGCAGTGGCCGCCTGCAGGCAGCAATACCCCGAATAGATGCCCGCCCCCGGTACGATGGGCATATTGCCCATCCTACAAGAGGTCACGGCTTGATGAACTTGGCCCCGGCCGCATTGCCGCCCGACAAGACCCGCACATTGCTGGCAGCAGCACGCCGCCCGGACCCTGCTTCCAACTCGGCCATCAGGCGCACCAACGGTATCTCCAGCGCAGAACCCAGCGCCACCTGCTGGCCATCCACCTCGGCCTTGGCCGAAATCACCGACACCACCAAGGGCACCCCATCCCGAACCACAAAGACCGGCGCGCCCGATGACCCGAAATCCACATCGCAACTCAGCACCAACACACCTGCCTGCCGCTCCATCACATTGCAGGCCTGCTGCAGCGACGGCGTATCTGCACGGCCTTGGGCATAAGACAGCACCCCCACCGTATCGCCCTTGGCCGGCATGGAAGCTATGCCAAGGGGCTTGACCGAGGTTGACAGCACCGGCTGATCCAACTCGATCACCGCCACATCCACCGCAACCCGCTCCAACTCATCCGCCCCGCCATAGACATAATCGGGATGCGCCACCGCCTGATGTACACCGCGGTACGCCTCGGCCCGGCCATTGCGCCAGCCTGCCAGAAACTTGATCTGCGTGGGGTCGATGCGCGCGCCCGTCTCGCGGTCAAACAGGCAATGCGCCGCGGTCAAAACCAGTTGCGGGGCCACCAGAACGCCCGTGCAAAAGCCCTGATCACCCAGAACCAGCTTGCCCACCGCCTGCCAGCCCCGGCTGTCATCCAATGTCTGCAGCGCGACCAGAGGCGAGGTTTCTGCGACAGCAGGCCCCGCAATCAGACACATCAGGGCAAGGGCAAGGCGCAACAGCATCACATCTCCTTCGATTGCAGCAAGCGATGCGCCATCACATGGGCGGATTTGCGGCCATGCTTGGGCGCAAAGCGCGCGGCACCGGCCCGCCCGTGGCCCAATCGAGCAGTTCCACCGTATGCACCACCGGCACCACCGCCGCCTGCCCGATCTGCATCATGCAGCCCAGATTGCCCGCTGCAATCACCTGCGGTTTGCGCTCCATCAAGGTCGCCACCTTGCGATCCCGCAACTGCCCCGAAATCTCGGGCTGCATCAGGTTATAGGTGCCCGCCGATCCGCAGCACAAATGGCTGTCACGCGGCTCCACCACCTCAAACCCCACACGGCGCAACAGGTCCTTGGGGGCCGCGACGATCTTTTGCCCATGCTGCAACGAACAGGCCGCGTGATAGGCGACGCGCAGCCCCTTGGCCACCCCCTGCGGCAGACCCAGCTTGACCAGCACTTCGGTCACATCCATCGCCAAACCGGCCACCCCGGCACCCGCCTCGCCCAGCAGATGGCCATAGTCCTTGACCGTGGTCCCGCAGCCCGAGGTGTTGATGATGATCCCCTCCAACCCCTCGACCGCGCCAAAGGCCCGCACATTTGCCGTGGCGAAGCGCTTGGCCTCCGCCTCGCGGCCCATGTGATGCACCAGCGCCCCGCAACACCCCATGTTGCGCGGAATCACCACCTCACACCCCAACCGCGTCAGCAGCCGGATCGTGGCGTCGTTGATATCCGTATCCAACGCTTTTTGCGCGCAACCCGTCATCAGCGCCACCCGCATCCGGCGGGGGCCCACAGCGGGAAAGGTCTGCGGGTCGTCATTCCGGCTGACCGGCGGCAACCGGTCCGGCGCCATCGCCACCATCGCCCTGAGCCGGCGGTCCGGCAGCAGCCCCGCAATCGGCCGCGCCAAACGCGCGCCAAACAGCGCCAACCTGAACCGGCGCGGATAGGGGAGGACCCACGCCAGCATCCCGCGCAACACCCGCTCGGCCAGGGGGCGCTTGTAGGTCTGCTCGATATAGGCGCGGGCCTGATCGACCAGATGCATGTAATCCACCCCCGAGGGGCAGGTCGTGGTGCAGGCAAGGCACGACAGGCACCGGTCGATATGCTTCACCGTCTTCGCATCCGCAGGCCGCCCGGTTTCCAGCATCTGCTTGATCAGATAAATCCGGCCCCGCGGACTGTCCGCCTCATCCCCCAACACCTGATAGGTCGGACAGGTCGCCGTGCAAAACCCGCAATGCACACAGGTCCGCAGGATCTTGTTCGCTTCCGCCAGCTTGGGATCGGCCAGTTGCGCGTCGGTGAAAAAAGTCTGCATCAGCCCAGAACCCCCGGCCCCAAAATCCCTCTGGGGTCAAACTTCGCCTTGATCCCGCGCACCAGCACCTGAACCCCCACCGCTTCGGGGTGGAACACTGTGCCCGGCGCATCGCCCCTGATGCGCGTCGCATGACCCCGGCCCTGAACCCGCGCCCGCACATCCACCTCGGGGCCGCACAAAAGCCAGATCAATCCACCGCCCCAGTCAAACACCGCCTCTGCGTCAAGCCCCGTCACCACGTCCAGCGCATCCGACGGCTTCACAGACACCCGCCACACCACGCCATCCCGCCCAGCAAAATCCGTCACATCCCGCACACGGCGCCAGATCGCAGCACTGACCGCCCCCTCCTCAACCTGCCACTCCCCGCCCAGCCTGTCCTGCAAGGCACGGATGCGGTACGCCACCGACCCCGCCATGCCCTCAACCCGGATCAGCGCCGCACCCCCCCGATACGCCGCCCCGCTCACGTCAAACGGTGTCCCCAGCGCCGCGCGCAACAGACCCAATCCCTCCGCCACCCCACGCGGCCCGATCAGCGTGGCCTCCGTCTCGGGCAGGGCCTGCACGCGAAAGGCCACCTCGGTGATCACCCCCAACGCGCCATGAGAGCCCACCAGCAACTTGCCCAGATCCAGGCCCGTCACATTTTTCATCACCCGGCCCCCAACCTTGGCCAGAACCCCGGTGCCACTGACA
>CAMBWO010000080.1 GCA_945871285.1 Pseudorhodobacter antarcticus | reverse complement strand
GTCAAAGGTTTGGCCAGGATGGCGCGGGTGGCGGCGGTGACGTCGTCCTGGCGCATCAGGCTTTCGCCGATCAGGAAGCAGCGGGCGCCATAGCGGGCCATCTCGGCCAGATCGGCGGGGGTGTAAAGGCCGGATTCCGAGACGATCAGACGGCCTTCGGGGACGTGGCGGGCCAGTTGGCGGGTGGTGTCCAGCGACACCGCGAACGAGTGCAGATTGCGGTTGTTGATGCCGATCAGCGGGCTTTTGAGCAGGGTGGCGCGGTCCAGTTCGAAGCGGTCGTGGACCTCGATCAACACGTCCATACCGTAATGGGTGGCGGCGGCCTCCAGCTCGGCGGCCTGGGTGTCGGTGACCGAGGCCATGATGATCAGGATGCAGTCGGCGTGCAGCGCGCGGGCCTCGGCGACCTGCCAGGTGTCGTACAGGAAATCCTTGCGCAGGCAGGGCAGTTTGGTGGCCTGATGGGCCTGGGTCAGAAACAGGTCGGCACCCTGGAATGACGGCGTGTCGGTCAGGACCGACAGACAGGTGGCGCCGCCCGCCTCATACGCCTTGGCAAGGGCGGGCGGGTCGAAATCGGCGCGGATCAGGCCGCGCGAGGGGCTGGCCTTCTTGATCTCGGCGATCAGGCCATAGCCGGAGGTTGCCGCTTCGGACAGGGCACGCGCAAAGCCGCGGGGGGCAGGTGCGGTGTGGGCGTCCTCTTCGACGCGGGCGAGGGGGCGCGCCGCCTTGCGGGCGGCGACCTCCTCGAGCTTGTAGGTCTTGATGCGGTCCAGGATCGTGTTCATGGGTTAGTCCTAATGTCTTGGGCGCCGGAAGGGAAGGGCGGGGAAGATGGGCAAACCGCCTTTCCCGGGGGGGAAAGGCGAACTGCCCATCCTACAAGGCGGGCCAGTGTGAGAATTGAAAACGACTTGTAGGATGGGCAGTTCCACTTTTCCCCTTGGGAAAAGTGGGTTTGCCCATCTTGGTCACACCCCGCGGGCGGCGGCGTTCTGGTCGATCAGGTAGCGTTGCGACAGTGGAATTGCGGCTGCCCCGAGCGAGCGGGCTTCGGCGCCGACGGTCCCCTCGCGCACCTGGGGCGGCGTGATGCCGGACAGGTCCATCCGGCCGAGGGCCAGGGCCGTGCGGCGGGTCACCTCGGCGCGGATGGCGGGGGGGAACCAGCCGTCGATCAGCACCGCCTCCAGTTCCAGCAGGGCCGAGGCGGACAGGATGGCGCTGGCCAGCCCCTCGGCGGCCATGGTGATCCAGCGCGACAGCACCTCGTCCGACACCTGCCAGCGGTCGGGGCGTTCCCAGATGTGGTCGGAGCTTTCGCCCGCCGCCTCCATCATTTCGGCCAGCACGGACAGTGACGCGCTGTCAAACAGCCGGCGCATCCGGCCGTCGAGGCCTGGCACCGGGATGGGGCCGACGCCTGCCGCATTGCCGGTGCGGCCCAGGAACAGCTGACCATTCAGCACAAGTCCACCGCCGATGAAGGTGCCAAAGTAGAAATACAGGAAATCCTTGGGGCTTCCGCCGGTGCCGAACACCAGTTCGGCGCCGCAGGCGGCGGTGGCGTCGTTCTGAAGATAGACCGGCATCCCGCAGATTGCCGCAAGTTCGGACTGGATGTCCTGTTCGCGCCAGGCGTCCATCTCGGCCTGTGGGGCACCCAGCGCCTGCACCCAGTTCCACAATTGAAACGGCATTGCGACGCCCATGCCGCCGATCCGGGCTTGCTGATCGGGGGTGAGCGCCCGGATCAGGCCTGGCAGCGCCTCGGCCACAAAGGCCACGACGGCGCCGGGAGTGGGATAGCGGTAAACCCGGCGGTGCGTGGCGCGGACCTGTCCCATGAAGTCGACGATCACGAGGTCCGCCGAGCGTCGCCCGATCTTGAGCCCCAGAAAGAACGCGCCGTCCCGGTTCAACGACATTGGCACCGAAGGCTGGCCGATCCGCCCCCGCACCGGCTCGCCGCGCAAAAGGAGCCCGTCCTGTTCCAGCGCCCGCATGATGACCGAAGTGGTCTGGGCCGACAGCCCGGTGATGCGCGCGATGTCGGACTTTGCCAGCGCCCCGTATTGCCGCACCAGCGACAGCACCAGCCGTTCGTTGTAATCGCGCATCCCCGATTGGTTGGTGCCGCGCAGAACGGCAAGTTCCGCGGCGGATTTGTCCATGGCACCGTCAGGCATGTGCATGCGCTCAGCCCGCGCCGGGCAGGACGACCACGCCTTTGCGCAGGATCACGTTGCCAAACAGCGCGCCCTCTGACGTGGCCACGATGGTATGGGCGGCGCGGATGCGGGGGTAAAGGTCGGCACCGTCCAGCGGCGTCACCGCAAAGCCCGGCGCCATCCGGGCCACCAGCGCATCGACCGCATGGTGAAAGGCATTAACCTGAGTCTTGTCATTGTTCAGCGCGGCCCGAAAGGCGGCCTGCGGCACCAGATGATCCAAGGGCATCACGGTCAAGATCGCCTCGATCAGGGCCAGCACGCCATGGCCATCAGCGCGCACCAGCCGCCGCGCATGGTCTTGCGCCGGATAGTTGCCGTCGACCAGGGCAATCTCGTCGCCATGCCCCATCGAGCGCAGCGTATACAATAGGTCAGGGCCAAGGAGTGGCGGAATACCGATCAGCATCAGATGAGCACCGTATTGAGGTCCTGCCCACTTGCGCGGCAGTATCGTGGCACACTGGCGGGTAAAGTGGCGGGCTGTCAATAATAAATCACTCTGATTTATTTAACTTGACGCAACGACCCGAATCAGGTTTTGTGCCTCCATCGACGGGCAGCATAGCCTGACGTAAGGAATGCTAACGGGGGAAACATCCCCTTCACCCTTGGGAGGACGACCTATGAAATTGAAAGCTGCCCTTTTGGGCGCTGTCGCGATGACAGTGCTGGCTGCTGGCGCCGCCTCGGCTGCTGATCTGGCTTGCCTGATCACCAAGAACAACACTAACCCCTTCTTCGTGAAGATGAAAGAGGGTGCCGAGGCTGCTGCAACCGCCGCTGGCCTGGAATTTCAGGCCTATGCCGGCATCACCGATGGTGACGCGGCCCCGCAGATCACCGCGATCGAGAACTGCATCACCGCTGGTGCCAAGGGTATCCTGATCACCCCGTCGAACGACTCGGTCGGGCCGGCCCTCAAGGACGCCCGCGCTGCTGGCATTCTGGTCATCGCGCTGGACACGCCGCTGGCTGACACCGAAGCCCAGGACATCACCTTTGCGACCGACAACTTTGAAGCCGGTTTGCTGATCGGCAAATGGGCTGCCGCGACCTTGGGTGAAGGCGCTGCCACCGCCAAGATCGCGATGCTGGACATCAACAAGGACAACATCAGCGTCGACGTCGCCCGCGACACCGGCTTTCTGGTGGGTTTCGGCATTGAAGTGCCGAACCTGGCCGTGATGGGTTCGGAAACCGATGCGCGCGTCATCGGCCACGAAACCTCGGACGCGAACCCCGAGGGCGGTCTGCGTGCCATGGAGACCATGCTGGCCAAGGACCCGGACATCAATGTGGTCTACACGATCAACGAACCGGCCGCTGAAGGTGCCTATCAGGCCCTGAAGAACGCCGGCAAGGAAGGTCAGGCGATCATCGTTTCGGTTGACGGCGGTTGCCCGGGCGTGGCCTCGGTCAAGTCGGGCGTGATCGGCGCAACCTCGCAGCAGTATCCGCTGCTGATGGCGTCCAAGGGCATCGAGGCGATCATCGCCTTCGCCAAGGACGGCACCAAGCCGACGGTTACCGAAGGCCTGTCGTTCTTCAACACCGGTGTGAACCTGGTGACCGACAAGCCGGTCGAGGGCGTACCGTCGATTGACACCGTCAAGGGCACCGAGCTCTGCTGGGGCTGATACGGCCTGAACATCAGACTTGATTAACGGAAGGGCGGCTTTACAGTCGCCCTTCTCATTAGGCGCGGGCCAAAGGCCACGTCACACCTGCACCGGGGGGAAGCCGTAGCAATGAGCGCACCTGACGCACCAACCAAGACCATTTCGGATTATGAGGCGACGCTGGCCAAGGCCGATACGGCGGTGGCCAATTTCGAACGGGACGACAAGACGCTGGTCCATGTCCTGCGCGGCTATTTGCGCAGTTTTCCCACGATGATCCCGGCGCTGGTGCTGCTGATCTCGGTTGTGGCGTTTTCGATCATAGCACCGCGCTTCCTGGGCATCGGTGCACTGTCGACCATCCTGAAACAGGTGACTGTGACGGGCTTTATCGCCCTGGCGCAGACCTTGATCATCCTGACGGCCGGGATCGACCTGTCGGTCGGGGCCATTCTGGTGGTGTCGTCGCTGATCATGGGCAATCTGGCGGTTGTCACCGGCATTCCGGTCGGGTTTGCCATCATCATCGGGATTTTCTTTGGCGGGTTGATGGGGCTGGTCAACGGCCTGCTGGTCGCCCGCATGAAGCTGCCGCCGTTCATCGTGACGCTGGGGACGCTGTCGATCTTCAACGCGCTGAAGCTGTGGTATTCGGGGTCCGAGTCCATCCGCAACGTCGATATCGAGGCGCAGGCGCCAAGTCTGTTGTGGTTTGGCCAAGGCTTCAACTTTGGCGGGGCGTCGATTTCCTATGGCGGGATCACGCTGATCCTGCTCGCGGCGATTTTGTGGTATGTGCTCAACCACACGGCCTGGGGGCGGCATGTCCATGCGATCGGTGACGATCCTGACGCGGCCATGCTGTCGGGCATCCGGGTCAGTGGTGTGTTGGTTTCGGTTTATGCCGTGGCCGGGGTGATTTGCGGCTTTACCGCCTGGATCGCGATTGGCCGGGTCGGGTCGGTGTCGCCCATCGCGTTCGACACGGTCAACCTGGCGTCGATCACCGCTGTGGTGATTGGTGGCACGTCGCTATTTGGTGGGCGCGGGTCGATCATCGGGTCGGTTCTGGGGGCGTTCATCGTGGGCGTGTTCAACACCGGGCTGTCACTGGCAGGGGTGGATGACTATTGGCAGATGTTCGCGGCAGGGTGCCTGGTGATCATCGCCGTCGCTTTGGATCAATGGCTGCGGAGGGCGTCGCAATGAGTGCTGTTCAACCGATCCTGCAAGCGCGGGGGTTGCTGAAACGCTAAGGCACCGTGGTCGCCATGTCCGGCGCCGATTTCGAACTGATGCCGGGCGAGATTCTGGGCGTCATTGGCGACAACGGCGCTGGCAAATCGACCTTGATCAAGGCGCTGTCGGGGGCCGTCACGCCCGACCACGGCACGATCATGCTGGAGGGGCGCGAGGTCCACTTCCGCGGCCCCGAGGATGCCCGCAACCTGGGGATCGAGACGGTCTATCAGAACCTGGCGATGTCGCCGGCCCTGTCGATTGCCGACAACATGTTTCTGGGCCGCGAATGGCGCAAACCGGGCATCATGGGCTCGGTTTTTCGCCAGATGGACCGGCCCCGGATGGAGAAATTCGCCCGCGAAAAGCTGAGCGAGCTGGGTCTGATGACGATCCAGAACATCCATCAGGCGGTGGAAACGCTGTCGGGTGGCCAGCGGCAAGGGGTTGCCGTGGCACGTGCGGCGGCCTTCGGGTCCAAGGTGGTGATCCTGGACGAACCGACGGCGGCGCTGGGCGTCAAGGAATCGCGCCGGGTGCTGGAACTGATCCGCGACGTCCGCTCACGCGGGATTCCGATCATCCTGATCAGCCACAACATGCCCCATGTGTTCGAGGTTTGCGACCGCATCCACATCCACCGTCTGGGCCGGCGTCTGTGCGTGATTGACCCCAAGGAACACACGATGTCGGACGCCGTGGCCTATATGACCGGCGCCAAGGTGCCCGATGGCGTGACCGAGGCGGCATGACACCCGAGGACTTGGCCAATCTGATCCGGTCGCGTTCTGAGGGGCAGGGGCGGTTTCTGACCGCCCTTGCGGGTCCGCCCGGGGCAGGCAAATCAACCCTGGCCACCGCGTTGGTGGGGCTGCTGGGGGCCGGGGCCAAAGCCGTGCCGATGGACGGGTTCCATTATGACGATGCCGTTCTGTCGGCGCGGGGCGCGCAGGGTCGCAAGGGCGCGCCTGACACCTTTGACGCGCAGGGCTTTTTTCACCTGCTGCGCCGCTTGCGCAGCGAGGAAGAAGTCGCCATCCCCCTGTTCGACCGCGATCTGGAGATCAGCCGTGCCGGCGCCGACATCGTGACCGCTGCGGACCGCTTGCTGGTGGTGGAAGGCAACTACCTTCTGTTGAACGAGGCCCCCTGGCCCGAGGCGGCGCCGCTGTTTGACCTGACCGTCTGGATCGACGTGCCCGAAGCCGAACTTGACCGCCGCTTGCAGGCGCGCTGGGCCCATTACGGCAAGTCACCCGAGGCTGCCCGCGCCTGGATCGACGGCAATGACATGCCCAATATCCGGCGCGTCACCCGAGGGTCACGGGTGGCGGATGTGGTGCTGCGCTGGTCGTAAGGCCAAATTTCTTCGAAGAAATTTGCAAAACTTTTCGAAAAGTTTTGGGTCCTCTAGCCGCCAGTGTGGCTCATGTGCCGCCGGGTCTGGCCGGCAACCTTCTGGCGGGAATAGTCGAAATCATGGCCCTTGGGTTTGCGCGCAATCGCGCCCCGGATCGCCTGTTCCAGCAGGGCATCATCGGGGCTGGCGCGCAGGGGGGCGCGCAGGTCGGCCATGTCTTCCTGCCCCAGGCACATATACAACTCACCCGTGCAGGTCAGCCGGACCCGGTTGCAGCTTTCGCAGAAGTTATGGGTCAGGGGGGTGATCAGGCCGATTCTTTGCCCCGTTTCCTCCAGCCGCAGATACCGCGCAGGGCCGCCCGTGCGTTCGGCCAGATCGGTGATCGTGTAGCGGGTGGCAAGCTGGGCCCGCAGGTCCGACAGTGCCCAATATTGATCGGTGCGCTGCGTCTCTCCCATGTCGCCCATCGGCATGACCTCAATGAAGGTCAGGTCATGGCCGTCACGGGCGCACCATTCGGTGAGGGTGAACACCTCGTCCTCGTTGAAGCCTTTCAGCGCCACGGCGTTGATCTTGACCTTGAGGCCCGCTTCCTTGGCCGCCGCGATGCCGTCCAGCACCTGCGGCAGGCGGCCCCAGCGGGTGATTTCGGTGAACTTCTTGTCATCCAGCGTGTCGACCGACACGTTGATCCGCCTGACCCCCACGGCTGCCAGATCGGCCGCATATTTGCGCAACTGGCTGCCGTTTGTGGTCAGTGTCAGCTCTTTCAGCGCACCCGATTGCAGATGGCGCGCCATGGCCTCGAAGAATGTCATGATGCCCTTGCGCACCAAGGGTTCGCCGCCTGTGATGCGCAGCTTTTCAACGCCAAGGCGCACGAAGGTCGAACACAGGCGGTCCAGCTCTTCCAGGCTCAGAAGCTCGGCCTTGGGCAGAAAGGTCATGTGTTCGGTCATGCAATAGGCGCAGCGAAAGTCGCACCGGTCGGTGACGGACACGCGCAGATAGCTGATGGCGCGGGCGAAGGGGTCGATGAGGGGTGTGTTCATGGGTGGAGCGTAAGCTTGATGGGCAGGCGGGGCAAGGGGATCGCGAAACCGTCACGTCGGAACCGGGGGCCGACAAGGCGTCACAGGTATTTGGCGGCTTCTTTTCTGGCCCAGGGTTTAAGATCTTGGCCGGGTCCCTCCAGAAAGTCATGCGTGCGCTGGGGGTCGTGTTTGCTCAGGTCGCGCAGCCACCAGGCGACGGCTTTCTGGATGAACCAGTCCTTGTCGGTCACATAGGTGGCAGCCCAGCCCAGCACGCGGTCGCGGATGGCCAGGTCTGCCGGTTTGGGGAAGTTCTGCTTGGTCCAGGGCAGGGTCATCACCAAAGCCGCGCGTCGGGTCCACATGTTTTCATGGGTGGTCCAGCCCTCGACCTCATCCAGACGCGCGGGATCGGCGACCAGACGGCGGGCGCCGGCGTCGCAGGCGTGGTCGGCCAGCGCCCAGGCGTCAAAGGTCGGCACCCAGGAGGCGATCAGGCGCCAGACGGCGTCGTCATCGGTGATCCGGGCCTGGGTCAACAGCTTTGCGGCCGCAACGCGGGCCTCGTGGATGTCGGTTTGCCAAAGGGCGTCGGCCAGAGCGACGCGCTGGGCGGTGTCGGTGCACTCGCGCCAGGAGGTGGCGAGCGCGGTCAACTCCGGCACGGTTATGCCAAGGTACGGGCGTGGGGCCTTGTGATAGGCCGCCATCCCGGCGGCCTTGGTGGGGTCGGCCAGGGCGTGCAATTGGGCAAGGGCATCGGCAGGGGTCACAGGTTGGCCTCGATTCCAGTGGCAAACCCGTCAAGGGTGCTGCGGTTCTTTTCGCCCCAATAGGTGCGGATGCCCTCGGGGCCCTTTTCGGCCACCCAGGCATCGGCATCCGGGCGTTCGGCCTGATAGTCCATCAAGGGCACGCCATAGCCGCAAGAGGTTTGCACGAGGTCCACGGTCACCTCGAACAATTGCCGGGCGGCGGGGTCGGGGGGGAAGGTGGCATTGGCGTCGGCCCAGCCTGGATCGTCCATGTGGATGGCGCGGGCCGTGCCATAGCAGCGCAGGATCAGCGGTTGCCCGTCGAAGGCGCACCACATCAGCGTCATGCGCGGGTCTTGCAGCAGGTGGCCCGCCGTTTCATTCCCCGACCCGGTGGAGTTGCGCCACAGGATGCGGTTCGGGTCCAGCACACGCAGGCTGTCCATGCCCTTGGGCGACAGGTTGACCCGGCCCGTGGCTGCGGCGGTGGCGACAAAGAAAATGTGCTGTGCTGCGATGAAGGTCTGATGGGTCAGGCCAAGACGGGGGAACTGTTTGGCCATCATTCCACCGTGACGGATTTGGCGAGGTTGCGCGGCTGGTCCACATCGGTGCCCTTGGCGATGGCCGTGTGATAGGCCAGCAGTTGCGCGGGCACGGCATAAAGGATCGGGGCGAAGATGCCGCATTCGGGCAGGGTCAGGGTGCGCCAGCAGCCCATGCCAGCCTCTCGGATGCCTGCCGCATCCGAGATCAGCAAGACCTTGCCATGCCGCGCCATCACCTCTTGCATGTTGGACACGGTTTTCTCGAACAGATGGTCGCGGGGGGCCAGAACGATGACCGGAACCTGGGGGGAGATCAGGGCGATGGGGCCGTGCTTGAGTTCACCTGAGGCATAGCCCTCGGCATGGATATAGCTGATTTCCTTGAGCTTCAGCGCGCCTTCCAGGGCCAGGGGGAACATGGCGCCCCGGCCCAGGAACAGCACATCCTGTGCCTCTGACAACTCCTCGGCAATCGTCGCAATCTCGCCCGACAGGCCCATCGCGTGGTTCATCAGGCCGGGCAGAGCGGCAAGGTCGGTCAGGTGGCGGGCAAGGTCGGCTTGGGTCAGGCGGCCGCGGTCAAGGGCGGCCTTCAGCGCCAGCAGGGCCAGGGTGGTCAGCTGACAGGTAAAGGCCTTGGTCGAAGCCACACCCACCTCGACCCCCGCCATGATCGGCAGGGCCAGGTCCGCCTCGCGCGCGATGGAGGAGGTGGGGACGTTGACGACGGCGACGACCTTGGCGACCTTCTCCTTGGCATAGCGCAGGGCGGCCAGCGTGTCCGCCGTCTCGCCCGACTGGCTGACGAACAGCGCCCACGAATTGGGCGACAGCGGCGGTTCGCGGTAGCGGAATTCAGAGGCGATATCGACCTCGGCGGGCAGGCCTGCGATCTGTTCGAACCAGTATTTCGCAACATGGGCGGCGTAGGAGGCGGTGCCGCAGGCGACCATGGTGATGCGGTCAACCCCGGTAAAATCGACCTGGGGCAGGGTGAGGGTGCCGCTGTCAACGTAGTGGCGCAGCGCATCGGCGATGACCACGGGCTGTTCGGCAATCTCCTTGGCCATGAAATGCTTGTAGCCGGCCTTTTCGATGCGGGTCTGGTCGATCTGGATGCGGGCCTCAGCGCGGTTGGCCAGACGGTCGGCGGCATCAAAGATCGTCACGCCCTTGCGGGTGACGACGGCCCAATCGCCTTCGTCCAGATAGGTGATGCGATCGGTCATCGGGGCCAGGGCGATGGCATCCGAGCCGACGAACATCTCGCCGTCGCCATGGCCGATGGCCAGGGGGCTGCCTTTGCGGGCGGCGATGATCAGGTCATCCTCACCCTGAAACAGGAAACACAGGGCAAAGGCGCCGTGCAGGCGTTTCAGCGTCTCGCGCGCCGCCTCGATCGGGGTGCGGCCCTGGTCCATCAGGTGGCGGGTCAGCAGGGCGACGGTTTCGGTGTCCGTCTCGGATTCCTGCGTCAGGCCATGGGCGGCCAGTTCGGCGCGCAGGTCGCGGAAGTTTTCGATGATGCCGTTGTGCACGACCGCGACGGGACCCGAGCGGTGGGGGTGGGCGTTGGTGGTGGTGGCGGCGCCGTGCGTGGCCCAGCGGGTGTGGCCGATGCCGGATTTGCCGGCGAGCGGGTTGTGGACCAACAGGTCGGACAGGTTCACCAGCTTGCCCACGGCGCGGCGGCGGTCCAGCGTGCCATGGTTGACCGTGGCGATGCCTGCCGAATCATAGCCGCGATATTCCAGCCGTTTCAACGCCTCGACCAGCAGGGGGGCGGCTTCGTGATTGCCCAGAACGCCAATGATGCCACACATTATGATTTCCCCTTCGCGGCCTTGATGGCCTTGAGTCGGGCCATCAGCGCCGTGGCGAGGCCGGGTTTGTTGACTTGTCTGGCGCGCCCAAGTGCCAAGGCAGCCGCGGGCACGTCTTCGGTAATGACCGAGCCCGAGGCCGTCAGCGCGTCATCCCCCACGGTCACGGGGGCGACCAGCATGGTATCCGACCCGATGAAGACGCGTTTACCGATGGTGGTGCGGTGTTTCATCACGCCGTCATAGTTGCAGGTGACGGTGCCCGCGCCGATATTGGTGAATTCGCCGATATGGGCGTCGCCGATATAGGTCAGATGGCCGACCTTGACGCCCTCATCCAGCACCGCATTCTTGATTTCGACAAAGTTGCCGACATGGACATCCTCGGCCAGTTCCGCGCCGGGGCGCAAGCGGGCAAAGGGGCCGACCACGGCACCGCGTGAGACGTGGCACCCCTCCAGATGGCAAAAGCCCTTGATCTCGGCGCCGGATTCTATCGTGACGGCGGGGCCGAAGATCACGTTGGGGCCAACGGTGGCATCGCGGCCGATATGAGTGTCCAGCGCAAAGAACACGGTTTCGGGGGCGGTCAGGGTGACGCCATTCTCCAGCGCCTCGGCCCTTGCGCGGGTTTGAAAGGCGGCCTCGGCGGCGGCAAGCTGGGCGCGGGTGTTGATACCAAGGGTTTCAGATTCGTCGCAGGTGACAAAGCCCACCGACAGGCCCAGTGCACAGGCAAGTTCGACGATGTCGGTCAGGTAATATTCGCCAGCCGCGTTCTGGTTGCCGACCTGCGACACCAGTTGGAACAGCGTGCGCGCCTCGGCGCAGACGACGCCGGAGTTGCACAGGGTGATCGCCCGTTCGTCCGCGGTCGCGTCCTGGTATTCGACGATCCTCACCAACTGATCGCCGTCCACGATCAGGCGACCATAGCGGGCGGGGTCGGCGGGCACAAAACCCAGGATCACGACGGCATGGGTGGCGCGGGCGGCGCGCATCGCTTCGAGAGTCTCGGCCCGGACAAAGGGGGTGTCGCCGTAAAGAACAATCGCATCACCTGGCGCATCGGCCAGCAGGGGCGCGGCCTGGGCCACGGCATGGGCGGTGCCAAGCTGGGGGTCTTGCACGACAAATTCGCACGCCTCGTCATAGGCAAGGGCGGACTTGCTGACTTGCTCGGCCCCATGGCCCGTGACGACGACCACCCGCGACGGTTCGAGCGCACGGCCTGCCGCCAGTGCATGGTGCAACATCGGCACGCCAGCCAGCGGGTGCAGCACCTTGGGCAGGTCGGAATTCATGCGGCTGCCAAGCCCTGCGGCGAGGACGATCAGAGAAACCTGCATTCTGCCCCTTTCCTTCTTTTGCGCATCGTTTTACCCCCATTGCGACGAGCCGCAAGGGGAGCCACCCTCACGCGATGTTACAGGGCCACATTAATGGTAAATATTCCCACCATCGTCTTCGATCTTGACGGAACTTTGGCCGATACCTCGGCCGATCTGCTGGCGGCGGCCAATGCCTGCTTTGACCAGCCGCTGCTGGGCCCTACCGATGCGCTGACGGCGTTTCTGGGGGGGCGGGCGATGCTGCGGCTGGGCTATCAGCGGCTGGGGCGGGAGTGGAGCGAGGCGGATGTCGACCGCGATTATCCGCGCCTGCTTGCGGCCTATGCCGACGGAATTTGCGTTCAGACGCGGCTTTATCCCGGTGTGGTGGCGGCGGTCGAGGGGCTGCGGCGGCAGGGCTATGCCACGGCGATCTGCACCAACAAGCCCGAGGGGCTGGCGGTGGATCTGGTGCGGCGGCTGGGGATTGCGGGTCTGTTCGGGGCGCTGGTGGGGGCGGACACGCTGCCGGTGCGCAAGCCAGACGCCGCGCCCTATCGGTTGGCGGTCGAACGGGTGGGCGGCGGGCGGTCGATGCTGGTGGGCGACACCGACACCGACCGCAAGACCGGGCTGGCGGCGGGGGTTCCGGTGGCGCTGGTCACCTTCGGCCCCGAAGGACAGAGCATAACCCGGCTGGCCCCCGAGGCGCTGTTGCATCATTATGACAATCTGGCGGAGGTCGCGGCGCGCTGGGTGCCGCTGCGGTGAGGAAGATGGGCAAACCGCTCTTTTCCAATCGAAAAGAGCGAACTGCCCATCCTACAAGGGGCGTTGCTGGGCGGTGGTTATTTCGGCCCGACCATCATGACCATCTGGCGGCCCTCGAGCCGCGGCATGGATTCGATCTTGCCAGCATCGCCGATATCGGCAGCCACGCGGTTGAGCAGTTCCAGGCCCAGTTGCTGGTGCGCCATTTCGCGGCCACGGAAACGCAGGGTGACCTTGACCTTGTCGCCCTCTTCCAGAAACTTCAGGACCGAGCGCATTTTCACATCATAGTCATGGATGTCGGTCCCCGGGCGGAACTTGATTTCCTTGATCTCGATGATGTGCTGTTTCTTGCGGGCCTCGGCCTCGCGCTTTTGCGTCTCATACTTGTATTTGCCGAAATCCATGATCTTGCAGACCGGCGGTTCGGCATTGGGCGAGATTTCGACCAGATCCAGACCCGCCTCTTCGGCAAGGGCCATAGCGCGCGCCGGAGTGACCACGCCGACATTCTCTCCATCAGCCCCGATCAGGCGAATTTCCGGTGACCGGATGCGGTCATTGATGCGGGGTCCGGTTTCCCGCTGCGGCGGGGCGTTGTGAGGTCTGCGGGCTATGGTGTTGGTCCTTGGATTGTTGACGGCAAACGGCTTTGGTTGTGCCATAAGATAAACAGGGTTGCGCGCCGCTTCAACCCGTTAAACCCACTCTGAGCGGCGCTTCTTTCGCTGCACTGCGGCGCGCGGGCTTTTCAATGGTGCGGCACTCTGCCATAGCGGCGCCACAAATCTTATCCGAGGGTTAAGGGAGACCTGATATGAACAAGAACCTGATTATCGCGATCATCGCGATTGTCGTCATCGGCGGCGGCTATTACCAGTTCAGCTACAAGCCCGCCCAAGAGGCGGCTGCCGTGGCCCAAAAGGCCGCTGACGACGCTGCCGCTGCCGCCAAGGCCGCAGAGGAAGAGGCCGCCGCTGCCGCCGCCAAGGCCGCTGACGACGCAGCCGCCGCTGCCAAGGCTGCCGAAGAGGCCGCCGCTGCCGCAGCACAGAAAGTTGCCGATGAGGCAGCTGCCGCCGCTGCTGCGACGACCGATGCTGCTGCCGCCACGACCGAGGCTGCCAATGACGCCGCCGCTGTCGTGACCGACGCTGCGACCGAGGCCGCCGCCGTGCTGGACCCGGCCAATTTCGATGCGGCCAAGGTCAATGCCATGATCGCCGCCTCGGCGCTGGATGATGCGACCAAGGCGACCCTGACGGCAGGCGTTGACGCTGCTGTCACCAATCCGGCGGCGGTTGCCGCTGCGCTTGAGGCTGTCAAGACCGCCCTCGGGATGTAATCCGCGCCTTCGGGCAACAAAAGGCCGCGCAGAGCAATCTGCGCGGCCTTTTCGTTTGGCGCAGCTGTCAGATGCCGTCGCCGACAAAGGCCTTTTCGACCACGAATTCCAAGGGTTCCGAATTGGCCCCCTCGTGCAGGCCGAACTTTTCCAGGACCGCCTTGACATCATGGTTGAAGGCAAGCGAGCCGCAGACCATGGCGCGGTCGTGTTCGGCATCCATCGGCGGCAGGCCAAGGTCGGTAAAGACGCGGCCAGAGGTCAGGTTGTCGGTGATGCGGCCCATATGGGCCGACGGCTCGCGGGTGGTGGTGGGGTAGTAGTGCAGTTTGCCCGCCACCATGTCGCCGATCAGGGGATCGTCCTTCAGGCTCTCGACCAGCTTGCGGCCATATTCCAACTCGGCCACCTCGCGGCAGGTGTGCATCATGATGACCGACCCGTATTTCTCATAGGTCTCAGGCTCGCGCAGCAGGCTGGCAAAGGGGGCAAAGCCGGTGCCGGTGGCCAGAAACCACAACCGGTTGCCGGGCAGCAGGGCGTCATGCACCAGCGTGCCCACCGGTTTGGGGCGCAAGATGATCTCGTCGCCAATCTGGATATGTTGCAACTTCGAGGTCAGCGGGCCGTCGGGAACCTTGATCGAATAGAACTCCAACTCCTCATCCCAGGCGGGCGAGGCGATGGAATAGGCGCGCAGCAGCGGCTTGCCCGTGTCGCCCATCAGGCCGATCATCACGAACTCGCCCGACCGGAAGCGCAAGGATTTGGGCCGGGTGACGCGGAAAGAAAACAGGCGGTCCGTCCAATGGGTGACTTGGGTCACGGTCTGGGAATCGGGCAGGTGGGCTTTGGCAGGGGCGTCGGGCATGGCGCTCACATTCATATCAGGTCAGCCTTGAGATAGGGGATTCTGCGCGGGCTTGTAAGCCCACCGTCAGGCCTTGAGGCGCGACAGATAGTCGTGGGCCTGCCAGTTGGCGCGGAAGGTCCATTGCGCCTGCGGCTGGCGGGCGGCCAGATCATCGGGGATTTCGACATCGTCGAACCCGACGCGGCGGGCCATCGGGTATTGGTCGGCAATCACCGGCCCAAGGGCCCGCAGATGGCCCTTGTAGCCCAGCGTGCGCAGGCGACGGGCGACGGTGAAGGCCCGGCCATCGTTGAAGGCGGGGAAGGCCACACGGATCAGGGTCAGTTGGGCCAGATAGGGCAGCAGCGCCTCGGGGGCATCGGTCTGCGCCAGATCGACCGTGCCCTTGTGCTGGGCGATGTCGGCCAGGGTGACGGTTTCGGTCGCCTCGGCGGGGTGGAAGCCTGTGTCGTTGACGATCACGCTCATGCGGCGGACTCCTGGGGGTTGCGGACGGCGCGGCCGCCGATGAAATGAATGCCGCATTCGGTTTTTTCGCTGTTGCGCCAACGGCCTGCGCGCGGGTCTTCACCCGGCTTTACCGGCGTGGTGCAGGGCGCGCAACCGATGCTGGGATAGCCCTTGGCGACCAGCGGATGGCGCGGCAGGCGGTTGTTGATCATGTAGTCCTGAATATCCTCGGGCCCCCAATGGGCCAGGGGGTTCACCTTGATGCGGATATCGCCCTCGGCCTCAAAGAACTCGACCGCCTCGCGCTTGCCACCCTGATAGCGTTTGCGGCCGGTGATCCAGCCCGCAAAGGGTTTCAGCGCCCGTTCCAGCGGTTCCACCTTGCGGACGTTGCAGCAGGCATCGGTGCTGAACTGGTG
>CAMBWO010000079.1 GCA_945871285.1 Pseudorhodobacter antarcticus | reverse complement strand
AGATGACGATGGGCAGGACGGACAGGGTGTAAAGGGCGATCAGGCCGACGCGGCTGTCGAGCAGGTTCAGCTCTTTATAAAGCACCAGCATCGGCAGGGCCAAAACGACGGGCGGCAGGATCAGTTGGGACAGGAAGAAGAACGAGATGTCGCCGTTGCGCATCCACAGGAATTTATAGCTGAACCGTGACAGGCCATAGGCGGCGAGGGAGCCCAGGATCACCGCAAGGACCGAGGAGGTGACCGAGATCACGACCGAATTGGTAAAGCGGCGCATGAACTCGTCACGCACGGTGCTTTCCGAAAAGATGGTTTGCGGCGACAGGCCCAGCGATTTCCACCCCAGCCAGGCCGGTTTGAAATCGAGCCAGGGCACCAGGCTGCCCTTCATCACATCGGGGGCCATCTTGAAGCTGGTGGTCAGCGTCCAGTAGATCGGGAACAGCGATATAAAGGCCCAGAGGGCCAAGGCGCCATAGATCGCGGCCCGCCCGGTCCACCATTTGGTGCGGTGGCTGAGGTCGGTGGTGCTGTCGTGAAAGATTTGGGTAGAATGGGTCATGTCAGTACTTTGGCCTCATCCAGCGGTCGGCGAGTTTCATCAGCACCGTCATCACCACGATGATGATCACGAGGTAGACCATGGCCAGCATCGTGCCATAGCCCACGTTCGAGCGGTCACGGTATTCGCGGAAGATGAAGGAGGTCACCGAGTCGGTGGCACCGCCAGGCCCGCCCGAGGTGACGGCGATGATGATGTCGGCCAGTTTCAGCTTGAAGATCAGGCGGATCAGCACGGCGGTGATGGTGACGGGCAGCATCAGGGGGAAGGTCACTTCCCAGAACGCGCGCCAGCCACGGGCGCCGTCCACCTTGGCGGCCTCGGTCAGCTCCTTGGGGATGGCTTGCAGGCCGGCCAGCAGCATGATCATCATGAAGGGGATGAAGGTCCAGGCGTCCATCGCCATGATGGTGGCCTTGGCGATCCAGGCCGAGCCAAAGAACGACGGGTTTTCCCAGCCCAGAAACCTGGCCAATGACGCGACGGGGCCAAAGCGCGCCTCGAGCATCGACTTGCCGATCATCCAGCTGACGGCAACGGGCGAGAGCATCAGGGGCAGAAGGAAGGCGACGCGGAAGAACTTGCGCGCCCGGATTTCGGCGTTCAGCATCAGCGCAAGGCCAAAGGCGATGATGTATTCGGGCAGGATCGCCAGCACATACCAGACCATGTTGGTCAGCGCGTTCCAGTAGAACGGGTCGGACCACATCTGCACCAGATTGTCCCAGCCGTTGAACTGTCGGCCATCCGGACTGGACAGGTTCCAGTCAGAAAAGGCGATCACCAGTCCGAACAGCAGGGGGAACACCACCAGCGAGATCACGAACAGCGCCGCCGGCAGCACGAACAGGATGCGCTTGCCATGTTCGCCCCGGGTCAGCACCAAGCCCCAGCTGAGGCCTACGGTGAACAGGATATAGGCATAAAGCGTCGGCCGCCACGAGGTGAAGCCGAAGTCCTGACCGCCATAGACCTGCAAGGTTTGCAGGGCGGCGACCAGTCCCAAAAGCGCCACGGACCCCCAGATCACCGCCCGGCCAAGGGCGGTGCGGGCGGGGCTGATGTTGTCGTTGGTGACGACGTGAAGGCTGTCATGTTCTGCGCTCATGCTGACATGTTAGCTTGCCTTGGCCGGGCAGAAAAGGGGCATTGCGCGGGCTGGCTGGAATGGAATCGCGGGGGGCCGTGACCGATTTTCAGGGAAAGTTGACAGTTTTTCAGGAGGGAGTTGCGGCAATTCTGCGCCGTCGGGCCCTGCATCCCACCGGGGGCTTTTGAATTACAGTTTTGATTGCAAACATTAAATTGTGGGGTGCCGATTTATGGCATGGCGTCAAGCGAAATAGTGTCAGTTTACTGTTACAGTTTCATATGTAAATTAAAAGTGACAGTGTGCCTTCAGGCAACGCCCGTTCGGTAATTTTGACCGGCAGCAGCGCCGGGCGGATCCAAGGTCGTCAATTCGCCCCAGCACGACACAGACGACGTGGGCACGGAGGAAGTTCAATGTCCAACGATCCTGACAAGGTCTGGCCGACCGGTCTGACCTTGAGAGAAGCAGAAGAAGTACACAGCTACCTGATCGACGGGACGCGCGTGTTCGGGGTGATCGCCCTGATCGCGCATATCCTTGTCGCAGTCTCTACGCCTTGGCTGGGATAAGGGGCACATCATGAACAATGCAAAGATGTGGCTTGTCGTCAAACCCACCGTGGGCGTTCCCTTGTTCCTGGGGGCGGTTGCCGTCGGGTCTTTTGCCGTTCACGTCGCGGTGCTGAGCAACACGACCTGGGTGGCCGATTTCCTGTCGGGCAAACCGATTGGCGGCGCTCCTGCCGTGGCGTCCATGGTGTTGCCGGAGACGGGCGCGCAAGCGGCCGCCTATCTGGTGCCGGGGGCCAACACTGTGCTGATCACGATGCCCGATGGCACCATGGCAGAGGCGGTCCTGACCCTGCCGCAGGACGTGGCGGCGCTGGACTAGCTTGTCACGCCCCGGGCGCGGGGGGTGCAAGACCAGGTGTGGGGCCGGATGTCCTCCGGCAGCCGGTCCCACCCATTTCATCAAAGCCGTCTGGGATGGGCCAGCCCATGATCAATTACAAATCCTTTGCCCTGCGCAAGATCAGCACGTTCGGGATGCGCTATCTGCCCTTTGCCGATGTGGCGAGCGATACGCTGCCGCTGTCGCGCCTGTTGCGGCTGTCGCTGCTTCAGATGACGGTCGGCATGGCGCTGGTCTTGATGATTGGCACGTTGAACCGGGTGATGATTGTCGAACTGGCGGTGCCGGCGTCGCTGGTCGCGGCCATGCTGGCGCTGCCTTTGGTCTTTGCGCCGTTCCGGGCGCTGATCGGGTTCAAATCGGACAATTTCAAATCGGCGCTGGGGCTGCGGCGGCTGCCCTATATCTTCAAGGGGACAATGCTGCAATTTGGCGGCTTTGCCATCATGCCCTTCGCGCTGCTGGTGTTGTCGGGCTATGGCGAGGCGATTGATGCGCCGCGCTGGATTGGATTGAGTGCGGCGGCGCTGGCGTTTTTGCTGGTAGGGGCGGGGATGCATATCGTGCAGACGGTCGGGCTGGCTTTGGCGACCGATCTGGCGCCCGAGGCGGACCAGCCCAAGGTGGTGGGGTTGATGTATGTCAGTCTGCTGCTGGGCATGATCGTCAGCGCGTTCATCTATGGCAGTTTGCTGGAGGATTATTCGCCGGGTCGGCTGATTCAGGTCATTCAGGGGTCGGCGGTCGTGACCATAGTGTTGAACGGCGTCGCGATGTGGAAGCAGGAGGCGCGGGATCGGCTGCGTGGCAATGCGCCGCGTGGGGAGAGCCCGAGGTTTGCCGAAGCCTGGGCGCGGTTGTCGGCGCGGCCGGGGATGGTGCGGCTGTTGGTGATCATCGCCTTTGGCACGGCGGGGTTTGGCATGGCGGATGTGCTGCTCGAGCCGTTCGGCGGCCAGGTTCTGGCCATGTCGGTGGCGCAGACCACGCGGTTGACGGTGTTTTTGGCGCTGGGCAGTCTGGTGGGGTTCTCGCTCGCCTCGGGTTGGATCGGGCGGGGGGCGCGGCCGATGGACGTGGCGATTTATGGCGCGGTGGTGGGCGTGCCGGCCTTTGTGGCGGTGGTGCTGAGCGCGCAGACCCTGTCGGTTTCGCTGCTGATTGGCGCGACGCTGCTGGCAGGCTTTGGTGCGGGGCTGTTTGGCCATGGCACGCTGACGGCGACGATGCGGTCGGCGCCGCGCGACCAGATCGGGCTGTCGTTGGGCGCCTGGGGGGCGGTGCAGACGACGGCGGCGGGGGTGGCGATTGCGGTGGGTGGTGTGATGCGCGACACGGCGCTGGCAGGGGCGGCGGGGGCGGGCAGCCCGGCGGCGGCCTATGTGCCGGTGTTCTTGCTGGAGGTGGGGTTGCTGGTGCTGGCCTTGTTGCTGGCGCGGCCGATGTGGCGCAAGGCCCCGGTTTCCGCCGTGCTGACATCCGAAAGTTGACGGACAGGTGCCTATGACTATCCTTGGCCGCAAGGCCGGCGTTTCAGTTTTAACATTCACGGGGCCGCAAAGACCCCCTTCAGGAAAAGGTGCTGCATGACGACGATCATCACACGGCTGTATTCGGACGAGGCTGCGGCGGCGGCTGTGGCGGCGCTGGTCCGGGGCGGGATTGACCCCGATTGCATCCGCACCATCACGGCGGGCGAAGGTGCCGAGGCCGGGATGCGGGCGGTGCGGGTCAGCGCGATTGCAGCGGCGGTCTATGCCGGGGCGATGCAGGCCGGGCAGTCGCTGGTTGTGGCCGAGATCGGGTTCAACCCGATCGGTGCGGCGCGCAACGCGATGAATATCCTGGCGCGGCATCCGTCGGTGGATGTGGGTTTGGTCACGGAAGACGACTATGTCGAGGAGATCGCCGATGTCGATACCACGGGGTCGGTGATCCGGGGGGGCAGGCTGGTCATGTCGAACCCCTTTGCCCGCCCGTCGCACGGCCATATTCTGGGGGCGGATCCGGTGATCCGGGGTCGGGTCAGCACATCGGCCCTCCGGGGTGGGGCCTATATGTCACGGGCGTTCTGGCCGATGAAACTGGTGATCCGCAAGACCACGCATTCGGCCATGTCGGGGACGTTCCTGCTGTCGAACCTGTTCGGCCTGCCCACGATCATCCGGTCCTGGCCGCCGCGTGAGCAGGTGCCGACCAAGGTCTGACGCAGGCGAAAATGCAAAACGGCGCGCAGTGTCCGGCGCGCCGTTTCATTTGGACGCGGCCCCAAGGGCCGCGACCGGGATCACATGCCGAGCGACGCCTTGTAAAGGGCGATCTGGCTGTCGCGACCGATCTGGTCGGTGATCTTTTCCCAAGCCGCCGCAATCGCGTCAGCGGTTTCCTGAGCCGACGCATATTGACCGGCAAAGCCCTTGGCCAGTTCATCCTCGGCGACCGAGTAGTACTGGAAGATGCCGGGGATGCGGGGTTCGATGGCCGCGTTGGCGTGGTTGTAGCTGTCCGCGTTCGAGCCGAGGTAATCTTCGACAAAGGCGCGGTCGTAGCCGGCTGCTTCCCACTCTTCATACTGGAAGTGCGAGTTGCGGTAGGGCTGGAAGCCCGACGGGTAGGCGGCCATCCACAGAGACAGGTCCTTGCCACCCAGATGGGCAGCGGCGGACCAGGCGGCCTTGCGCTTTTTCTCATCGCCCGACACGCGGGAGGTGACGTAGACGCCCCAGCCCAGATAGGCCATGTTGGGGGCAAAGTTCTCGGTCTCTTCCCAGGCGGCGGTCTGGCTGTTGTAGACGCGCTTGGCCCCGGGGTTGATCGAGAAGCCGACGACGTCGCCCACGACCGAAGTGTCGGAGGTGCGGGCGTTGGAGCCCACATCGCCCCACCAAGTCACGCCTGCGCCGGTTCCGGCGAGGAACTGCGAAAAGGCGGTAGCGTTGGGATCGGTGTTGATCTGGTCGGCCGGGTAGGCATTGGCCTTGATCAGGTCCATCACGTCCTGGATGGCCTGAACCCAGGCCGGGTTGTTGACGCGCGGCTTCATCGTGTCGGCGTCAAACAGCCAGGCCGGGTCGGCCGGGTGTTTGGCATAGGCGGAGGCGCGGTCCTCGAGGAAGTAGAAACCAAAGCCGCCCCAGCTTTTCAGCGGATCGAGGAAGCCGAATGCCGGCTGCCCGGTCAGCGGATCGGTCTTGCCCATGACGGCCAGAGACATGGCGTTGACGTCTTCCCAATGGGTCGGCGCCTCGGCCATGCCCGAAATCGAACCTTCGCCGAAATAGTCCTTGCGGTAAGCGAAGGTGTGGCAGTCGCCGTCGATCGAGATGCGGTAGGTCTTGCCTTCCCAAGTGCCGACGGGCGCCTTGAGATAGCTGACATAGTCATCCATTTCGATCTGCGTCTTGACCCAATCGGGCATTTCGTCCAGCAGGCTCTTGGAGGCGGTGTCGCCTTCCAGGGGCGCGCCCATGGCGAGGATGTCGAAATCGACGGTGCCGGTGGCAATCGCCTGTTGCAGGCGCGGGTTGTAATCGGCCTGGGCTTGGTCGATCCAGTTGATCTTGGCCCCGGTATAGGTTTCCCAGCCCTTCAGCAGGCCGCGGAACAGGATGTTGTGCAGGCCGTTGTTATTGATGCCGAAAAAGGTCAGCTCGACTCCGGCGAATTCACCTTCGGCGACGTTGGCCTTGGTGCCGCCCAGGCACATTTCACCGACCATTTGCCAATCGGCATCGGTGGGTGAGCCTGCGCCGACGCCCGGAATCTTGAGGATCGCGGCGCGCACTTCGCCATGCGCCTCGGCCGAGGCCATGCCGGGAACGAGGCCGCCCATCGCGGCCAGAGAGCCGGTCGCGGCAGCCCCTTTCAGAACGCCGCGACGGGTCAGGCCCGAACGCAGGATCTGATTGTACAGTTCTACTTTCATCAAAGTCCTCCCTAGTTGTTCTTAGCCGTTACGGCAGGTCAAACGGTCTGCTGCACTTGCGCCTTGGCGGCGTCTGGTCTTCAAGGTGATCAGGTCCCGTCCGGCGCCTGCCGAACATGGCGCCACCTTTTCAGCGAAGGCAAAGTGAGTCAATCGCTAACATGTTAGCATGTCTGGATGATGGACAGCAGGGAACGGCTGCGCTAGGACTTTGCGGGAACAGCGCCCGGACAGGGGTTTCAGGGGGAACGATGGCAGAGGTCAGGATCCGGGATTTGCAGAAATCCTATGGGGCGATGCAGGTCGTGCATGGGGTCAGCGTGGACATCCCGGATGGCGAGTTTGTGGTGTTGGTGGGGCCGTCGGGCTGTGGCAAATCCACCTTGCTGCGGATGATTGCGGGGCTGGAGGGGATTTCCAGCGGGACGATCTCGATCGGTGAGCGGGTGGTCAACAACCTGCCCCCGGCCGAGCGGGACATCGCGATGGTGTTTCAGAACTATGCGCTTTATCCGCACAAGACGGTGGCGGCGAACATGTCATTCGCGCTGAAGATGGCGCGGATGTCCAAGGCCGAGATTGACACAAGGGTCAACCGGGCGGCGGATATTTTGGGGTTGAAGCCCTATCTGGAGCGCTATCCGCGCGCCTTGTCGGGTGGGCAGCGGCAGCGGGTGGCGATGGGGCGGGCGATCGTGCGCGACCCGCAGGTGTTTTTGTTCGACGAGCCGTTGTCGAACCTGGATGCGAAGTTGCGGGTGCAGATGCGCAGCGAAATCCGCGAGTTGCATCAGCGGTTGGGCACGACGACGGTTTATGTGACCCATGACCAGATCGAGGCGATGACGATGGCGGACCGCATCGTGGTGATGCGGGATGGCCGGATTTCGCAGGTGGGTGCACCGCTGGAGCTGTATGACTTTCCGGCCAACACCTTTGTCGCGGGCTTTATCGGATCACCCTCGATGAACCTGTTGGAGGGGGTTGTGGCGCGGGACGGCAGCTTTGCCGGGGATGGGGTCAGTTTCCCGATGCCGGTGGCGATGGAGCATGGAAGCAAGATCACCTATGGCGTGCGGCCCGAGCATCTGACGCTGGCCGACAGCGGGCAGGCGGCCTCGGTTGTCGTGGTGGAGCCGACGGGGGCCGAGATCCATCTGGTGCTGCGGGCGGGCGGTCAGGAGATGACGGTCGTGGTGCGCGAGCGGCAGAAGTTCACGCCGGGGCAGCAGGTGTTTTTGCGCCCGCAGGACGGCATGGTGCATCTGTTTGACACGGCCACCGGGGGGCGGATCTGATGCGGACGATCTTGTGTTTTGGCGACAGCAACACGCACGGTACGATCCCGATGCCGACGCTGGACGGGCTGGGGCGCTTTGGTCATGAGGCGCGCTGGCCCTCGGTGATGGGCGCGGCCTTGGGGGCTGGGTATGAAGTGATAAACGAGGGGCATCCGGGCCGCACGACGGTTCTGGACGACCCGATGGAGGGCGAGCATCGCAGCGGGGTGCGGGTTTTGCCGGCGCTGCTGGAGACGCATCAGCCGCTGGACATGGTGATCATCAAGCTGGGCACGAATGACCTGAAGAACTGTTTTCATGTCAGCGCCGCGGATGTTGCGTTCTTTCTGGATCGGCTGGTGCGGGTCGTTCAGGGCTTTGACCCTGCGGTGCGGGTTCTGGTCGTGGCGCCGCCGCCGCTGTTGGAGGTGGGCTGTCTGGCCGAGATGTTTGCCGGGGGGGCGGCCAAGTCGCAGGGGCTGGCGGCGGCGATCAAGGCGATGACGGACCGGATGGGCGTGGGCTTTTTCGACGCCGGTGGCGTGATCAAGGTCAGCCCGGTGGACGGGATACATTACGAGGCGGGCGATCAGGTTGCCTTGGGGCATGCCCTGGCGCCGGTGGTGAGGGGGATGCTGGATGCTTAAGAATTTGGACAACCGGCTGAATGCCGAGGTGCTGTTTGCGCTGCGGGCGATGGGGCATGGCGATACGCTGGTGATTGCGGACACGAACTTTCCATCCGACAGCATTGCGCGGCAGACGGTGCTGGGCGAGTTGCTGCGGATGGACAATCTGACCTGCGCGCAGGCGGCCGAGGCGGTGCTGTCGGTGCTGCCGCTGGACACCTTTGTGGATGATTTCGCGGGCCGGATGGAGGTTGTGGGTGATCCGTCACGCATCGAGCCGGTGCAGGCCGAGGTGCAGGCGGCGATTGATGCGGCCGAGGGGCGGGAGAGGCCGATGATCTCGATCGAGCGGTTTGATTTCTATGAGCGGGCCAAGGGGGCCTATGCGGTCATCCAGACCGGCGAGCGGCGGTTCTATGGCTGTTTCATCTTTCGCAAGGGCGTGATCCCGCCAGAGGTATAAATGGGCAAGGTTGTCATTCTGGGGGTGTTCGTGGCCGACACCGCCTATCGCGCGGCGCGTCAGCCCAAGATGGGCGAGACGATCATGGGGCGGTCTTTCGTGCTGGGGCCGGGGGGCAAGGGGTCCAATCAGGCGGTGGCGGCGGCCATGGCCGGGGCCGAGACGCATTTCATCAGCCGGTTGGGGCAGGACCCCTTTGCCGACATGGCGATGGCGACTTGGGCCCGCGCCGGGGTTCATCCGGCGGTGCGGCAGGATGCGGGGAGTTATACCGGGGCTGCCTATATCTTTATCGAGGATGCCACGGGGAATAATGCGATCATCATCTCGCCTGGGGCTGCGGCGGATATTGCGACGGGGGATATTGATGCCAATGCGGCGTTGATCACCGGGGCCAAGGTTTTCGTGACCCAGTTGGAGCAGCCCATCCCGGTGGCGCTGTATGCGTTGAAGATGGCCAGGGCGGCGGGGGTGACGACGATCCTGAACCCGGCCCCTGCGGCGAGCCTGCCGGAGGGGATGCTGGCCTATTGCGACTATGTCACGCCGAATGAGAGTGAGGCGGAGGCGTTGTGTGGGTTGGCGGTCACCTCGGTTGATGAGGCGGAGGTTGCGGCGCGGGCGCTGCGGGCGATGGGGGCGGGGGCGGTGATTGTGACGCTGGGCGAGAAGGGGGCGCTGTTCCATGACGGCACCCGGACCGTGCATGTCCCGCCCTTCAAGGCGGGGCCGGTGGTTGAGACGACGGGGGCGGGGGATGCCTTTAACGGCGGCTTTGCGGCGGCGTTGAGTGAGGGGATGGACCCGGTCGAGGCGGTGCGGTTTGGCAGCGCCACGGCGGGGATTTCGGTCACGCGGGCGGGCACCGCGCCGTCGATGCCGTCACGGGCCGAGATTGAGGCGCTGCTGCGGGGCTGAGGCGTCCAGATCTGGACGGTTTGGGAAAGTGTTTGAAATCAATTATTTGGTTGGACAGATTAACCTGGCGTTCATCTATGCCAGCAAAACGGGGCAGGCCTGCGCCTGCCCCTTCACTTGTAAAGCACACATCCCAGATCAGGTGAACAGGAAGTCCAGATCGGTCAGACCTGCGGGACTGACCAGCCCGGTCAGGGTGATGGTCAGGTCCGTGGTCGTGTTGCCGTCGAAATCCATCAAGACCTGATTGCCCACCACGCGGGCCTGGGTATTGCCGCCGCCGGTGAAGGCGTCGCCCGAAATATAGTCGAAGGTGCCGGACAGCAGGCCGACAAAGGCCAGATGGTCGGTGCCGCTGACGAAATCGGTGATGGTGTCGATGCCGTTCGACCCTGCGGCAAAGACAAAGTCATCGGCGCCAATGCCCCCGATCAGCGTGTCGTTTGCGCCGCCGCCGGTCAGCGTGTCGTTGCCGTCCAGACCGGACAGGGTGTTGCTGGCGGTATTGCCGAACATCACGTTGTCCAGCCCGTTGCCGGTGCCCGAGGCGATCACGGCCCCGGACAGGGTCAGGTTTTCGAGATTGTTGCCCAAGGTGAAGGTCACCGAGGATTGCACGGTGTCGGTGCCCTGGTTCAGCGCCTCGGTGACCAGATCGGCCGCGTTGTCGACGATATAAAGGTCGTTGTCGGCGCCGCCTTGCAGGTTGTCGATGCCGCTGCCGCCATCCAGCGTGTCATTGCCGCCCAGACCGATCAGGGTGTCGTTGCCGTTGTTCAGCCCCGTGCCGCCGGTCAACAGGTTGGCGCCTGAGTTGCCGGTGATGTGGTTGTTCGCCGTGTTGCCCGCGCCGTTGATGGCGGTGGTGCCGGTCAGGACCAGATTTTCAAAGAAGCTGAGCAGGGTATAGGTCAGGTTGGTTTCAACCGTGTCGATGCCGCCGATGCTGGTTTCGACCAGTTTGTCGGTGGTGCTGTCGCGGACATAGGTGTCGTTGCCATTGCCGCCGACAAGGCTGTCATTGCCGGTGCCGCCGTCCAGGGTATCGCCGCCGTCGCCGCCAAAGATCGTATCGTTGCCGCCCAGACCGGACAGGGCGTTGGCGCCGACATTGCCAAGCATCTCGTTGTCGACCGTGTTGCCGGTTCCGGCAAAGTCGCCGGAGCCGGTCAGGATCAGGTCTTCGAATTCGGCAAGCAGGGCATAGCTGAACCCGGCCTCGACCAGATCGGTGCCGCCCAACGCCGCCTCGACCACGATGTCGGCAGCGTTGTCCAGGATATACGTGTCATTGCCGGCGCCGCCGGTCAGACTGTCATTGCCGGTGCCACCGGACAGGGTGTCGTTGCCATTGCCGCCAAGGAGGGTGTCGTTGCCCTCGGCCCCGGACAGGCTGTTGGAGCCGGTGTTGCCGGTGATGACGTTGGCGCCATCATTGCCGGTGCCATGCACGCCCGAGGTGCCCAGCAGGGTCAGGTTTTCGATGTTGAGGCCGATGGTATAGGTGACGGTGGAACTGACCGTATCGGTGCCCTGACCGGCGCTTTCGGCCACGATGTCAAGGGTGCTGTTCACGACATAGGTATCGCTGCCGGTGCCGCCGGTCAGGCTGTCGTTGCCGGTGCCGCCGTCCAGCGTGTCGGCCCCGCCGCCGCCGTTCAGCGTGTCATTGCCGATGTCGCCCAACAGCTGGTTGTCGCCGTTGTTGCCATCCATCACGTTGTTCAGGAAATTGCCTTGGGCCGTGGTGTTGCCGGACCCGGTCAGGATCACGTTCTCGACGAAATCGGCCAGTTCCAGGCTGACCGAGGCGCGGACCGTGTCGGTGCCGCCCGTGACAGTTTCGACGATCTTGTCCTTGGCGTCGTCCACGTAATAGGTGTCGTCGCCATCGCCGCCGGTCATGCTGTCATTGCCGATACCGCCGTTCAGCGTGTCATTGCCCAGGCCCCCGACGATCGAGTCATTGCCGCCAAGGCCGATCAGGGTGTTGTCGCCGGTGTTGCCGGTCAGGATGTTGGCGACCGCGGTGCCGGTGCCATCGAGAGCGTCGGTGCCAGACAGGGTGAGGTTCTCGAACTCGGCCGCCAGGGTGTAGGTGATGGAGGCCAGCACGGTGTCGCTGCCGCCGTCTGCCAGTTCGACCAGCATGTCGGCATTGCCGTCGACAACATAGGTGTCGTCATTGGCCCCGCCGACCAGACTGTCGATGCCAAGGCCGCCTTTCAGCGTGTCGTCGCCCGCGCCGCCATACAGGGTGTCGCCGCCCGCGCCGCCATCCATCAGGTTGTCGCCGGTGTTGCCGGTCAGGATGTTGGCCTGATCGTTGCCGGTGGCCGCGGCGTCGGCGGTTTTGGTCAGGGTCAGGTTTTCGACATTGTCGCCCAGGGTCCAGGTCACGGCCGAGTTGACGGTGTCGGTGCCTTCGCCCTGCGCCTCGATCACGGTGTCGGCCAGGTTGTCGACCATGTAGCTGTCGTGGCCGTCGCCGCCTGCCATGCTGTCACTGTCGAGGCCGCCATCAAGGGTGTCGCCGCCGTTGCCGCCGTAGAGGCTGTCATTGCCAGAGCTGCCGGTCAGCAGGTTGCTGCCGCTGTTGCCGGTTATGGCGTTGGCAGAGGCGTTGCCTTCGCCGACAAGGCCGGCGCTGCCCATCAGGATCAGGTTTTCGACATAGAGGCCGAGGGTGAAGGTCACCTCGCTTTGGACGGTGTCGATGCCGCCGGTGGACAGTTCGCTGATCCGGTCGCCGGTCGAGTTGACAAGGTAGGTGTCATCCCCCGCGCCGCCCAGCATGGAATCGTTGCTGGCCCCGCCGTCCAGCGTGTCGGCGCCGTCGCCGCCATACAGGGTGTCCTTGCCGCCAAGGCCGGACAGCAGGTTGGCGCCGTCGCTGCCGGTCAGTTTGTTGGTAAAGCTGTTGCCGGTGCCGTCGGTTTGATCGGTGCCGGTCAGGATGAGGTTTTCCAGATAGGTGGACAGCGTGTAGGTCAGGCTGCTGATGACGGTGTCAAGGCCGCCCTTGTTGAGTTCGACCACGACATCGTCGAGGCTATCGATGACATAGGTGTCGTTGTCGGTGCCGCCGGTCATGCTGTCATTGCCGGTGCCGCCGTCCAGCGTGTCATTGCCGCCCAGACCGATCAGGGTGTCGTCGCCGCCCAGACCCTGGAGCAGGTTATAGCCGCGTTGCCCCGTGGTCCCCGAGGAGCCCGAGTTGCCGGTCATCCGGTTATCCGAGGCGTTGCCGATGCCTGTGACATCGAACTGGCCCGACATGATCAGGTTTTCCAGGTTGTCGGCCAGGGTCCAGCTGATCGTGGTCTGGATCGTGTCGATACCCTGGTCGGCAAGTTCGACCACGGTGTCAAAGACAATGTCGGTGCCAAGGTCGCTCGTCACGACGGTGCTGTCGACGGTGTAAAGGTCATCGCCGTTGCCGCCGAACAGGGTGTCGACCCCGGTGCCGCCACTGAGCTGGTCGTTGCCGTCGCCGCCGGACAGGATGTTGTTGAGGATCTGCTCGCCCGTCAGGGTGTCGTCGAAATTCGAGCCGATCAGGTTCTGGATGCCTTGGAGGACGTCGTTTTGCGCGTCACCCCCCATGCCAAACCCCGAGGCGAGGCTGACGCCCACCGCGGCCGAGGAGTTGGCGTAAGACACGGTGTCGGTGCCGAGGTCGCCGGTGATCGAGTCACCCCCCGCCCCGCCAACAAAGAAGTTGTCCTGCACGTCACCGGTCAGGCTGTCATTGCCCGCCCCGCCGATCACGTTTTCCATGCTGCTGAATATGTCGCCCTGCGCATCGCCGCCGCTGGCTGTGCTGTCCTTGAGGTTGATGAACACGCCGAGGGCCGAGGTGGAATAGTCCAGCGTGTCGATGCCATCGAGGCCGGTCATGCTGTCGGCACCGGCGCCGCCGAGGAAGATGTTGTCGCGTGCGTCGCCGGCGATGGTGTCGTTGAAGGCGGTGCCCTTGACCCCCTCGATCGAGATCAGGGTGTCGGTGCCCTCGTTGCTGGTGACGCTGGTGCCGGACAGGTTGATGTTGACGGCCACCGAGGAGGAGGAGAGGTCGAACATGTCGATCCCGTCGCCGCCGTCCAGCACGTCATTGCCCGACCCGCCTGACAGAAAGTCATTGCCGCCGCCGCCATACAGGCTGTCAACGCCGCCGCCTCCGAGCAGGCTGTCGTCGCCCTCGGCCCCGGACAGGCTGTTGGCCTGGCTGTCGCCGGTCAGGCTGTCATTCTGGCCCGACCCTGTGACCTGTTCAAAGTTGACGATCACGTCACCTGTCGCATCGCCCCCGGTGGCGGTGTTCGTGCCCAGGTTGACCGAAACCCCTGCGGTCGAGCCGGTATAGTCCAGCATGTCGGCGGTGCCGCCGCTGCCGTCCAGGGTGTCGGCCCCGGCACCGCCATTGATGCTGTCGTTGCCCGATCCGCCGTAGAACTGGTTGGTGTTGCCATCGCCGATCAGCGTGTCGCCAAAGGTCGTGCCGATGATGCCTTCGACGTTGGACAGGATGTCGCCTGCGGCGTCGCCGACAAAGGTTTGCGTGGCAAGGTCAAAGACCAGGCCTGCGGTCGAGGTGGAGTAATCGACCACGTCGACCCCGGCCCCGCCGTCGATCAGGTCGGCCCCGGCGCCGCCGATCAGGACGTCATTGCCGTCGCCGCCATACAGGCTGTCCGCGCTGCCGGCGCCGTTCAGCGAGTCATTGCCAAGCCCCCCGCTGAGGATGTTGTCACTGCTGTCGCCGCTGAGCGTGTCGTTGAAATCAGAGCCTGTCGCATTCTCAAACCCGGTGATCACGTCCGATGCGGCATGGCCGCCCGAGACGGCCCCGGTGTTGAGGTTGACCGACACCCCGGCGTTCGACCCGGCATAATCGACGGTGTCGCTGCCGCCCGTGCCACCGTCCAGCGTGTCGGCCCCCGCGCCGCCGTTCAGAACGTCATCGCCGACACCGCCATAAAGCCCGTTCGCCCCGCCGTCGGCGGTGATTGTGTCGTCAAAGCCCGAGCCGATGACATATTCAAACCCGGCGAGACTGTCGCCCGCCGCATCGCCGCCTGTGTTGACATTGGTGGTCAGGTTGACCGTCACCCCCTGGGTCGAGCCTGAATAGTTGAGCGTATCGACCCCCGACGAGCCGTCCAGCGTGTCCGCGCCGCCCGCGCCGGTGATGGTGTCATTGCCGCCGCCGCCGTTGAAGATGTTGGCCGCCGCCGACCCGACAAGCGTGTCATTCAGGTTCGAGGCGACAAAGCCTTCGATGCTGGTCAGCACATCGCCTGCGGCATCGCCGGTATAGGTGCCGGTTTCGATGTTGATGTTCAGCGCGGTGGCCGAGGTCGAATAGTCGGCCACGTCGGTGCCGTTGCCACCGTTCAAAAGGTCGGCCCCGGCGCCGCCCGCCAGCGTGTCGTTGCCGTCGCCGCCGTTCAGCGCATCGACTGCGCCGCCGCCATAAAGGATGTTGTTGGCGCTGTCGCCGGTCAGCGTGTCGGCGCTGTTGGTGCCGATCAGGTTTTCGATCGAGGTCAGGGTATCGCCCTGTGCATCGCCGCCCGAGACGGCACCGCCCAGCGTAATGGTCACGCCCGACCCCGAGGCCGAATAATCGGCGGTGTCGCTGCCGGTGCCGCCGTCCAGCACGTCGTTGCCGGAACTGCCCTCCAGCGTGTCGGCCTCGCTGCCGCCATAGGTGGTGTCGTTGCCGCCGCCGCCGTCGATGAGGTCGGCCCCGGCATTGCCAAAGATCACGTTGTTGCCGGAATCGCCGGTCAGCGTGTCATTGGCGCCGGACCCGGACAGGTTTTCAAAGCCCGACAGCACATCGCCTGCCGCGTCGCCGCCGCTGTAGGTGCTGGTCCCCATGTTGACATTCACGCCAAGGGACGAGGTCGAATAATCGACCATGTCCGCGCCCGAACCGCCGTCCAGGCTGTCTGACCCGGCGCCACCGGTCAGCGTGTCGTTGTCATTGCCGCCAAACAGGGTGTCGTTGAGGGTGTTGCCGCGCAGGCTGTCATTGCCGCTGCCGCCGGTAAAGGTGTTGACCAGCGCAGAGCCCGTCAGGGTGTCATTCAGGCCCGTGCCGATGAGGATGCCGACATTGCTGACCACATCCCCCGCTGCATCGCCGCCAGATCCCGCGCCGCCGCCCACGGTGATGGTCACCCCGGCGGCGGAGGCGGAATAATCCACC
>CAMBWO010000078.1 GCA_945871285.1 Pseudorhodobacter antarcticus | reverse complement strand
ACCTTGGCGCGGGATTGCACGGTTTCGGGCCGGGCCTGCACGATATACAGGATGCCGGTGTTGCCATCGCGGGCCCATTCCATATCCATCGGCTGGCCGTAATGGTCTTCGATGGTGCAGGCTTGGCGGGCCAGTTCCAGAATTTCGGCGTCGCTCAGCACATAGCGGGCGCGTTCGGCCTTGGAGGTGGGGACGTTCTTCGTCTCGCCGCCTTCGGTGCCTGCATAGATCATCTTTTGCTCTTTTTCGCCCAACTTCTTTTCGACGATGGGCGACAAAGCGGGGTTTTTCAGCAGGGGTTTGAACACCTGATATTCGTCAGGGTTGACCGCGCCCTGCACCACGTTTTCGCCCAGTCCCCAGGCGGCATTGATCAGCACGACGGAATCAAACCCTGATTCGGTATCGATCGAGAACATGACACCCGACCCGCCGATGTCGGACCGCACCATCAATTGCACCCCGATGGACAGGGCGACCTTGGTATGGCCGAACCCTTTCAGCATCCGGTAGGTGATCGCCCGGTCGGTGAACAGCGAGGCATAGCAGCGCCGGCAGGTATCGAGCAGGGCCGCCTCGCCCCGCACGTTCAGATAGGTTTCCTGCTGACCGGCAAAGCTCGCGTCCGGCAAATCCTCGGCGGTGGCGCTGGAGCGGACGGCGACGGACAGGTCGGTGCTGCCGGTGCGGCGGGCAAGCTCCTGAAAGGCAGTGACAATGTCGCGGCGGGTGCGTTCGGGCCAGTCGCCGGCCTTGATCGCCTGGCGGATCGCGGTGCCCGCCTCGGGCAGGGTGATCTTGCCCGATTCGAGCCGCGCCAACGTGGCCGCGATCATGTCATCCAGCCCGTTGGCCGTCAGATAATCGCGAAACGCCTCGGCGGTGGTGGCGAAACCTGGGGGCACCTTGATGCCCTTGGCGCCCAGTTGGCGCACCATTTCGCCCAGCGACGAATTCTTGCCACCCACCAGCGCGACATCGCCGCGCGACAGGTCCTCAAACCAGATAACCGTCTTGTCTGCTTCCTTCATCGCCATTTGCTCCTCCCAGAGAGCTGTGAAAACCGCATTCAGATGCGGCCAGTTCGGGCGGGCGCGACATGATCCTGATCAAGGTAATGGGACCGGACCGCGATATTGTTGGACCCGCAAGCCACCGTCCAAACGCGGCTGGCAGAGAGGGAGAAATCGCATGGTCCGCAAGGAGTTTCTGGAACTGGCAAGCAAGATCGAGGCGGCGGGCGCGCTGGATCTGGACCTGAGGGCCAGTGCGTTGCGCGGTTTGCGCGCCGCCTTACCGACCGAGGCGGCGGCGGGGCATCTGCCCGATGATCTGGACCTGTCCAGCGATGCGGTGGTCGAAGTGGTGATCCATGCGCTGCCGGGCTGGCACTTCAACATTCACGGTCGGGCCCGCCACAGCCCCGGCTCGTGGAGCTGTTCGCTGCGCCGGTCGGACGTGCTGGACGATGACGAGATTCTGGGGACGGGCGAGGCGCGCAGTCTGCATCAGGCGGTGCTGGCTGCCGTGCTGCGGGTGGCGGCATGGCGGTGACCATGCTGCAAATCCGCATCCATGGCCGCGGCGGGCAGGGCGTGGTGACGGCGGCGGAGATGCTGTCGATTGCCGCCTTTGACCAGGGCGCCCATGCGCAGGCCTTTCCCAGTTTCGGGTCCGAACGCACGGGGGCGCCGGTGGTGTCGTTCTGCCGCATCGACGACAGGCCGATCCGGTCGCGCGAACCGATTTCCGCGCCGGATGCGCTGATCATCCAGGACGCCCATCTGCTGCATCAGGTCGATGTGTTTCAGGGGCTGAAGCCTGAGGGCTATGTCCTGATCAACTCGGGCCGCAGCGTCGCCGAATTGGGCGTGGCCGAGATGGCGGCGCGGTTGCCTGTCGGGCGGATGATCACGCTGCCCGCCTCGGAAATTGCCCTGCGCCATCTGGGGCGGCCGCTGCCCAATGCCGTGCTGCTGGGCGGGTTTGCCGCGTTGACCGGGATCATCACGCTGGCGGCGGTGGTCGAGGCGATCCACACCAAATTCAAGGGTCGGGTGGCCGAGGCGAATGCGGCGGCGGCGACCGAGGCCTATGACACATTGAAGGTGCCCGCATGATATCCCAGATGGAAGGCTCGGCCGCCGTGGCGCAATCGGTGGCGCTGTGCCGCCCCGAGGTGATTTGCGCCTATCCGATTTCACCCCAGACCCATATCGTCGAGGGGTTGGGGGCCTTGGTCAAGGGCGGGGAACTGGCACCCTGCGAGTTTCTGAACGTGGAGTCGGAATTCGCCGCGATGAGCGTGGCGATTGGGTCCTCGGCTGCCGGGGCGCGGACCTATACGGCCACGGCATCGCAGGGTTTGTTGTTCATGGTTGAGGCGATTTACAACGCCAGCGGCCTGGGGTTGCCCATCGTGATGACGGTGGCGAACCGGGCGATTGGTGCGCCGATCAACATATGGAACGATCATTCCGACAGCATGAGCCAACGCGATTGCGGCTGGCTGCAACTGTTCGCCGAGAGCAACCAGGAGGCGGTTGATCTGCACATCCAGGCGTTTCGTTTGGCCGAGGAGTTATCGATGCCGGTGATGGTGTGCATGGATGGCTTTATCCTGACACATGCCTATGAGCGGTTGGATATCCCTTCGCAGGCGCAGGTGGATGCTTACCTGCCGCCCTATGACCCGCGCCAAGTGCTTGATCCGGCTGAGCCTGTGTCGATCGGCGCGATGGTCGGGCCGGAGGCCTTCATGGAGGTGCGCTATCTGGCCCATGCCAAGCAAACCATGGCGCTGGAGTTGATCCCGCAGATTGCCGCCGAGTTCGAGACGGGCTTTGGCCGCAAGGCCGGGGGCCTCGTGCGCGGCTACCGGACCGAGGATGCCACGACCATCGTGGTGGCCCTGGGGTCGGTGGTGGGCACGCTGGAGGAGACGGTGGATGCCCTGCGCGAGGCGGGGCACAAGATTGGTGTTCTGTCGATCCGGTCGTATCGTCCCTTCCCTCTGGCCGCAGTCAGGGCGGCGCTGAAAGGTTGTGAACGGGTGGTTGTGTTGGAGAAAAGCTTTTCCGTGGGCATGGGCGGCGTGGTGTCAGCGGATGTGCGGATGGCGCTGTCGGGCATTCAGTTGCACGGCTACACGGTTATCGCGGGCCTCGGGGGCAGGCCGATCACCCAAGTCTCGTTGACCCGGATGCTGAAGGAAGCCATGGCCGACACCCTGCCGCCGCTGACCTTTCTGGACCTGAACCATGACATCGTGAACCGGCAATTGGCGCGGGAGGCCGGGATGCGGCGGTCGGGCCCGATTGCGGAAAATCTGCTGCGCGATATTGGCGGCAAAGTGGAGGCCACGCCATGACGCAAGAGGTCAAGTTCTATCAGACCGGCACGTTTACGGTGGGCAACCGCCTGCTGGATGAGGGGCAGCGCACGGTGCAGGCGTCCACCGGCCGTGACAATTCGCTGACCTCGGGCCACCGCGCCTGTCAGGGCTGCGGCGAGGCTTTGGGGGCGCGCTATGCCGTCGATGCCGCGATGCGGGCGACTCAGGGTCAGTTGATTGCGGCGAATGCGACCGGGTGTCTGGAGGTGTTCTCGACCCCCTATCCCGAAACCAGCTGGAAACTGCCGTGGCTGCATTCCTTATTCGGCAATGCGGCGGCGGTCGGGTCGGGGATTGCGGCGGCGCTGAAGGTCAAGGCGATGAAGGCGGGGCTTTCCGAAAGCCCAACGCGAGTGATCGCCCAAGGCGGCGATGGCGGGACCACGGATATCGGCTTTGGCTGTCTGTCGGGGATGTTTGAGCGCAACGATGACGTTTTGTACATCTGCTATGACAACGAAGGCTATATGAACACCGGGGTGCAGCGGTCATCCGCCACACCGCCTGGTGCGCGGACGGCGACGACCGTGCCGCTCGGGCCAAATCCGGGTGAGGAGTTTGGGCGCGGCAAAAACGTGCCGCTGATCGCCGTCGCCCACGAAATCCCCTATGTCGCGACCGCCACCGTCGCCGATCTGCATGATCTGGAGGCGAAGGTGACCAAGGCCATGTCGATGCACGGGGCGCGGTATTTGCAGGTGTTCGTGCCCTGTCCGCTGGGCTGGGGGGCGGCGAGTTGTGATACGATCAAACTGGCCCGACTGGCGCATGAAACCGGGATTTTCCCGGTGTTCGAGGCCGAGCGGGGTGAGATCACCGCCGTGTCCAAAATCCGCCGGGTGCAACCCGTTGAAACCTATCTGCGGCTGCAAAAACGCTATGCCCATCTGTTTGGCGCGCATCCAAGACCGGACATCGTGGCGCGGTTGCAGGGGTTGGCGGACCGCAACATCAAACGCTTTGGCCTGTTGGAGGGCACCCCATGAAAAAGCCCTTTGCCATCACGCTGGACCCCGGATCATCCCTGGCGAACAAGACCGGGTCGTGGCGGACCGAGCGCCCGGTCTATGTGAACCGCCTGCCGCCTTGCAACCACGCATGTCCGGCGGGTGAGGATATTCAGGGTTGGCTCTTCCATGCCGAAAGTGGGGATTACAGGGCAGCGTTTGCCCATCTGACCCGCGACAACCCGTTTCCCGCGATCATGGGCCGGGTCTGCTATCACAGCTGCGAAGGCGCCTGTAACCGGGGCAAGCTGGACACGGCGGTTGGCATCAACTCGGTCGAGCGGTTCCTGGGGGATGAGGCGCTGCGGCAGGGCTGGGGGTTTCAAACCGGGCCTGCAACGGGTCGCCATGTGCTGGTGGTGGGGGCCGGGCCGTCGGGCCTGTCGGCGGCCTATCATCTGCGGCGGATGGGGCACCGGGTGACGGTGATCGAGGCGGGGGATAAACCCGGCGGCATGATGCGCTGGGGCATCCCGCAATACCGCCTGCCGCGGGATGTGCTGGACGCCGAGGTGGCGCGGATTGCGGCGATGGGGGTTCAGTTCCGCTATGGGGAAAAGGTGGCGGATATCGCGGCGACGATGGCCGACCTGAAGGCCGACGCCGCCTTCCTTGCCATCGGGGCGCATATCGCCAAGCGGGCCTATATCCCGGCCAAGGATGGGGCGCGGATCCTGGATGCCGTGGCCGTGCTGCGGTCGATGGAGGGCGAGGACAAGCCGATGCTGGGCCGCCGCGTGGTGGTGTATGGCGGCGGCAACACGGCGCTGGACGTCGCCCGCACTGCCCGCCGTTTGGGGGCGACGGATGCGATCATTGTCTACCGGCGCACCCGCGACAAGATGCCTGCGCATGACTTTGAACTGGAGGAGGCGTTGGAGGAGGGGGTCAAGGTCAAGTGGCTGTCCACCATCACCGGGGCCGAAGGGGGCCGCCTGACCGTTGAAAAGATGGTGCTGGATGCCGAGGGCAAGCCGCAGCCGACCGGCGAGTTCGAGACGCTGGAGAGTGATTCGCTGGTGCTGGCGCTGGGGCAGGATGTGGACATGTCGCTGCTGGCGGGCATTCCCGGTCTGGTCACGGCGGACGGTGTGGTGCAGGTCGATCCCGTCACCATGATGACGGGGCATCCCGGCCTGTTTGCGGGTGGTGACATGGCCCCCGGCGAGCGGAACGTCAACGTCGCCATCGGCCACGGCAAACGCGCCGCCCGTCACATCGACGCCTGGTTGAACGGGGCAGTGGTGCCGCCCAAGCCGCCGCAAACGCTGGCAGGCTTCGAGACGCTGAACACCTGGTATTACACCGACGCCCCGGCCAGCCACCGCCCCTTTCTGGACGCCGCCCGCCGCACCGACAGCTTTGCCGAGGTGCAGGGCGGGTTGACCGAGGATACCGCCCTGTATGAGGCGCGGCGCTGCCTGTCCTGTGGCAACTGCTTTGAATGCGACAACTGCTATGGCGTCTGCCCCGACAATGCGGTGATTAATCTGGGGCCGGGCAAGGGCTTCCAGATCAACCTGGATTACTGCAAGGGCTGTGGCATCTGTGTGGCCGAATGCCCCTGTGGGGCCATCGAAATGGTGCCCGAAGAAACCTGACGCTACGTCATGACATGCCGTTTTTGATATGAATCAAGGCCCGCCACCGCCGCCGGACCGATCCTGCCCTGAAGGTCATGCGAGAGGAGCAAGCGATGGCTATTGCAGGAACGGCGACGACAGGCGACGACATTATCACGGTCACACCGACCGGCCACCATTCGGTCAATGCCGATGCGGGCGTGGACACGCTGGTCATCAATTACGGCACGTTGAGCGGCGACATCCGCCTGCAGGACATCGGCGGCGGTTGGTATCGCACTACCGATGACATCCGCAGCACGGTGGATTTCGTGAACTTTGAGCGGTTCAACATCACCGGCGGCAGTGGCGATGACTATCTGGACGGCCGCAGCGACGTGGACACGCTGTCGGGCGGCAATGGCAATGACACCCTCGCCAGCGGTCTGGGGGCCGATATCATCAACGGCGGCAACGGGATGGACCGGTGGTCCACCAACTATGGCTCGTTCGGGGTGGCAGTGACGCTGACCCTGCTGGCCACGGGCACGGCCACGGTGGGCGGATCGGGCGCGCAGATCACCGGGATCGAGGCGCTGTCGCTGACCCTGGGGGCCGGGGCCGATCGGATCGACACCCAGGCCTTTGTCGCCAATGATGGGATCAGCGCCGGGTCGGGCAATGACATCGTGGCCCTTGGGCTCGGTGTGGACAGCAGCAATGGCGGCGACGACACCGACACGATGGTCATGGACTGGAGCGGGTTGACCGACGCCAACGCCCATATCACCTGGGCCGACATCGGCGGGGGCTGGGGGCGCTATGCGGCGGCCAGTGGCGACCGTCTGGACTTTGTCAACTTTGAAAAGTACGTGCTGACGGGCGGGGCGGGCAGCGATGTGCTGTATGGCGGCAGCCTGAATGACAGCCTGACCGGCAACGCAGGCAACGACCATCTGGACAGCGGCAGCGGTGTGGATACCGTCAGCGGCGGCGACGGGGTCGACACCTGGCGCGTCAACACCAGTGCCCGCGCCGGCAACACCACGATCAACCTGGAAACCCAGACCACAAGTTTTGGCGCCGTCCTGTCGGGGATTGAACGCCTTCAGTTCACCGGGGGCAATGGCAGTGACATGATCAAGGCCAAGGCCGGGGTATACAACGACAGCTTTTCCACCGGCACCGGCAGCGACACCATCACCACCGGGCGCGGCGTCGACAGCGCCCATGCGGGCGATATCGACGGCACCGACACGCTGGTGATGGATTGGAGCGAGATCACCGACATCCGCCACGGCATCGGCAACACCGACATCGGCGGCGGATGGTATCGCTATGCCAGTGCCAGCGGCGACCGCCTGGAATACTATGGGTTCGAGGTTTACAAACTGACCGGGGGGGGCGGCGATGACCGCCTGTATGGCGGGGCGCAGGCCGATACGCTGGTGGGGGGCGCGGGCGATGACCTGCTGAATTCCGGCACCGGGGGCGGCACCGTGACGGGGGGCGCAGGCGCAGACCGTTGGCAGGCCGACCTGTCCGCCTTTGGCAATGCCACCTTCAACGCCACCGCAAGCCAGACCGTGGCCCAGTTGACCGGGATTGACTTGTCCGCCACCGGGATCGAGGCGCTGGACCTGACCACCGGCAATGGCCGCGACAGCCTGAGCACGGCGGGTTACGGCTGGAACGACGGGCTGAGCACGTCGGGTGGGAACGACACGCTGAACACCGGCCTTGGGATTGACTGGGTCAATGGGGGGGCGGATGTCGATGTGCTGGTGGCCGATTACTCCAGCGCCGTGACGAACATCAACCAGGTCGATATCGGCGGCGGCTGGTATCGGTTGCAGATGGCGGATGGCACCTCGCGCGTCGATTACATCAACATCGAACGCTATGCCCTGACCGGGGGGTCGGGCAATGACACGCTGTGGGGTGCCGCCTTGGGCGACACGCTGGAGGGTGGAGGCGGCAATGACTATCTGGGATCGGGCCGTGGCAATGACCTGGTCAAGGGCGGTGCCGGGGTCGATACCTGGAATGGCGATTATGCCAACCTGGGTGTCAATCTGTCGTTCACCCTGTCGGCCACGGGCGGCGGCAAGGTTCTGGGCGTGGGCACCACCGTCACTGCGATCGAGAATGTGATCATCGCCACCGGCAGCGGGGCTGACACCGTCGATCTGGGCGCCGGCAGCGGCAATGACACTGTCACCACCAGCGACGGCAATGACATCATCAACATGGGTCGCGGACGGTTTGAAAGCCTGAATGCGGGCGGTGGCGATGACCGGGTCACGATCAGCTTTGGCGATGCCGCATCCGGGATCCGGATGTATGACATTGGCGGCGGCTGGTGGCGGGCGGCCTCGACCGGAGGGGAGTATCGCTTTGATTTCTATGGGGTTGAGACCTTCAACATCACCGGCGGCAGCCGCAGCGACCATGTGAACGGGTTTGGCGGGGCGGATACGGTGGCGGGCGGCGGCGGCACCGACTTTGTCGACGGCGGCCGTGGGGCGGATGTCCTGTCAGGGGGCGGCGGGCCGGATGTCTTTGTCTTCTCCGACATCTGGAATGCCGGGGTTGACCTGGTGACCGATGCCGCCGCGGGCGACATGCTGCGGATGAGCGGGGTGACGCTTGCCGGGGCGATGCAGGCCGGAAACGGCAGCACGCTGCTGGGCGGTCAGATGGACCTGAGCGTGGCGGGCGGCGAGACGACGCTGCACCTGGGCCTTGACGCCACCGCCGGGGCCGACTTTTCGGTGCGGTTGACCGGGGTCCATGCGGTGGGTGACTTTCTGCTGTCGGGCAGCGACGTGATCCTGATCTGACGAAGCCGAGTATCCCGCCCTGGACCGGGGCCAAAGATCCAGTGGACCTTTGGCCCCGGCTTATGACGCTGTCCGCACGGTCGCGCTGGGACGGGTCCGCGCCAGCCCGCCGATCCACCCGGCCAGAAACGCCACCGCTTGGGCCAGATTGGCCTCGGCCTGCGGGCTCAACCCCTCCTTGACCTCGCCAAACGCCTGACCCGCGATGGCCAGCACCCAGCCGGGTGGGGCATGGCCGAAAAGCATCCCCGCCAGGGCCAGCGCCGCCTCTGGCGTGACCTGATGACTGCCCAAACCCTGCGGCGCGCCCGCCACCGGGGTCAGGCGAAAGGGCTGGTCCAGCCCCATCATCGCATCGGCAAAGACCACCACATCCTGCGTGGCAATCAGGGCGGCATGATCGACAGTCAGTTGATAGTCGATGTCGACCGTGACGCCGGGCAGCGCCATCGCCTCGATCTGTTGGGCCAGGGCCGGCCCCAACCCATCATCCCCCCGCCCCGGATTGCCGTAGCCGATCAGCAATACCCGCGTCACAGGCACTGTCCGGCCTTATCGACCAACTGGTTCGCGGCATCATAGATTTCCACCTGCAACGGCATCTGGCCCAGGGCATGGGTGGCGCAGGACAGGCAGGGATCATAGGCGCGGATGGCGACCTCGACATGGTTCAGCATGCCTTCGGTGATCTTGCTTTGCCCGGACAGATGGGTGATGGCCACATCCTTGACGGCGCGGTTCATCCCCTCGTTGTTGTGGGTGGTGGACACGATCAGGTTGCAATAGGTGACCTGATCATTCTCATCGACCTTGTAATGGTGGATCAGATTGCCCCGCGGCGCCTCGATCACGCCGATGCCTTCGTCGCGGCGCTCGCCCTTGGCGACCAGATCGGTGCCTTGCAGGTCGGGGTCATGCAGCAGGTCGCGGATCTTTTCGACGCAGTGCACCACCTCGATCATCCGGGCCCAGTGGTTGGCGAGGGTGGAGTGGTTGAGGCCGCCCGAGAAATCGCGCAGGGCGGTGTGGGCGGCATTGGCCAGCGGGGTGTCGATATGGCTTGCCACGTTCATCCGGGCGAGGGGGCCGACGCGATACCAGCCCGCGTCAGGGCCAAGGGATTTGATGAAGGGGAACTTCATATAGGACCACGACCGGACATCTTCGACCAGCACCTTGTGATAGTCGTTGTAGTCCAGATGGTCGAAGATCGGCGCACCCGTGGCGTCCAGCGCCCGCATGCCGCCGTGATAGAGGTCCAGCGCCCCATCCCCCCGCACCAGCGCCATGTGGTTGGAGGGGAAGGTGCCGAAGCCTGCCACCATTTCGGCATGGGTTTCGACATAGGTGCGGGCGATGCCAAGGGCGGCCTGCGACCAGTCCAGCATCTGATCGACCTGCCCCAGCAGCCGGTCGCGGGTGGCGATGTCGAGGTTGCGGTTGATGCCGCCGGGGATGGCGCCGGTGCCGTGGATTTTCTTGCCCGCCGTCGCCTCGATGATTTCCTGACCGAACTTGCGCATCAGGACGGCGCGCAGGCCCAGTTCGGGGTTTTGGCGGATGACTTCAAAGATATTGCGTTTGGTAGGGTCCGAGCCGAAGCCGAACAGCAGGTCGGGGGCAGAGAGGTGGAAGAAATGCAGGACATGCGATTGCATGACCTGACCGTAATGCATCAGGCGGCGCATTTTCTCGGCGGTGGGGGGCAGGGTGTCGACGCCGACGATCTGGTCCATCGCCTTGGCGGCGGCCAGGTGGTGGCTGACCGGGCAGATTCCGCACAGGCGCTGGACGATCACCGGCACCTCCCATAACAGGCGGCCCCGGATGAACCGTTCAAAGCCGCGGAATTCCACGATGTGCAGGCGGGCTTCGTCGACCTGGTTGTTGGCATCCAGGTGGATGGTGACGCGGCCATGCCCCTCGACCCGGGTGACGGGGGCGATTTCGATCAGCCTTGGTTCGGGCATGGGCGGGTCCTTGGGGTGGGGGTGCAGAACAGGGCCGGGACCGGGTCAGCAGTCGTCCAGCGGACGACTGCCCGTGTCCGATGCCGAGAGCCGCAAGGCGACGGCATTCCGGCAGGGTGGCTTGGTGCCACGGAAAAGCGATTTGGGACGCGCCTGCCTGGGGTTGGCGCGTCACGAATTGCTTTGGGCAATTCGTGAAGAACAGAAAGGTAAGGGCTATCCCGTTCATTCAATCAAACCGCAGCGTCTGGCGGTCGAACCCTTTGAACTTGCCATCCAGCAGGGCGATCAGCGTATCAAAGATAATGTCACCCGAGGGCGCACAGCCGGGGATTTGCACATCAATGTCCACGATGTCGGAACAGGGGTAGACCTTGTCCAGAACCAGCGGCAGCACGGGGTCATTGGGGATCAGCCGGGTCGTGTTGCGCAGATAGGGGCCGGTCAGATAGGCCTCCTCCAGACAGTCGCGCAGGGGGTCGGCGGAGTGCATGATCGCGTTGCGCATCGCGGGCAGGCCGCCCATGATGGCGCATTGGCCAAGGGCAATCAGCACGTCGCAGTTGCGGCGAAACTCGATCAGGGTGTGGACGTTTTCCTCGTTGCAACAGCCGCCCTCGATGATGCCGATGTCGCAGCGCTGGGTGAATGTCTTGATGTCGGTCAGGGGCGAGCGGTCGAAATCGACCCGTTCCATCAGGGTGATCAGGCGTTCGTCCATGTCCAGAAACGCCATGTGGCAGCCAAAGCATCCGGCCAGCGACACGGTGGCAACGCGGGGTTTCATTTGCGTTTGCCCTCGATCTCGTGCCCGATCAGGCCGTGGTCAAAGTGGCGCTCGCCGATGGGCGTGCTGAACCCCTCGCCCTTGCGGATGATGCAGCCGACCGGGCAGACGCCGATGGCCGCGTCGGTGACGGCGGCGTTGGTGTGGGCGAGGTCTGCGCCGTTCACCGCAACGCGGCGGTGGATGCCGCGCCCGACATAGCCGAAGACGCCCTTGCCATCCTGATCCTGCGAGGCGCGGATGCAGCGGCCGCAGGAAATGCAGCGGTTGGTGTCCAGCGCCACATCCGGGTGGGACGCGTCCAGATCGCGGCAGGGTTCCAGCCAGGGAAAGCGGGTGGGGGCGGTCATCTCCAGCCGGTAGGCCATGGCCTGCAACTCGCAATTGCCGCTTTTCTCGCAAATCGGGCACAGGTGGTTGCCCTCATGAAACAGCATTTCCACCAGATCGCGGCGGACTTTGGTGCGGGCGGGGGTGTCGTTTTCTACCTGCAACCCGGCTTCGGCGGGCTGGGTGCAGGCCGACACCGACCGCCCGCCCGCCTTGACCGTGCAGACCCGGCAGCCGCCTTGATGGCGCAGGCCGTCCACATCGCAGAGCCGGGGGATATAGATGCCAGCGGCGTCGGCGGCCTCCATGATGGTTTGGCCGGGGGAGGCCGTGACCGCAACACCGTCGATCTGGAATTCAAAACTCATTGGGTGAAATCCTTGTCGAAGATGTAGGAGCGCCGTTTGGCGATGCCCCGCGCGCCGCTGATCGCGGATTGGATGTCGAAGGTGGCCTTGATGCCACCTTCGGTCGGTTTGGTCAGCGCGGCATAGACGAGGGGGAAGTTTTGCAAGCTGGTCAGGATGGGGTTGGGCGAGGTCATGCCCAACCCGCAACGGCTGGTTTCGATGATCGTGGCGGACAGGTCTTTGAGGTAAGCAATGTCCTCCTCGCCGGCCTGACCCTTGCGGAATTTCTCGATGGCCTTTTTCAGGAAGACGTTGCCGACGCGGCAGGGCGTGCAATAGCCGCAGCTTTCGTGGACAAAGAAGGACATGTAATAGTCCACAATCTCCAGAATGTTGCGGCGGGCCGAAAACACGATCACAGCCCCGCCCGTGGCAAGGTCGTCAAAACTCAGGCGGCGGTCATAGCTGTCGCGCCCGACCAGGGTGCCGCTGGGGCCGCCGACCTGAACCGCCGCGGCCTCCTCGGCCCCGGCATGGGCCAGCAGATCGCGCAGGGCGATGCCGTAGGGCAGTTCATAGACGCCGGGCCGGGCGCAATCGCCGGAGATGGAAAAAAGTTTGGTGCCGTGGCTTTTGTCGGTGCCGATCGCGCGGAACCATGGGGCGCCGCGGTCAAGGATGCGGGCGACATGGGCGAAGGTTTCGACGTTGTTCACCACGGTGGGATGGCCCAGATAGCCGCGGGTGACGGGGAAGGGGGGGCGGGTCTTGGGCTCGCCCGGCAGGCCCTCGCAGGAGCTGATCAGGGCGCCTTCCTCGCCGCAGATATAGGCGCCGGCGCCCAACTGGAGGCGGATGTCGAAATCAGAGCCCAAGGCACCACGGGCGCGGCGGGCGGACAGGATGGCCAGCAGATGGTCGCGCAGATACAGGTATTCGCCGCGCAGATAGAGGATGCCTTCGCGGGCGCCGACGGCGCGGGCGGCGATGGTCATGCCTTCGAACACGAGGTCGGCGCGTTCGGTCAGGAGGACGCGGTCCTTGAAGGTGCCGGGTTCCCCCTCATCCGCGTTGCAGAGGATGAAACGGCGGTCCGAGGGGGCGGCGGCGGCCATGCGCCATTTGCGGGCGGTGAGGAACCCCGCCCCGCCACAGCCGCGCAGGCCGCTGTGCTGGACGGCGTCCAGAATGGCGGCGGGGGGAAGGGCGAGGGCAGCCGTCAGCCCGGCGTCCTGCGGGACGGGGCCAAGCAGCACCTCGCCGGCCAGGCGGATGTTGCTGTCAACCTGGGCGCGGACGCGGGTAAGCGGGGGGGCAGCCGGGAGGGCCAGGGCCTGCTCGGGCGACAGGCCGCTTTTCAGGGCCGCCGCAATGTCGCGCACGCGGGCAGGGGTGAGGCGGGTGGCCATCACGTCGTTGATCATCGCCGCCGGGGCCTGATCGCACAGGCCGATGCAGGGGGTGACGTCCAGCGAGAAGCGGCCATCGAGGCTGGTCTGACCGGGTTTGAGGCCCAGTTCGGCCTGAAATGCCGCCAGAACCGCGTCGAGGCCGCTGAAGCGGTCAACGATATCGTCGCACAGGCGGATGGTGATGCGGCCCTTGGGGGTGAGGGACAGGAAGGCGTAAAAGCTGGCCACCCCCTCGACCGCGATGCGGGTCAGGCCGGTGGCGGCGGCGATCTGGTCCATGCTGGCGGGGGAGATGCACCGCTGGGCGGTTTGCAGATCAAGCAGGATGTCGAGCATCCGGTGGGGGTCATTGGCGTAGCGGTCACAGATTGCGCTGACCTGGGGGTCGGGGGGCAGGGGGGCTATGGTTTGCGTCATGATGCCGGGATCGCCCCCTTGGTTTGGGATGAGGGATGCTAGGACGGTTTTGGCGGTTTGGCCAATGGTTTTCTGGGGGGCGGGGTGGCCCGCCGGGGGTTTTGCACCCAGGCAACTTTGCCGAGGCAAGGTTGCTGGGACCCCCGTGGGATATTTGGGCCAATGTGAAAGGGGGCGGGTTGTGTCCGCGCGTGGACAGATTGGGAAAGGGTTTGGAATCAGGCGGTTGGTGATTTCTGTTAACCGGGTGGAAAGGTTTATTGGTGGGTTCACCGCGATTGAAGTTTCGCTTTGAACCTGTGATTGCCGAGGTCATGCAAGCAGCGGATTGAGCGCGACACGGCTGATTGCAGGGCAAATGCCGGGACGGAGGAGGCGACGCCAGCCGCAAACGCCTGTTTCGACCGGATCAGCCAGAACGTTGCAAGGTCCGCGGCCGGGCGGAGTCGGGGTGGACCCCGACCGGCTTGGACAAGTGTCCAACTCTGTGTAGGCTCCGGCCAAAATCACGGAGGTGGCTGATGGACCCGCGGCATGCGATCTTGTTTGAACCTGTGCGCATCGGGCCGGTTGTGGCGCCCAACCGGTTTTACCAGACGCCGCATGCGACGGGGTTGGGGTGGCAGAGGCCGCAGGCCGGGGCGGCGTTGCGGGGCATCAAGGCTGAGGGTGGCTGGGGGGTGGTGTGCACCGAGTATTGCAGCATCCATCCCACCAGCGATGACAGCCCCTATGCGTTTTTGACGCTGTGGGAGGATGGGGATATCGCGCCTTTGGCGGCGACGGCGGAGGCTATCCACAAGCACGGGTCGCTGGCGGGGATCGAGCTTTGGCATGGCGGGGCGCATGCGTCCAACCGCATGACGCGGGTGCCGGGGGTGGCGCCGGTGACGACGCCGGCGATGTTTCATTTGCCGGCGACGGCGCGGGCGATGGACCGCGCGGACATCAAGGCGTTTCGCGGGTGGCAGCGCGACGCGGCTCTGCGGGCCAAGCGGGCGGGGTTTGACATCATCTATGTCTATGCCGGGCATGATTACCTGCCGTTTCAGTTCTTGTCGGGGCGGTCGAATACGCGGGGCGATGAATATGGCGGGTCTGTTGAAAACCGGGCGCGGCTGTTGCGCGAGATGATCGAGGATACGCGGGAGGCTGTGGGGGAGACCTGTGCAGTGGCCCTGCGGATGGCGGTGGATGAATTGCACGGGGCGCGGGGGATCACGTCCGAGGGCGAGGGGCGGGAGATTGTCGAGTTCCTGGCCGAACTGCCGGACCTGTGGGATGTGAATGTGGCGGGGGCGTTGGGGAATGACTCCAAAAGTGCACGGTTCTCAACGGAAGGGTATCAGGAGGATTATATCCGGTTCGTGAAGGGGGTCACGACGAAGCCGGTCGTGTCGGTCGGGCGGTTCACCTCGCCCGAGACGATGGTCAGCCAGATCAAGCGGGGGGTGCAGGATTTCATCGGGGCGGCCAGGCCGTCGATTGCGGACCCGTTTTTGCCGATGAAAATCCGCGAGGGGCGGGCGGATGAGATCCGCGAGTGCATTGGCTGCAATATCTGCCGTAGCGCCAATAACGAGGGGGTGCATCTGCGCTGCACCCAGAACCCGACGATTGCCGAGGAGTGGCGCAAGGGCTGGCATCCCGAGCGGGTGACGGTGGTCATGCGGCCCGAGCGGGTGTTGGTGGTGGGCGCGGGGCCGGCGGGGCTGGAGGCGGCGCTGACGCTGGGGCGGCGGGGCTATGAGGTGGCGCTGGCCGATGAAGGGCGCGAGGTGGGCGGGCGGATTGTGCGGGAGATGACCCTGCCGGGCCTGTCGACCTGGGGTCGGGTGCGGGATTGGCGGGTGGCGATGATTGCCAAGCTGCCCAATGTCGAGGTGTTTCGCGGCTCGCGGATGGCGGCGGCGGATGTGGAGGCGTTCGGCGCGGATCACGTGGTGCTGGCCACGGGGTCACGCTGGCGGCGCGATGGGGTGGGGGTGCTGGGGGTCGAGGGCTTTGCGGTGCAGGCGCTGACGCCGGATGATGTGTTTGCCGGGGCGGCGGTGGTCGGGCCGGTCGTGATTTATGACGACGAGCATTATTTCATGGGCGGCGCGCTGGCCGAGA
>CAMBWO010000077.1 GCA_945871285.1 Pseudorhodobacter antarcticus | reverse complement strand
GCCTTTCTGGCAGGATTGCCGGCCGGAGTGCAGATATTTTCTCTGTTCGATGCCAACCCGCCGCTGGTCGACCTGATCATCGACATCGTGTCCACCGCACCTGCGCTTGCCCGCCATCTGGCGCGCAATGCGGGCGTACTGGATGCGGTGATCGGTGGCAGTTTCTTTGCGCCCTGGCCGGGAGCCTCGGCGCTGAAAGGGCTGTTGGCAGCGCGGCTGGCGGCCTGCGACGACTATGAAAAGGCGCTGATCGAGGCGCGGGCCTGGGCGCGGGAATGGCATTTCCGGGTTGGTGTGCATCACCTGCGCGGGCTGATCGACGCGTTTGAGGCGGGCAAGATGTATGCCGATCTGGCCGAGGCGGTGGTGGCGGCGCTGTTGCCGGTGGTTGTGGCAAGTTTTGCCGCAAAACATGGGGAGATGCCGGGGCGGGGGTCGGTGCTGGTGGGCATGGGGTCGCTGGGGGCAGGGCGGTTGAATGCGGGGTCGGACCTGGACCTGATCATGATCTATGATGCGGCGGGGGTTGAGGCGTCCACCGGCCCGCGACCGTTGGCGGCGCGGGCCTATTATGCGCGGCTGACGCAGGCGATGGTCACGGCGCTGACGGCACAGATGGCGGACGGGCGGCTTTATGAGGTGGATATGCGGCTGCGCCCGTCGGGGCGGCAGGGGCCGGTGGCGACCTCGGTCGAAAGCTTCCGGTCCTATCAGATGACCGAGGCCTGGACCTGGGAACATCTGGCGCTGACACGGGCGCGGGTGCTGGCGGGGGATGCGGGGCTTGGCGCCGAGGTCGAGGCCTTGCGCCGTGCGATTCTGGCCGAAAAGGGCAGAGGGGTGGGCGTGGTGCAGGATGTCGCGGCCATGCGCGCCCGCTTGGCCGAGGCCAAGCCGGGCGGTGCGGCATGGGAGGCAAAGCTCGGGCCGGGGCGGATGATGGATGTGGAGTTGCTGGCGCAGATGCTGGCCCTGCGCGTCGCCAGCCCCGCCCGGACGGTGGAACGACAGATCGCCGCGGGGCGGATGGCGGGTGAAGTGTCGGAAATGGACGAGACGCATCTCATGGACGCCTACAGGCTGTGCTGGCGCTTGCAGGCGGCGTCGCGGCTCTTGACCGATCAGGTCGTTGACCCGCAGGCGCTGGGCAAAGGGGCCCGCGATTTTCTGCTGCGTGAGACGGATATGCCTGATGCCGAAGCCTTGTCGGCCCGCCTGACTGCGACCACGGCGGCGGCGAACCGGGTGATTGTGGCCGCCTTGGGCGGATGAAGGAGATGGAATGGACCTGTCAGAGGCGGACCCCAAGGGTCTGGTGCGCGAAAGCTACAACATCGAAGGCATCACCGCAGGCGAATGCCGGTCGATCTTTCTGGATTGGGCGCTGAGCCTGATCAGCGGCCAAGATGTGGCCACGGCGGCCGGCAGCCTGATTGCACATTACGCCCCCATCAACCCCGACCATCCGATGACCGAGGTTCTGCAAGCCGCCCTTGGCCCTGCGGCCACACCAACCCGGCGCGGCGGGCGCATCGGGCGGTTTGGTTAGCGCAACGCGGCGGCTTCGGCGGCGAGACGGGTGACTTCCGCCCAATCGCCCCGCGCCATCGCTTCTTTGGGGGCAACCCAGGACCCGCCGACACACAGGATGTTGGGCAGCGCCAGGTAATCGCGGGCGTTCTTCAGGCTGATGCCACCGGTCGGGCAGAAGCTGACCTGCGGGATCGGCGAGCCGATGGATTTCAGGAACGCCGCCCCGCCCGATTGCTCGGCGGGGAAGAATTTCTGGACGGTGTATCCCTTTTCCAAGAGCACCATGATCTCGCTGGCCGTGGCCGCGCCCGGCAGCAGGGGCAGATCATATTCGGCGCAGGCGTCCAGAATGCGGTCGGTGGCCCCTGGCGAGACGCCAAAGGTCGCCCCCGCCGCCTTGGCCGCCTTGACATCGGCGGGGGTCAGCAAGGTGCCGGCCCCGACCCGGCCACCGGGCACCTCGGCCATCACGCGGATCGCGTCCAGCGCGGCGGCGGTGCGCAATGTCACCTCCAGCGCGGGCAGGCCGCCCGCGACGAGCGCCGTGGCAAGGGCGCGGGCCTGCGCCAGATCGTCGATCACCAGCACCGGGACCACGGGGGCAAGGCGACAGATTTCGGCAGCGCGGCGGGATTGTTCGGCAGGTGTCATGCGGCAGGCTCCTTTACCCCAATGGCGGGGCGTTTGAACGGGAGGAGCCTCCGGCGGGGATATTTATCACCAATATGAAAGGGCAGGGATTGGACACCCTCACCTCGGGCCGCTTGCGCGGGGGAGGTGAGGGGCCTTTCACATCGGACGGTCATCGGCGTTCCCGCCTGTACCGTGGTGTGAGTCTTCCCCGAAAACCCTTTCATATTGGTTAAAATATCCTCGCCGAAGGCCGAAAGTTCTTTTCTTCAGCCTCTCAATACAGGCTGCTGGCCCCCATCGTCGAGGGGCCAACCGCGCGCCGGAAGGTTTCAAACAGCTCGCGGCCGGTGCCCCAGGTATTGGGGCCAAGGTCGGCGGTCACGGGGGGGCGGCTGTCGAAATCGGCAGCAAGGACCGACAGGGTGCCGGCCGCAGCGTCAAGGCGCACGATGTCGCCGTCACGCAGGCGGGCGAGCGGGCCACCGGCGGCGGCTTCGGGGGAGACGTGGATCGCGGCGGGGACCTTGCCCGAGGCGCCCGACATGCGTCCATCGGTCACCAGGGCCACCCGAAGGCCGCGCTCTTGCAGCACCGTCAGCGTTGGGGTCAGCGAGTGCAGTTCGGGCATGCCATTGGCCTGCGGGCCCTGAAAGCGCACGACGACGATTGTATCACTGGTGAACTCATTGTTCTTGAAAGCGGCTTTGACATCGTTCTGGTCGTGGAAGATGCGGCAGGGGGCCTCGATCTGATGGCGTTCGGGGGCTACGGCAGAGATCTTGATGACGCCTTTACCGAGATTGCCGTTCAACTGTTTCAGGCCACCGGTGGGGGCAAAGGGATCGGAGACGGGGCGCAGGATGCGGTCGTTCAGGCTGGTGGCGCTGCCAGGCGCCCAGTGCAGCGCATCGCCCGACAGTTTGGGTTCGGTGCGGTAGGCGGCAAGGCCCTGGCCGAGGATCGTGGTCGCGTCGTCATGCAGCAGACCCGCATCCATCAACTGCCCCATCAGAAAGCCGATGCCGCCTGCCGCGTGGAAATGGTTCACATCGGCCAGACCATTGGGATAGACCTTGGCCATCAGGGGGACCAGCTGGCTGATCGCCTCGAAATCCGACAGGTCCAGCAGAACGCCCGAGGCGCGGGCCATGGCGGGCAGGTGCAGCACGAGGTTGGTCGAGCCGCCCGTGGCCATAAGCCCGACCAGACCGTTGACATAGGCCCGCTCGTCCAGAACCGCGCCCGCGGGGGTATAGTCGGCCCCAAGGCCGGTGATCTGGGCCGCCCGTTCGACGGCGGCCACGGTCAGCGCATCGCGCAAGGGGGTGCCGGGGTTGACGAAGCTGGAGCCGGGCAGGTGAAGCCCCATGAACTCCATCAGCATCTGGTTGGTGTTGGCGGTGCCGTAAAAGGTGCAGGTTCCGATGCCGTGATAGGCTGCCATTTCGGCCGCCATCAACTCGGCACGGGTGGCGGTGCCATTGGCGAAGGCATTGCGCACCTTTGATTTTTCGTCATTGGGAATGCCCGAGGCCATCGGCCCTGCTGGGACAAAGACCGCCGGGATATGGCCAAAGGTGGCGGCGGCGATGATCAGGCCGGGGACGATCTTGTCACAAACCCCCAGATACAGGGCCGCATCGAACACGTTGTGCGACAGGGCCACACCGGCTGCCAAGGCAATCACATCGCGGGAGAACAGCGACAGTTCCATCCCCGCCTGGCCTTGGGTCACGCCATCGCACATGGCCGGCACGCCGCCTGCGACCTGGGCTGTAGCTCCGATCCGGCGGGCCGTGCTGCGGATCAGTTCGGGGTAATGCTCATAGGGCTGATGGGCCGACAGCATGTCGTTATAGGCCGTCACTACCCCGATGTTGGGGGCCCGCGCGGCCACCAGTGCGTCCTTGTCCTGCACCATCGCGGCATAAGCATGGGCCTGATTGCCGCAGGAAATATGCGCCCGTGCCGGACCTTGGCGCGCCGCCTTGGCCATCCGGTCCAGATACTGGCTGCGGCTGGTCAGGGAGCGTTCGCGGATGCGGTCAGTGATGCGGTCAAGTTCGGGGTGCAGGGGCATGGCGGTTCCTGTGGCGGTTCGGGTGCAGCATAGCAGAATGTGTTAGCGCTAACAACAGCAACTTCGCCGCGTTGGGGTGATTCGCCCGGCGGGAAAGCTGCGTCATCGCACCGGCAATGATGCGAAAAAGGAAACAGTCTTGCCTAGACTGCTGCAAGTTTTGCGCAATTTGGCCACAATCTTGGGTCAAATTATTGCGACGGGATGGTTTGCTTGGGAGGACGTCAAATGTTCAAGGCAAGACTGTTTTCAGGTTTCACCGCGGCCTTGGCGCTTTTGGCCTGTGCGCCGGCAGAAATGCCAAGCCGGGGTCGGATGGGGGCCGTGCCGGACCTGGCCACGATACCGGTCCGCGCCACCACGTTGAATGTCATCGGGTTTGCCGTCAGCGTGCCACGCGATCTGCTGGTGTCCGAGGCGGATGTCTATCTGCCCAGTGCCGACATCGTCTGGCACGGCGACCCCCCAGGCGACCGCTATGCGCAGGTGCAAGCGATGTTCACCGCCGCCCTTGAACGCGGCACAGCAACAATGACCGAGGGTCGCCCTGTGGTTGTCACGGTCGAGGTGGACACCTTTCACGCCCTGACCCCCAAGACCCGCGCCACGCTGGGGGGCAATTTCGCGATGCGGTTTCATCTGACGGTGCTGGATGGTGCCACCGGGGCCGTGCTGGACGGACCGCGTCTGGTGATTGCCGACACGCCCGCCTCGGGGGGGCGGCGTGCGCTGCGCGAAGAGGCGCAGGGCATCACCCAGAAGGTCGTGATCGTGGACCGACTGGCCGAGGTGGTGCAGGCCGAATTGGCCGCGCTGCGCCTGCCGGCTCCGCTGGATCTGGCCAGCCGCGATGCGTTTTCCCCGCTGGATCTGGCCCCGGCCCAGTAGCGGCCTTTCCTTGGGCGGCGGGGCGCAGTAAAGGGGGGCATGAATGATGAATTGCCCGACCCGACCGAACCTGACGCGCCGTCCCATGGCCGCCCCGTCGTCCGACTGAAACCCAAGGCCGAGGCGCGGGCGATCCGCCACGGCTTTCCCTGGGTCTATGCCGACGAGCTGGTGACGGACAGGCGCACCCAAAGCCTGGCCCCCGGCGCGCTTGCCGTGCTGGAGGATGCCGATCGGCGCCCGTTGGGGCTGGTCACGGTCAACACCAAATCCAAGATCATCGCCCGCATGATCGACCGCGACCCTGCGGCGCAGATTGATCAGGCGTGGTTTGCCGCCCGGCTGTCTGTGGCGCTGTCGTTGCGTGAGCGGCTGTTTGACACCCCGTTCTACCGTCTGGTCCACGCCGAGTCCGATGGCCTGCCCGGTGTGGTGATCGACCGTTTCGGCGATGTCGCCGTGGTGCAACCCAATGCCGCCTGGGCCGAGGCGCATCAGGAGGCACTGGTTGCCGCCCTTCAACAGGTGACGGGCGTGGCGACGGTCGTGAAGAATGGCACGGGCCGCGCACGCGGGTTGGAGGGGTTGGCCGAGGAGACGATGGTCTTGTCCGGCACCGTCGATGCCCCGGTGCCCGTGACGATGAACGGGGCCACCTATCTGGCCGACCTGATGGGCGGGCAAAAGACCGGCCTGTTCTTTGACCAGCGCCCGAACCACGCCTTTGCCGCCAAACTGGCGCGGGGGGCGCGGGTGCTGGATGTGTTCGCCCATGTCGGCGGGTTTGCCTTGGCGGCCCTGGCCGGAGGGGCCGTGTCGGCCCTGGCTGTCGACGCCTCGGCCCCCGCGCTGGATCTGGCGGAACGGGGTGCGCAGGCCTCGGGCTTTGGCGACCGCTTTGCCACCCGCAAGGGCGATGCCTTTGACGTGATGGAGGCTTTGGCCGCCGGAGGCGAAGTCTACGATCTGGTCATCTGCGATCCGCCTGCCTTTGCCCCGGCCAAACCGGCGCTGGAGGCGGGATTGCGCGCCTATGAGCGGCTGGCCCGTCTGGCGGCGCCGTTGGTGGCACCGGGCGGCTATCTGGTCTTGTGTTCCTGCTCTCATGCCGCCGATTTGCAGGCGTTCCGCAATGCCTCGGCGCGGGGCATTGGCCGGGGCGGGCGGCGGGGGCAGTTGATGCACACCGGGTTCGCTGGCCCGGACCACCCGATGCTGCTGCAACTGGCCGAAAGCGCTTACCTTAAGGCGCTGTTTTTCCGGCTGAACTGATGCGGGCGGTTCTGGATGCCTGTGTCATCTATCCGTCGGTCCTGCGCGACATCCTGATCGGTGTCGCGGCCAAGGGGTTGTATCAACCCTTCTGGTCGGACCGCATCCTGCGCGAATGGGTGCTGGCGACGCAAAAGCTCGGCCCCGGCGCGATGGTGCAGGCCGAGGGGGAGGCGCTGCTGATGAAGACCGCCTTTCCCCGCGCCATGGTGCGCGAACAGCCCGGCATCGAGGCGCGGGTTCTACTGCCCGATGCCAATGACCATCACGTGTTGGCGGTCGCCATCGCGGCCCATGCCGATTGCATCGTGACCTTAAATGCCCGTGACTTTCCCCGCCATGTGCTGGCCGAGGAGGGGATCGACCGGCGCGACCCCGACAGCCTGCTGTGGGAATTGTGGTCGCATCATCCGGGCGAGGTAACCGAGGTGGTGATGGGGGTTCATGCCGCGGCGGAGCGGATGGCCGGGCAGGAGTTGCCGCTGAAGGCGCTGCTGAAGCGGGCGCAACTGCCCAAACTGGCCAAGGCGATGCTGGCTCAGGCGTCCTGACGCGCCGCGTTGACCAGCCAATAGCCGAACCCCAGCATGGCCGCGACACCGGCCAGAATGCCCAAGGCTGACCCTGCCATGTCACTTGCCGCCTCGATATTGCCGGCAAAGCCATAGCCCAAAAGGACATAAAGGCTGACCCAGACCACCTCACCCGCAATGGCCCACAGGGTAAAGCGGCCATGATGAAAATCCGTGGCCCCGGCGGCGAAATTGGCCCAGGGGCCGACGGGGGCAAACAGCCACCGGGTCAGGAATATGCCCGCCGCGCCACGCCGGTCCATCTGATCGACGGCACGGGCGATCAGGGCGCCGCTTTTGGGGTTGGAGGACAGGCGCGTCAGCAATCCATGACCGCCGACCTTGCCGATGCGGTAGCCGGCCTGATCGCCCAGCACCGCACCACCCAGCGCCGCCGCGATCACCTGCCACAGCACCAGGTCCCCCGTCGCCACGAACCCGCCTGCCGTCAGCATCAGGATGGAACAGGGCACTGGCAACGCAAGGCAGGCCAGAAAGGTGACCGACGCCAGCAGCCACAACCCGTAGGTCGGCACGAGACCCAGAATTAGATCGGTCATTGCAGCGCCCGTTTCAGCTGCAAGATCACGATGGTGGCATTGACCTGACGGATCACTTCGTCCACCTCGACCCCGCGCAGGGTGGCGATTTCCTTGATCGTCAGCGGCCCGCGCCCCTCTTGCGGCAGCGGCAGATCGGCCATGACATCAATCTCGCGCGGGCTCAGCTTCCACGATTTGGCGACATAGCCGATGGTCATCCAGGGCTTGACCGTTTCGTTGTGATGGGCCGGGTCATTCCAATAGATCGCCGAAGCGGTGATGCGAAACAGAAAGAACAGCGTTACCGCCATCGCCACCACAAAGCCGCCGACGGCATAGGGGTGGGTTTTGAACAGCTGTTTCATTTGATCGTCCTTATGCCCCGGCTTAACCCCTCTAACGTCATGGGGACCATCCTTCCGTCGAAAATATCGGCAATCAGTTGGGTCGACTGGCTGTAGCGCCATTCTGCCTCGGGCGTGGGGTTGATCCACAGATGATGCGGCCATTGTTGGCAGGCGCGGGTCAGCCAGACCTTGCCGCTTTCCTTGTTCCAATGTTCATTCGCCCCACCCGGTTGTAAAATCTCGTAGGGGCTCATCGCGGCATCGCCGACAAAGATGGCGCGGTAATCGCTGCCATAGGTGCGCAGGATGTCCCAGGTCGGGGTCTGGTCGGACCAGCGGCGCTGGTTGTCGCGCCAGACACCCTCATACAGGCAGTTGTGAAGATAAAACGGGACCAGTTGGCGAAACTCGGCGCGGGCGGCGCTGAACAACTCCTCCATAACCTTGACATGGGGGTCCATCGACCCGCCGATGTCCAAAAACAACAGCACCTTGACCGCGTTGCGCCGTTCGGGCCGGGTTTGCACGTCGAGCCAGCCATGTTCGGCTGTGGCGCGGATGGTGCCGTCAAGGTCCAACTCATGCTCGGCCCCATCCCGCGCCCATTTGCGCAACCGGCGCAGGGCCAGCTTGATGTTGCGGGTACCGAGTTCGGCCCGGTCGTCCAGATTGCGAAACTCGCGCCGGTCCCAGACCTTGACGGCGCGCTGGTGGCGGCTTTCGTCCTGACCCACGCGCACGCCTTCGGGGTTGTAGCCATAGGTGCCATAGGGGCTGGTGCCCGCCGTGCCCACCCATTTCGACCCGCCCTGATGGCGGCCCTTTTGTTCGGCCAAACGATCGCGCAGGGACTGCATCAGGGCATCGAACCCGCCGAGGGCCGCGATCTGCGCCCTCTCCTCAGGCGTAAGATGCTTTTCGGCCAGCTTTTCCAGCCAGTCGCGTGGCAGGTCCACGGCCTCCAGCACCTGATCGACCGTGATCGCCTCAAGCCCCTGAAACGCCTCGGCAAAGGCGCGGTCGAACCGGTCAAGGTGGCGTTCATCCTTGACCATGGCCGTGCGCGCCAGATAGTAAAATCCGGTCGCGTCATAGGTCACCAGACCGGCCAGGACCCCTTCCAGAAAACCCAGGTATTCGCGCAAGGACACCGGCACGCCCGTCTTCCGCAGGGTCAGGAAGAAGGGCAGGAACATCGCGCTACCCCAGACGGTCGAGGAAGACCGAGATGGCCAGCCCCACAAGGCCAAAGGCAATTGCATACCCCGCCGCATATTGCAGCGCGTCCAGCTTGCGCCCGCCGCGCCGCAGGGCGGTGGTGGCCCCCCAAAGGGCCCCGATCACGATTGCCGCTGTCCAGATCATCTTGCGTCCCTTGAATTGCCGGGCACGGGGCCCGTGTCAGCCGCCAAGGCCACGCCGCGCAAGGGCGGCAATCTCGGCCTCCCGTGCGCGCACGGCCTGCGCGTCGCCAAAGCCATACCGCGCAGCCGCCAGACTGTCGAGACGCAGCGCCGCGGCCTCAGTGTCGCGGCCCAGTTGCGTCAGGGCCTCGGCCTTGATCATCATCAGGCTGGCCTGAAGGGCTGCGTTTTGCCCGCGCGCGGCCAGAGGCAATGCCTGATCAGCAAGCGTGACGGCCTGATCGACCCGCCCATCCCCCAGTGCCAGGGCGGCCAATTGCAGCAGCGCATGGGACAGGTGAACGCCATCATCGGGCAGGCCGGCATAGACCTCCGCGGCGGCGCGATAGGCCCGCTCGGCCCCGGCCGGGTCGGTCGGCGCCAACAGCCGCCCGACGGCGAACCACGAAAACCCCAGGCGATTGTCGGTCCAGCCCTGGGTTTGGGCCATCGCCAGCATCCGCTTTGCGGCAGGCGAGCGGGTGGCCGCCGTGCCCCGCGTCCCAAGGGCGGTGCGCAGCGCATCGGTCCAGGCGCGCGGGGTGACGGGCTGGGACCAGCTGCCAGGATAGCCGCCCTGCGGGTTCATCCCGGCCAGCAATCCGGGCAGGCGGGCCGCAACCTCGGCGCGGGTCATACCGTTGGCAAGTTCGGGTGCATAGTGCAGCCGCAGGATCAGCATGTCGAAATCGGTCAGCACCGACTGAAAGTTGTCATCGTTGAAGACCGAATCAGGCAGGCGGAACAGGTCGTTCAAGGGACCCAGGGCCTGGGCCACCTCCTCATGCAGGCAATCGCGCACCTCTTGCGGGCTGGTGTCGAAGGGCACGAAGACGGCCAGCCGGTCGCGGCGCTGCAACCCCTGCCAATCCAGCGCGGCCGCACCGCGCCGGGCGCGAAACTCGGCCAGGGTGGCGACGTTGGGTGCCACGAAACACGCGGCCGAGGGTTCAAGACGCTGCAATTCGGCCCGGCTGGCAAATTCGATGGTGATCTGGGCCGGGGCGCCGGGGGGCACCAGTGCCACGTCGATGTCGGCCTCGGCCCGCAGGCGGCCCAGCAATTGCATCAGGTCCTGTTCGGCCAAGGGCGGCACCGCGCCGGTCATGCGCACCGAAACGGACCCCTCGAACCGGGTCAGAATCGGCAGCATCCGGCCGCTTTCCATCTGAAACTCCAGATCCATAAAATCGGCGGCGATCTGGGCGTTGGGGCGGGTTTGCGCGCCCGTCACCGCAAAACCGTCAGGATGAACGGCAGCCTTGCTGACCGCCACGGGGGCAGGGCCGCACGACACCAGCAGACAGAATGACAGGATGACAAGATGGCGCATGAAGCTTTCTCGGGTCAGGCCGGACAGTGCCGGTCGCAAGCGGGTTCAGGTCGCCCAAAGGGGGGTGAACCACCGTCCGGCGCGACCCACCCCCCCGAGCAGTAGGGGGCCGGGCAGGCGCCCGCGTCGTTCAAACCGGACAGCGGTTCTGAACGCCATAGGACCCTGCGGACGTGTTCCAATCTGGGCGGCGGGGTGGCAGTTTCAAGGGAAATCGTCAGCGGTCCTTGCGGCTGAGAAAGGCAAGCCGTTCAAACAACTGCACGTCCTGTTCGTTTTTCAGCAGCGCGCCATGCAGACGCGGCAGGTTGGTGCGGGCATCGCGGCGCAGATCTTCGGGCGTCAGATCCGCGGCCAAAAGCAGCTTCAACCAATCCAGCACCTCGGAGGTCGAGGGTTTCTTTTTCAACCCCGCCGTCTCGCGCACCTCGAAAAACTGGGTCAGGGCGGTGGACAGAAGGCGGTCCTTTATGTCTGGGAAATGGACCCGCACGATGGCCGCCAGCGTTTCGGCATCGGGAAAGCGGATGAAGTGGAAAAAACACCGGCGCAAAAAGGCGTCGGGCAGGTCTTTCTCGTTGTTCGAGGTGATGATGACCACCGGGCGATACACCGCACGGACCGTCTCGCCGGTTTCGTAGACGTGAAACTCCATCCGGTCGAGTTCCTGCAACAGGTCGTTGGGAAACTCGATATCGGCCTTGTCGATCTCGTCGATCAGCAACACGACTCGCCCTGGCGCATCGAAGGCCTGCCACAGTTTGCCCTTGCGGATATAGTTGCGCACGTCGTGCACCCGCGCCTCGCCCAGCTGGCTGTCGCGCAGCCGGCTGACGGCATCATAGTCATACAGGCCCTGTTGCGCCTTGGTGGTTGACTTCACATGCCACTCGATCAACGGCAGGTTGAGAGAGGCCGCCACCTGCCGTGCAAGTTCGGTCTTGCCTGTCCCCGGTTCGCCCTTGACCAGCAAGGGGCGCTGCAAGGTGACGGCAGCATTTACGGCGACAGACAGGTCCTGTGACGCCACGTAAGTTGGAGTTGTGGTAAATTGCATTGCAAACTCAAGGCCCTGTAAGGAAAGCACCGCCGACCTTAGCGCCCAAGCAATTTTGTCGCAACCGCTAGTGACAAGGTGTTATCAATCCGCTAATGCACCCGACATCAGGGGCGCTTGCCAGAACTGCTGCCTGGCGCAAGCGACCGAGGTATTGGGAGTATGCTGCGATGAAGGCTGAAGTTTTCCTGCCAGACGATTATCGCCCTGCCGAAGATGAGCCCTTCATGAATGAACGGCAACTTGAATATTTCCGCCGCAAACTGCTGGTCTGGAAGCAGGAGCTGCTGAGTCAAAGCGCCGAGACGATCGACAATTTGCAAGATTCGGGTCGCAACGTGCCCGACATTGCCGACCGGGCCTCCGAGGAAACCGACCGGGCGCTGGAACTGCGCACCCGTGACCGGCAGCGCAAACTGGTGTCCAAGATCGATGCGGCCCTGCGCCGCATCGAGAACAGCGAGTTTGGCTATTGCGAGATGACGGGCGAGCAGATCAGCCTCAAACGGCTGGATGCGCGACCGATTGCCACCATGACGCTGGAGGCGCAGGAAAAGCACGAGCGGCGCGAAAAGGTTCACCGCGACGAATAAGGGATTTGGCTGTATCAGGGGATGCCGGGCCACAGTGCCCGGCATTTCTGTTTGGGGGCGGCGATGAGTTTGATAGGCCAGCGGGTGACGGTTCTGGGGGCAGGGGTGGCCGGTTTGGCGGTGGCGCGGGCTCTGGCGCTGCGTGGGGCCGCTGTCACCCTCTTTGAACAGGCCGATGCGGTGCGCGAGGTGGGCGCGGGTTTGCAGGTGTCGCCCAACGGGGCGGTGGTGTTGCGGGCCCTGGGGTTGGATGTGGCTGCGGTTTCGCAGCGGGCCGAGGCTGTCGAGTTGCGCGACGGCTATGGGGGCGGGGTGGTGACGCGGCTGGAGGTGGGGCGGCTGAGGCCGCAGCAGGGCTATCATTTCGTCCACCGGGCCGATCTGATCGGGCTGCTGTTGCAAGGCGCGCGCGAGGTTGGCGTGGAGGTGCGCCTGCTGTCGCGGGCGGGGTCGGTGGACCTGACCGGCGACAGGCCGGTGCTGGTGATGGAGGATGGCACGCGCCATGAGGCCGGTTTGCTGATCGGCGCCGATGGGCTACATTCGCCCACGCGGGCCGCTCTGAACGGGCAGGTTGCGCCGTTTTTCACCCATCAGGTTGCGTGGCGGGCCATAGTGCCTGGTGATGGCGGGCCGGCGGTGGCCGAGGTTCACATGGGTGCCGGGCGGCATCTGGTCAGCTATCCGCTGCGGGGCGGCACCCTGCGCAACATCGTGGCAGTCGAGGAGCGCGCCAAATGGGCCGAGGAAAGCTGGACCCTGCGCGACGACCCGATGGAGTTGCGGCTGGCCTTCAAAGAGTTTGGCCCGCGGGTGCAGGGCTGGCTGGCGCAGATCGAGGATGTTCACCTGTGGGGCCTGTTCCGCCATCCGGTGGCGGCGGTCTGGCAGCGGGCCTTGGCCGAAGGGGCGGTGGCTATTCTGGGCGATGCGGCGCATCCGACGCTGCCGTTTCTGGCGCAGGGGGCCAGCATGGGGTTGGAGGATGCCTGGGTTCTGGCGGACCGGTTGGCGGCCCATGACAGCCTGGCGGCGGGGCTTGCTGCCTATCAGGTGGCACGGGCCGGGCGGTGTGGGCGGATCGTGCAGGCGGCGTCCAGGAATGCGCGGGCCTATCATCTGGGCGGGGTGGCACGGACGGCGGCGCATGGGGTGCTGCGGCTGGGGGGGTGGCTCGCGCCCGACATGGCGCTGCGGCGGTTTGACTGGCTGTATGGCCACGATGTGACGGCTGGCTAGATGTCCACGCGTGGACACTTTTTATTTTCCAGACTTATCAGCGGGTTAGCTTTTTTCGTTAACCATTCTGGTAAGGTTTGTCGCCGTCAGGCCGCGCGCAGCAGCAGCAGGAATGCGAGCCCGATGGCCAGTTCGACCCAAGGCAGTCCGGGCAGGTGCGGACGTGGCAGAACCCGGACCCGAGCGCGGGGCGCGGTGGTCTTGGGCGAGGCGATGGGCGGAAAGCGATGGGACATGCGGCACCTGTGTTCTGGATGCGTTCACACTCCAACAAAGAACTTAACAAGAACATAACCTGTGTTAGCGTTGACGTTGCGGAACTGATAACAATTTGTTTCAATTTCCACAACAAACCGGACGCGCCCGCCAGATGGCAGGCGCGTCCGATCTTGTCAGCGCGAGGCCAGATCGCGCAGCACATAGTGCAGCACGCCGCCATGTTCGACGTATTCAATCTCGATTTCAGTGTCGATCCGGCACTTGATCGGGATGATCCGCACCGTGCCGTCGGCATAGGCGATGGTGCAGTCCACCGTGCTGAGCGGTTTCAGATCGCCCGCCAGACCGGCAATGCTGACCACCTCATCCCCCTGCAATCCCAGCGTCTTGCGCGTCGCGCCGCCGGTGAATTCAAAAGGGATGACGCCCATGCCAACGAGGTTGGAGCGGTGGATACGCTCGAAGCTTTCGGCGATCACGGCCTTGACGCCCAGCAGGGCCGTGCCCTTGGCCGCCCAGTCGCGTGACGACCCCGCGCCGTATTCGATGCCGCCAAAGATGACCAAAGGCGTGCCCGCCTCTTGATAGGCCATCGAGGCATCATAGATCGAGGTCTGCACGCCGTCCGGACCCTTGGTATAGCCGCCCTCGACGGCCTCCAGCATCTCGTTCTTGATGCGGATATTGGCGAAGGTGCCGCGCATCATCACCTCGTGGTTGCCACGCCGCGAGCCATACGAGTTGAACTCGGACACCGGAACTTGCCGTTCGGCCAGATACTTGCCAGCCGGAGTTGAAGCTTTGAATGAACCTGCCGGGCTGATGTGGTCGGTGGTGATCATGTCGCCCAGGATGGCCAGGATGCGGGCACCCGAGATGTCGGAAATGACGCCGGGCGTGCGTGCCATGCCGCGGAAATAGGGCGGGTTCTGGATATAGGTGGAACTGGCGGGCCAGTCATAGGTTTCGCGTTCGGTGACCTGCACGGCCTGCCATTTGGCATCGCCCTTGAAGACATCGGCGTATTTCTTTTGGAACGCGGCGCGGGTGACGGTTTCGTTCACGAGGTCGGAGATTTCCTTGTTCGTGGGCCAGACATCACGCAGGTAGACCGGGCCGTTGGTGCCCATTCCCAGGGGTTCGGTGGTGATGTCGATGTTCATGTCACCGGCCAGGGCGTAGGCCACAACCAGCGGGGGCGAGGCCAGATAGTTGGCGCGCACGTCGGGGGAAATGCGCCCCTCAAAGTTGCGGTTGCCCGACAGGACGGCGGCGGCGACCAGATCGCCCTCGTTGATGGCGGCACTGATGGCGGGGTCAAGGGGGCCCGAGTTGCCAATGCAGGTGGTGCAACCGTAACCGACAAGGTTGAAGCCGACGGCATCCAGATCCTCTTGCAGACCCGCCGCCTCGAGGTATTCGGACACGACCTGAGATCCGGGGGCGAGCGAGGTTTTCACCCAAGGCTTTGATTTCAGGCCCAAAGCGCGGGCTTTGCGCGCCACTAGGCCCGCGCCGATCATGACGTAGGGGTTGGAAGTGTTGGTGCAGGAGGTGATCGAGGCAATGACGACCGACCCGTCGCGCAGTTTGTAGTCATAGCCCGCAACTTGGGCAGATTTGCGCGGATCGACGGTTGTCGCTGGTGTCGCGCCTTCGGATGCCATCTCTTTGGCGGCGGCGCTGGTGTCCATGCCCCGATACTCCGACACCGTGCGCAGAAACCCTGCGGCGGCGTCGGTCAGCGGCGTATAATCCTGCGGGCGTTTCGGGCCTGAAATGGCTGGAACGATGGTGCCCATGTCCAGAGAAAGGGTGCTGGTATAGATCGGGTCATAGTCGGCACCCCGCCACATGCCGTTGGCCTTGGCATAAGCCTCGACCAATGCAATCCGCGAGTCCTCGCGGCCGGTGCCGCGCAGGTAGCGGATGGTTTCGTCGTCAATCGGGAAGAAGCCGCAGGTGGCGCCATATTCGGGGGCCATGTTGGCGATGGTGGCACGGTCGGCCAGGGGCAGATAGTCGAGGCCCGGTCCGTAGAATTCGACGAATTTGTTCACCACGCCGTGTTTGCGCAACATTTGAACGACCTTGAGCACGAGGTCGGTGGCGGTGGTGCCCTCGACCATCGCGCCGGTCAGTTTGAAGCCGACAACCTCGGGGATCAGCATCGAGACGGGTTGGCCCAGCATTGCCGCCTCGGCCTCGATCCCGCCGACGCCCCAGCCCAGAACGGCCAGACCGTTGACCATGGTGGTGTGGCTGTCGGTGCCGACCAGCGTGTCAGGATAGGCGACCATTTCGCCCGATTGATCGGCGTCGAGCCAGACCGTCTGCGCGAGGTATTCCAGGTTGACCTGATGGCAGATGCCGGTGCCGGGCGGCACGACGCGGAAGTTGTTGAACGCCTTTTGCCCCCATTTCAAAAAGACATAGCGTTCCATGTTGCGTTCGTATTCGCGGTCGACGTTGGCCTGAAACGCGCGGGGGGTGCCGAATTCGTC
>CAMBWO010000076.1 GCA_945871285.1 Pseudorhodobacter antarcticus | reverse complement strand
GAATCCGAAGCGCTGCTCATCACCTGGGCTGGCCGCCATGGCGGTTCGCTTCTGCGCATCGAACTGGCCGAGGCCGCCCCCTTGGGCACCAAACGCGGCTGGCAACCCCAGCGCCCTCTGGTCCAATGGAGTGTCACGCGATGAGGGTTGCAGGCTTCGGGTTTCGCCAATCGGTCGATCTGGCCAGCCTGCTGGATGCGCTTGCGCAGGCCGGTGGAACTGTGGATTCCGTGGCGACCGTTGCCAGCAAGGCACCCGGTCTGGCCGAACTGGCCCGCCATCTGGGGGTGCCGCTGATTGCGGTCACGCTGGACGATCTGGGCAATCAGGTCCGGCCGGGGTCGGACCGGGTCAAGGACCTCTACGGCACAGGCTCGGTCGCGGAATCGGCGGCCTTGGCCGCAGCGGGGCAGGGGGCAAGGCTGGTCTCGGCCCGCGTGACCTCGGCCGACGGAAGGGCCGTGGCGGCCATAGCAGAGGGGCAGGGGACATGACGGTTCATTTCATCGGGGCCGGACCGGGGGCGCCGGATCTGCTCACATTGCGGGGCCGGGATTTGATCGCGGCCTGCCCGGTTTGCCTGTATGCCGGGTCGCTGGTGCCCAAGGAAATCCTGACCCATTGCCCGCCCGGTGCGCAGATCATCAACACGGCGCCGATGTCGCTGGACGACATCATGGCCACCATCCAGACCGCGCATGACGCGGGCCACGACATCGCTCGCCTGCATTCGGGCGATCTGTCGGTCTGGTCGGCGATGGGGGAACAGCTCCGCCGCCTGCGCGCGCTGGGCATCCCCTATGACGTGACGCCGGGCGTGCCGTCCTTTGCCGCGTCCGCCGCCGCCTTGGGCGCCGAGTTGACGCTGCCGGGCCTTGCGCAATCCGTCGTTCTTACCCGTCACGCCGGCCGCGCCTCCCCCATGCCGCCGGGCGAAACCCTGGCCGCCTTTGCCGCCACCGGGGCCACTCTGGCGATCCATCTGTCGATCCATGCCCTGGCCGATGTGGTGGCCGAACTGACCCCCATCCTTGGGGAGGATTGCCCGGTCGCCGTGGTCTGGCGCGCCTCGTGGCCCGATCAGCAGATTGCCCGCGCCACCCTCGCCACCATCCAGACCGCCATTTCGCCGCAGATGGAGCGGACCGCCCTGATCCTCGTGGGCCGCGCCCTTGCCGCCGAGGGCTTTGACGACAGCCGCCTTTACGCCGCCGATTACGACCGCCGCTATCGCCCACTTGGCACTGACCCGCGCTTTCCGGACCCGACATGACCCCCGGCCTGATCATCTCCGCCCCCGCCTCGGGCACCGGCAAGACCACGCTGACCCTGGGTCTGGCGCGGGCGTTCCGCGACCGCGGGCTGAACGTGCAAACCTTCAAATCCGGCCCGGACTACATCGACCCCGCCTTTCACCGGGCGGCCAGCGGACGGCCCTCCTATAACCTCGACACCTGGGCCATGACGCCCGACCTGATCGGCGGCCTGCTGACCCATGCCACCGGCGCCGATCTGGTGCTGGCCGAAGGGTCGATGGGCCTGCATGACGGCGTGGCCACCCCCGGCGCCACCGGCACCGGCGCCAGCGCCGATCTGGCCGTGCTGACGGGCTGGCCGGTCATTCTGGTGATAGACGTGTCCGGTCAGGCCCAGACCGCCGCGGCGATTGCGCTGGGCATGGCCGCTTACCGTCCCGGCCTCACCCTCGCCGGAGTCGTGCTGAACCGCGTCGCCAGCCCTCGCCACGAACGCCTGGTGCGCCTTGGCATGGCGCAGGCCGGCATAACCGTTCTGGGCGCCTTGCCCCGCAACGCGGCCATCACCATGCCCGAACGCCACCTGGGTCTGGTCCAGGCCGCCGAACTGCCGCAACTGGAACCGATGATCGCCGAGGCCGCCCGTTTCGTCGCCGCCCATCTGGACCTTGACGCGGTCCATGCCGCCGCCCGGCCCCTGCGCCACCCGACAAAACCCCTGCACATCCGCCCCCCGGCCCAGCGCATCGCCCTGGCCCGCGACACGGCGTTTTCCTTCACCTATCCCCATCTTCTGCACGGCTGGCGCGCGGCGGGTGCCGAAATCCTGCCGTTTTCCCCCTTGGCCAACCAAGCCCCCGACCCGACGGCCGACCTGTGCTGGCTGCCCGGCGGCTATCCTGAACTGCACGCCGGTCCCATCGCAGCCGCCGACCATTTCCTGACCGGCCTGCGCACCTTTGCGGCAACCAAACCCGTCCACGGCGAATGCGGCGGCTACATGGTCCTTGGCACGAGCCTCACCGACAAGGACGGCCACCGTCACCCGATGGCGGGCCTGCTTGGCCTTGAAACCTCCTACCAAGTCCGCAAGATGCACCTGGGCTACCGTCTCGCCACGCTGTCCGCCGCGATGCCCGGCCATGCCGCAGGCACCCGCCTGCGCGGCCATGAATTCCACTATTCCACCATCCTGTTGCAACCCGACGCCCCCCTGGCCCATGTGACCGATGCCGAGGGCACCGCCGTCCCCGAAACCGGCTCGCAGCGCGGCCATGTGACAGGCTCCTACTTCCACTTGATCGCCGAGGTGCCATGAGCGGCTTTGTCTCCTTCGTCTCCTCTGGCCCCGGCGACCCCGACCTGCTGACGGTCAAGGCCCTGAAGCGCATCGCCGCCGCCGATGCCGTGCTGTTTGACGACCTCAGCGCCGGGCCGATCCTGGACCACGCCCGCCCCGGTGCCGATCTGGTGGGGGTGGGCAAAAGGGCAGGGCGCCCCTCACCCAAGCAGGGCAGCGTCAGCCAGTTGCTGGTCGATTACGCCCTGACCGGGGCAAAGGTCGTGCGCCTGAAATCCGGCGACGCCGGCCTGTTTGGCCGGTTGGAGGAGGAGATTGACGCCTGCCGCGCCGCGGGCATCGCCTATGAAATCATCCCCGGCGTCACCTCGGCCTCGGCCGCCGCCGCCGCTTACGGCATCCCGCTGACCCGCCGCCTGACGGCGCGCCGGGTGCAGTTCCTCACCGGCCATGACGTGACCGGCGCCCTGCCGCAGGACCTGAACCTCGCCGCTCTGGCCGACCCGCATGCCACCACCGTCATCTTCATGGGCAAACGCACCTTTGCCGAACTTGCCGCCAAACTGATGGGGCAGGGCCTTGACCCCGCCATGCCCGCCGTTCTGGCCGAAAGCGTCTCGACCCCCGATCAGCGTTTCCTGCGCGCCACCCTCGCCACCCTGGCCCCCCTGATCAGCGGCGACGGCCCCGCGCTGATCCTGCTGGGCCCTTTGATGGACCCATGACCCACCGCATCATCCTTTGCGGCTCTTGCCCCGCGGGCCTTTCCCTTGGCCGCAGCCTTTCCGCAGCCCTCACCGATTACACCATTGCTGAAACCGACTGCATGTCAGGCTGCGCCCGCCCATCAACTGCCGCATTCCGGGCACCGGGCAAGACGGCCTACCTCTTTGGCGATCTGACCGATGACGATCTGCCCGACCTCACCACCTTTGCCCGCCTCTACGCGGCCAGCCCCGACGGCACCTTTGCCGATACCCGCCCGCTGGGCCGCCTGCGCACCAAGGCCATTGCCCGCATCCCCGGCTGACCCCACATGTCGCCAATCGACCACCAACGCCGCTTTCGCGCTTGACCCTCCGCGACGATCTGTCCTAATGGCCTTTCAAGGTGTCCATCGGTGCAAATGCACCCAGGACTGAAACGGGAATGGGGTAGGGTGGACCGCTGCAGGCACCTGATCCTCAACCGCCCCCGCGACTGTAAGCGGTAGCGGCTTTCCACATGCCACTGGGGTAACACTCGGGAAGGCGGAAAGCAGGCTGCGACCCGCGAGTCAGGAGACCGGCCTTGCAGGGTGAAACAAAATGCCGTCGGGTGTGACGGCCAAGGAGTTGAGTATGAACGCGACCCACAACACGGCCACTGCCGCCCGGTCCTCTGCCGTCCTGCAAGCGATTTTCGTCGCCCTGATCGGTGGCCTGATCGTCTTTGCCGCCGGCTTTGCCAATTCGCAAACCCTGCACGATGCGACGCATGACATGCGCCACAGCACGGGCTTTCCCTGCCACTAAGGCAGGTCTGATCCCACAGCCATGAAACACATGCTGTCCAGCGCGTTGTTCGCTGGCTTTGCGGCAGGGTTGCTTTGCGCCTTGCTGCAATACCTATTGGTGCAACCCGATATCGTTCTGGCCGAACGCTATGAATCGGGCGAACTGACCCATTTTTCCGCCGCGCCAGAGGCCGGCCACAGCCACGACACCTCAGCCGCCGAACCCACAAACGCCCAAACCACACAGGCCGAAGCCGGGGCCGAGGCGCATGACCACGAGCAGGCGGCAGAACCTACGCCGCTCATGCGCAATGCCCTGACCGTCCTGTTCGCAATCCTCACCTTTTGCGGTTACGGTCTGGTTCTGATCGGCGGCATCAATCTGGCCGAACAGGTCGGCATCCGGATCGGTCTTGCCCAGGGTATCCTGTGGGGCCTGGCCGGGTTCCTCAGCTTTCAGATGATGCCCGCGTTGGGGTTGTCGCCCGAACTGCCCGGTATGGCCGCCGCCGACCTCTCCGCGCGGCAATTGTGGTGGGCCGCAACGGCCGTCGCCACAGGGGCCGGGCTGTGGTTTCTGTGCTATGGCTCGGCTCTCTGGCAGCGGGTCGTTGGGGCAGGGGTGCTGGCCGCCCCGCATATCTGGGGCGCCCCGCAGGTGGCCGAGTTCGCAGGCATCGTGCCGCCCGAACTCGCCGCATCCTTCGCCGCGCACAGCCTGGGCGTGGGGCTCATCACCTGGGCCGTTCTGGGCGGATTGCTGGTCACCATCTGGCACAGCGAAACCGCCCGATGATCCGGCTTCACCTGATCGGCATCGGCACCGGCAACCCTGATCACCTGACGCTTCAGGCGATCAAGGTGCTGAATGCCGCCGATCTGGTGATGATCCCGCGCAAGGGCGACAGCAAGGCCGACCTTGCCGAACTGCGCCGCACCATCTGCGCCGAGGTGCTGACCAACCCCAAAACCACGATTGCCGAGTTCGACCTGCCGCAGCGCGACGCCACCAACCCCAGCTATCTGGCGGGCGTCAACGACTGGCACGACGCCATCGCACAGGTCTGGATGCAAACCATCGCCGCACATCCGGCCGCCCGCAATGTCGCGCTGCTGGTCTGGGGCGACCCGTCGCTCTATGACAGCACCTTGCGCATCGCCGCCCGCCTGACCGTTCCGGTCGCGGTCCGTATGGTGCCCGGCATCACCTCGATTCAGGCGCTGACCGCCGCCCATGCCATCCCGCTGAACGACCTTGGCGCTGCCGTCACCATCACGACCGGACGCCAACTGGCCGAGGGCTGGCCCACGGGCGCCGACACACTTGTCATCATGCTGGACGGCAACTGCACCTTCCAAACGCTTGACCCCACAGGTATTTCCATCTGGTGGGGCGCCTATGTCGGCATGGCGGAACAGATCATCCTGTCCGGTCCCTTGGCCGACATCAGCCCCCAGATCATCGCAACCCGCGCCGCAGCCCGGGCTGCGCATGGCTGGATCATGGACATTTACATCCTGCGCCGGTGATCCGCATATTACATAATAATGATTATCGGACTTAAGCCACCCACAACCCTACTGATGCCGCAGCGCATCAATCGGGTCCATCCGGGCCGCCCGCCGCGCCGGGAAATAGCCAAACACCACCCCCACCACCGCCGAGAACACAAAACTCGCCACGATGATCCGCCAGTCCGGCACAAACCCGATGTTCAGCGCATAAGACCCCGCAGCGCCAAGGGCCAACCCCAGCATAATCCCCAATATCCCGCCAATCAGCGACAGCACGATCGCCTCGACCAGGAACTGCATCAACACCTGCCGCTCGGTCGCGCCCACCGCCATGCGGATGCCAATCTCGCGCGTCCGCTCGGTCACCGACACCAGCATGATGTTCATGATGCCAATCCCCCCCACCAGCAGCGATATCGCCGCCACCGCCGACAACAGCCCCGTCAACACCGACGTAATCCCGGTCAGGACCGAGGAAATCTGTTTCATGTCAAACACATTGAAGTCGTCGTTCTCATCGCCCGCCAACTTGCGCCGCTCGCGCATCAGGCTTTGAATCTGCGCCGTGACATCCTCGGCGGTCGCCGTATCGGCAAAGGTGACCGAAATCGACTGCACATTCTTGTTCCCCGATATCCGCCGTTGAAACCCGTTCAACGGCATCAAAACGGTGGCATTGTCATCCTGACCAAAGGTAGACGCTTCACGTTTGTCCAGCAACCCTATGACATCACAGGATATCTTGCCAATGCGGATGGTCGTCCCCACCGGATTTCCCTCCCCAATCAAGGTGGTCGATGTGGTTGTCCCCAAAATGCACACCGGCGTCCCCGACCGCATTTCGCCCTCGCTGAACAACCGCCCCTCCGCCAGCGTCCAGCCGCGGATCGCCAGATAGGCGTTGTCGGTGCCCGTCACCGTCACCTGATAATTCACCTCGCCAAACACCACCGTCTGACTGCGGGCCGAGGATGGCGTGGCCGCCACGATGTCGGGGATGTTGTCCACCATCGCGTCCATGTCCTGAATGGTCAGCGGCGGCGCCTCATTGGACGCACCCCCCGGCCCCCGCCCCGGTGCGCCCGGCCGGATCATCAGCAGGTTCGACCCCAGCGACGCCACATCCGACTGCACCTGCGCCGTCGATCCCTGCCCCACCGTCACCATCGCAATGACCGAGGCGACGCCAATCACGATGCCCAGCACCGTCAGGAACGACCGAAGCTTGTTGCGAAATACCGTGGACAGCGCCAATCGCAGCGATTCAAGCAGCATCGTTTGCCCCCTTCAAAACATCACACTGGATGCGCCCATCGACAAAGGTCACGATCCGGCTGGCATAGTCCGCCATGTCCGGCTCATGCGTCACCATCAGCACCGACAGCCCCTCCTCGCGGTTCAACTGGGTCAGCAGTTCCATGATCTCGCGCCCCCGCGCCGAATCGAGGTTCCCGGTCGGCTCATCCGCCAAGATCAACCCCGGCCGCGTCACAATCGCCCGCGCAATCGCCACCCGCTGCTGCTGCCCACCCGACAGCTCGGACGGGCGGTGCGACGCCCTGCCCTCCAAGCCTACCTTGGCCAGCGCCGCCATCGCCCGCTCGCGCCGCTCCTCCACCTCAACCCCTTGGTAAATCAGCGGCAATTCCACATTCTCCAGCGCCGTGGTCCGCGCCAGCAGGTTGAACCCCTGAAAGATGAACCCCAGAAAATGCCGCCGCAACAGCGCCCGCTGGTCGCGGTCCATCCCGCTGACCTCGGACCCGAACAGCAGATACTGGCCCGATGTGGGCGTATCCAGACAGCCCAGAATGTTCATCGCCGTCGATTTGCCAGACCCCGACGGCCCCATCACCGCCACGAACTCGCCCTTCGCCACCGTCAGGCTGACATCGTTCAGCGCAAACACCTGCGCCTCATCCACCCCGTAAACCTTGGAGATGTGGCGCAGTTCCAGCATCGGCGCGTCACTCATCGTGTGCCCGCACTCTGCGCGGTGATCACGATGTCCCCCTCGACCAGCGGCCCCTCCAACACCTGCGTCAGGTCGCCGTCGGTCAACCCGGTCTTGACCGCAACCTTGACCGGCACCCCGTCGCGTAGGACATGCAGGTTGCGAAAGCCGTCCTTCGTCACCTCATTCGTGACACTGGTGCGCGACCGGCCGCCCCCCGGTGCCCCGCTGGAAAACAGCATCCCCAGCAGCCCCGTCGTGGGCTGCGCCGCCACCGATGCCGCAGGCGGCGTATAGCGAAACGCCGCGTTCGGCACCGTCAACACCCCCACCGCCTGATCCACCGTGACATCGGCCGAGGCTGTCATGCCGGGCCGCAGCCGATGGTCCGAATTGTCGATGTCCAGAATCGTGGCATAGGTCACGATGCCGTCCACCTTTTGCGGGGCGAACCGCAACGAGCTGACCGATGCCGGAAAGCTTTCCCCCAGATAGGCGTCCACCGTGAAACTCGCCGCATCGCCGACCGACACCTTGCCGATATCCGCCTCGTCCACGTCAATCTGCAACTGCATCTGGCCCAGATCATGCGCCAGCGTGAACAGCGTCACCGTCGTCCCGCTGGCCGAAACGGTCTGGCCCAGATCGGCCGTCATATCCAGAACCATGCCGTCAATCGGGGCCACGATCTCGGCCTTGTCGATGCTGGTCTGCGACAGTTTCACATTGGCCTCGGCCACATGCACATTGGCCCGCGCCGAGGACAGCGCCGCATCCGCCCGCCGCTTGGATGTCGCCGCCGCCGCCAGATCCTCCTGCGAATTCAAACCCCTGTCGCGCAGGATCTGCGCCCGCTCCAACGCCGCCGCCGCCGCCTCTTGCGTGGCAAGCGCGTCCTCGACCTCAGCCTTGCGGGCCGACAGCGAGGCCTGATCGCGCATCAACTCGGCTTCCAGCGAACTGGTATCCAGCCGCGCCAGAACCTGGCCCATGGTCACCTCATCATTGATCGCCACGCCCACCTGCGAAATCGTGCCCGAAATCAACGAGCCGACATCCACCTGCTGCGTCGGCTGCACCGTGCCCACCGCCGTCACGATGACCGTGATGTCCCCCTTGGCCACCGGGGTGGTGGTGTAACGCACCTCGGCCGTCGTCGCCCCCCGCCCCTGCCACAGCCAATAGCCGCCGCCCAGCACCGCCAACAGCACCAGACCCCAGACCACGCGCCCAAAGCCCGACCTCTTGCGCCGCCGCGTGATCGACTGGACGGTGACGGTATCGGCCATGAAATTCCCCTTGCTGCCGGCTATAGCTGCGCCTGTCCGGTCACAGTTTCAACGGCGCAGCCTGACAATTCCGTCGCATAAATGCAAAAGACCGGGGTTTCCCCCGGTCTTTCCCCAAACTGTCCCCGATGGGATCAGCCCTGAACCATCTTGGCCACTTCGGCCGCAAAGTCCTCTTTTTCCTTTTCGATGCCTTCGCCCACGGCCATGCGGACAAAGGCGATAACCTCGACGCCGGCATCCTTGGCCGCTTGACCCACCGTGATGTCTGTGTTCATCGCGAACTTCTGGCCCAGCAGGGTGACTTCCTCGAAATACTTCGCCATCCGGCCCGCGATCATCTTTTCGATCACCGCATCCGGCTTCGGCTTGGCCGAGGCGGCGTTGTCTTCCTTGGCCTTGGCGATCTGCACGGCGCGCTCACGCTCGACCACGGACTGGTCCAGATCAGCCTCCGACAGCGACAGCGGGCTGAAGGCCGCGATATGCATCGCGATCTGCTTGGCAATGCCGTTGTCCGTGCCCTTGACGGCCACCAGAACGCCGATCTTGCCCATGCCTTCGGTCGCGGCATTGTGGACATAGGCGGCCACGTGGTCGCCCTCGACCGACGCCATGCGGCGCAGGGTCATGTTTTCCCCGATGGTCGAGATGGCCTCGCCGATCACGGTTTCCACGGTCTTGCCGTTCAGGTCCGCCACCCGCAGCGCATCCACATCGGTGCAGCGCACGGCGGTCTTGGTGATGTCATGCACCATGCGCTGGAAATCAGCGTTCTTGCCGACGAAGTCGGTTTCCGAGTTCACCTCGACGGCCACGCCGCGCCCACCGGACACAGCCACGCCGACCAAGCCCTCGGCGGCCAGACGGCCCGCCTTCTTGGCAGCCTTGGCCAGACCCTTGGTGCGCAGCCAATCGACCGCCGCTTCCATGTCGCCATTCACTTCAACCAATGCCTTCTTGGCATCCATCATCCCTGCGCCGGTTGAATCGCGCAGTTCCTTAACCATCTGAGCGGTGACAGTCATGTCCATCTCCTGAAATCAAAATAACACCGGCGGGCGGATCAGTTTGCTCTGGCAAACTGATAACCCCCGCCGGGTATCGGTAATGTGACGAGGCTCAAGCCTCGGCGACGACTTCTTCAACCGGGGCGTCTTCCAACGATCCCAGGTCAATGCCAGCCGCGCCCATCTGGGCCGACATGCCGTCCAGCGCCGCACGGGACACCAGGTCGCAATAGAGCGAAATGGCGCGTGCCGCGTCGTCGTTGCCGGGGATCACGTAATCCACGCCCTTGGGCGAGCAGTTGGTGTCGACAATGCCGATGACCGGGATGCCCAGCTTTTGCGCTTCCAGGATGGCCAGCGATTCCTTGCCCACGTCTATCACGAACAGCAGGTCCGGCACGCCGCCCATATCGCGGATCCCGCCCAGCGAGGCTTGCAGCTTGCCCTGCTCGCGCTCGATGATCAGGCGCTCTTTCTTGGTCAGACCCTCGGCGCCATGCGCCATTATCTCGTCAATCTGCTTCAGACGCTGGATCGACTGGGAAATGGTTTTCCAGTTGGTCAGCGTGCCACCCAGCCAGCGGTGGTTCATGTAATACTGCGCGCACTTTTCAGCAGCCTCGGCCACCGACTTCTGCGCCTGACGCTTGGTGCCCACGAACAGGATGCGGCCGCCCTTGGCCACGGTGTCGCGCACCAGCTTCAGCGCGGTGTCCAGCATCGGCACCGTCTGCGTCAGGTCAAGAATGTGAATGCCGTTGCGGTCGCCATAGATGAACTCGCCCATCTTGGGGTTCCAGCGGGCCGTCTGGTGGCCATAGTGAACGCCAGCTTCCAGCAGCTGACGCATGGTGAACTCGGGAAGAGCCATGCCTTATCCTTTTCCGGTTTGATCCTTGGGTAAGGCCGTCTTCAGGGTTTCCCCCAACCGGCGGACCATTCGGGATTTCTCCCCGTCTGGCCCAAGCCCTACCTGTGAAAGTAGGCGGCGTATAAGGCCGCCCGTTTCCAATTGCAAGGGCCCCCGTAGGGTGTGCCTACCGGCGCACCTTTGCCCGTCCCTACCCCGCCAAAAACACCTCCAGCTCGGCCAGCTGCTCGGGCCAGGCCCCCGTGCTCCCCGAAGCCAGGGCCTCGTCCAGCGCCGCCTTGGTGGGGTACAGGTCATGCAGCGTCATCACCGTCACCCCGTCCGCCTCGACAAAACTGACCGTCGTCACCGCCCCCGCCGCGCCGCTTTCCTCATTGGTCCAGACGATGCGGCTGTCCGGGATCACCTCCAGATACCTGCCAAAAAACGCCATCGGCTTGTCAAACGACGGATGGCCAAAGACAAAGCGATATGTGCCCCCGGTGCGCGCTTCCATCTCGCAGTCCACAAAGGTCATGCCAAAGCTTTTGGGCAACCACCAGCGCATCATCAACGCAGGCTGGGTCCAGGCCTGAAACACCAGCCGCGCCGGCGCATCAAAGCGGCGCGTGACCACCAACTCGCGGTCCGAGGTGCGCTCGGTCGTGGTGGGGTATTTCGGTTCAGGTTTTGTCTCGGCGCTGTCCATCGGTTCTCTCCCGTTGTTTCAAATCCACAAGCACATCATCCAGCGCGTCAAACCGCGCCGCCCACATTTTGCGATAGCGTTCCATCCACTGCATTTCCTCCTCCAGCCGACTTGCGCCCAACCGGCAGGTCCTGACCCGGCCCACCTTTTGCGTCGCCACCAGCCCCGCCTGCTCCAGCACGCCCACATGCTTCTTCATCCCCGTCAGGGTCATGTGAAACCGCTCGGCCAGTTCGCTGATCGTGGCATCCTGCCCCATCAGGGCCTCGATCACCCCGCGCCGGGTCGCGTCCGACAGGGCGGCAAAGGTGGCGTCGACATGGGGGGCGCTATACTGAACCATTTTGTTCAGTGATTAGCCTGCCTTTTGCAGGTTTGCAACAAAAATCACTCCGGCAGGCCGGCGCCCGAAAATACCCCCCGCATCCGAAAGGCAAGGTCCCGCCTGCCGAAAGCGCAAGCTCGCCTCCCGCGCAATCACCCGCAACCAGCGCCGCCGTGATCTCCTCCGCCCGACCGTCGCCCGCGCCAGCTTCAACGCCGTGGCCACGGTCGCACGAGGTTCCGGGCCACGGCACCTACGAACCCGCCCTGCCCTTTTTCTTGCAACAAGGCGTCGACCGCCGCGGCCGAAACCTTTCCACCCGGTTAACGAAAATCACCAACCCCTTGATTTCGCTACATTTCCAAAAGTGTCCGCGCGCGGACACTAGTGCCCAAACGCATCCCCACCCCAAACCGCCCTGACCCGCGCATCCCGCCCGCAGGCCTCGCGGTAGAATTTATAGGCGTTCTTCTGCTGCTTTGGCCCCGCCCGCGTCAGCACGATATTGGTGCCCTTGTAATAATCCTGATGATAGTCCTCAGCCACCCAGAACCGCGTGGCGGGCAAAACCGGCGTCACCACCTTGCGGCCCAACTGCGCCGCAGCCTGCGCCACCGCCGCCTCCGCCGCCGCCGCTTGGGCCGCAGTCAACGGAAAAATCGCTGTCCGGTAGGCCGCCCCCCGGTCACAAAACTGCCCCCCTGCATCGGTCACATCCACCGACCGCAGAAACCTGGCCACCAGATCGGCATAGCTGATCCTGGCGTTATCAAACGTGATCTCGACCGCCTCATAATGCCCCTCATGGTTCTCATAGGTCGGGTTCGCCAGCGTGCCCCCGGTATAGCCCGACACCACCGACGTGACCCCCGCCACCCCCTCGAAATCGGACTCGACGCACCAAAAACACCCGCCCGCGACAATCGCCTTTTCGGTCTTGGCCTGCGCCACCCCCGTCATCGCCAGCATCAACGCCACTATCAGTCGGATCATCGGTTTTCTCCTCTTTGCCCGACCCTGTGCCCAACCCGCCTGCCTGGGCAACTCACCCAAGCGTGAGGTCACGCAAGGGTGATCAGCCAGCGGCTGACCGGGGCCAGCCCGCGCACCACGCCCATCCAGCCATCAATGGCCCCCGGACCAAACACCCAGTCCGGCAGCGGTTGCGCCTGCGCGGTCCGCACGATCACCGACTTGCGCCGCAACAGCCCGTCCCAAGGGGCGGCGGCAAAACCCTTGGGCACCCGCGCCAGTTCCGGCGGGTCCAGCACCGCCCCGACCGCCGCCGCCTGCGCCAACACCACCTCGAACCCCGCCCGCCCCAAGGCATCGCTCACCCTTCGGCGATAGGCCGCCAACCCCTCGGGCGACAGACCATAAACCCCTGCACCGTAACTTATCCCGGTGGGCGCGATGATCAGATGCACCCCCGGCGCCCGGTTGAAGGCGGGTCCGGTCGACAGGATCAGGTGCAACCTCGGGTCATAGGGCCGCTTGTCCGCCGAAAACCGCACGTCGCGGTGAATGCGCCGCAGGCTCGCGTTCAGGCGCGGCACGGCCAGCAACCCCAGGTCCGAACAGGGCCCCGACAGCGCCGCCACCAGATCCAGCCCCGCCGCCAGCCAGTCGCGCTCATACGCCTCACGGTGTGCCGCAAACCAGTCACGGTCGTTCTGGGCCTGCAATCCGGCCAGAAAAGCAATGCTCCCCTTCGGCAAACCGCGATAGTCCATCAACACCTCCTTGCCTTTCCGCGCCAAGGTTGGCACGAACCCCGCATGACGCAAAGCCCTGACATCCTGTGCATCGGTTCGGTCCTGTGGGACATCATCGGGCGCGCCCATCTGTCGCTGCGCCTTGGCTCGGACGTGCCGGGGCGCATCACCCGCCTGCCGGGTGGCGTGGCGATGAACATCGCCATGACGCTGGCCCGCTTTGGCCTGACCCCCGCCATCCTGACCGCCATCGGCCGTGATGCCGAAGGGGCCGAGTTGATCGCCGCCTGCACCCGCATCGGCCTGATCACCGACCACGCCTATCTGTCCGACGACCTGCCGACCGACCGCTATATGGCGATCGAGGGGGCCAACGGCCTGATCGCCGCCGTGGCCGATGCCCATTCGCTCGAGGCGGCGGGCGACAAGATCCTGCGCCCCCTGCTGGATGGTCGCCTTGGCTCGACCGAGGCACCCTGGACCGGCATGATCGCCCTTGACGGCAACCTGACCGAGGCGCTGCTGGCCGAGATTGCGGCCCATCCCGCCTTTGCCCGCGCCGACCTGCGCCTTGCCCCCGCCTCACCCGGCAAGGCCGAACGCCTGCGCCCCCTGCTGCGCCACCCCAACGCCACCCTTTATGTCAATCTGGAAGAGGCCCGCCTGCTGACCCAGACCGAAGCCGCCACCGCCACCGAAGCCGCCGCCGCGCTGCTGGCCCGTGGGGCTGGCCGCGTGCTGGTGACGGACGGGGGCCGCGCCTCGGCCGACGGGCGGCAGGGCGAGCCGGTGATCAGCCTTGCGCCGCCGCAGGTTCTGGTCGCCCGCGTCACCGGGGCGGGTGACACCTTCATGGCCGCCCATATCGTGGCCGAACGCAAGGGCGCGTCCCGTGAGGCCGCGCTGAACGCCGCCATCCACGCCGCCGCCGCCTATGTCTCAGGAGAGGTTGGAACATGATCCCACTGCAATTTTCCCCCGAAGTGGCCGAGGCCCGCGCCGCTGGCCGCCCGATTGTTGCGCTGGAAAGCACCATCATCACCCATGGCATGCCCTGGCCGCAGAATGTGGAAACGGCGCGCCTGGTCGAACAGACCATCCGCGATGCCGGGGCCGTGCCCGCCACCATCGCCGTGATGGGCGGTATCGTGCACATCGGCCTTGATGCCGCCACGCTCAACGCGTTGGGTCAGGCCCGCGATGTGATGAAACTGTCTCGTGCCGATCTGGCCGTGTGCCTGGCCCTGGGGCGCACCGGGGCCACCACCGTGGCCGCAACCATGATCTGCGCCCATCTGGCCGGGATTTCCGTCTTTGCCACCGGCGGCATCGGCGGGGTCCACCGTGGGGCTGAACTCAGCTTTGACATCTCGGCCGACCTGATGGAACTGGCGCAGACCCCGGTGACGGTGGTCTGCGCCGGGGCCAAGGCGATCCTGGACCTGCCCAAGACGCTCGAGGTTCTGGAAACCCAGGGCGTGCCGGTGATCACCTATGGTCAGGACGATCTGCCCGCCTTCTGGTCGCGGTCCTCGGGCCTGCGCTCACCCCTGCGGATGGACAGTGCGGCCCAAATCGCGGCGTCGCACCGGATGCGCGCCACCTTGGGCCTGCCCGGCGGACAGCTGGTCGCCAACCCAATCCCTCTGGTCGATGAAATCCCCCGCGACCAGATCACCCCCTTCATCGAAGAAGCCCTGGCCGAGGTGGCCCGTGGCGCGGTGGCGGCCAAGGCGGTCACGCCCTTCCTGCTGCAACGGCTGTTTGAACTTACCGACGGGCGGTCACTGACGGCCAATATCGCGCTGGTCCTGAACAACGCCCGTCTGGGGGCCGAGATTGCCCGGGCGTTGACGGCGGGTTAGGCGGGGCGATCCCCATTGTGCGCCCCTTCCCCTGCCCCTACACTTGGCGCGAACTGACCGAGGAGCGGCCATGAGCGACCCCACCCCCGTCCGCCGCAGGACGATTGCCGCCACCCTGCGCGCCAGTTTCCTGACTGGGCTGGTCGTCGTGCTGCCCATCGGGCTGACCATCTATCTGATCTGGTCGGTGGTGGGCTGGCTCGATGGCTGGATCCTGCCCGTCATCCCGCAGGCCTACCATCCGCAGGCGCTGCTCAGCCATTACTTCGGGCCCGGCTATGAGTTTCCGGTGCGCGGCGTCGGCGTCATCGTCTTTCTGGTCTTCACCACAGTCATCGGCTGGATCGCCAAGGGGCTGATCGGCCGCACCGTGCTGGGCCGGCTGGACCGGCTGGTCGACCGGATGCCCGTCGTCCGCTCACTCTATGGCGGGTTGAAACAGGTCGCCGAGACGGTGTTCAACAAGACGGAGTCCTCGTTCGACAAGACCTGCCTGATCGAATTTCCCCGCCCCGGTGTCTGGGTGATCGGCCTGATCTCGGCCCGGCCCAAGGGTGAGATTGCGGACAAGCTGGGGGAGGACAAGATTGCCGTCTTCATCGGCCTCACGCCCTTCACCTCGGGCTTTGTGGTGTTTGTCGACAAGGGCGCGGTGATCCCGATGGACCTGACCCCGGAGGAGGCCGCGAAACTGGTCGCCTCGGGTGGGTTGGTCTATCCGCCGGTCAGGGAAGCCTAGTGTCCGCGCGTGGACACTTTGCGTTATCCTTTGATATCAAGGACTTGACTTTTTTCGTTAACCATTCTGGTAAGGTTTACAGCGCCGTCCAGCCGCCATCGACGGAAATCGTCGTGCCTGTCACCTGATCAGCGGCGGCTGAGCACAGATAGACCGTCGTCCCGCCGATCTGTTCCACCGTGGCGAACTGGCGCGAGGGTTGGCGCAGCAGCATCACCTCGCGGATCACCGTCTCGCGGTCCATGCCGTGCACCTTCATCTGGTCCGGGATCTGCGCCTCGACCAGGGGAGTCAGCACATAGCCCGGACAGATCGCGTTGCAGGTGATGCCCTGCCCTGCGGTTTCCAGCGCCGTGGTCTTGGACAGGCCCACCACGCCATGCTTGGCCGCGATATAGGCGGATTTATAGGGCGACGCGGTCAGGCCGT
>CAMBWO010000075.1 GCA_945871285.1 Pseudorhodobacter antarcticus | reverse complement strand
GAAAGGTTCGGGGTGCGGCGCACCAGTCCCGGCGCCTGAAACGTCAGGTCGCCGGGCCGATAATTCGTGCAGGGGGCGCGGATATCCGGTTCATCCGCGCCTTATAGGAAAGGGCGGGCGGGTGGTAAAGGGACTTGCGGCAAGTTGTCTTGTTGTGGCGGGCGGCCCAGCGGGTCAGGGTGGCCCCTGACCCAGGCCGAGCCCCCCCGTTTTGCCGTCACCGACGCGCAGATTGCCGCCGTGATCGACGAGTTTTATGCGGTGGTCCAGCAGCATCCCGGCCCCGGCCCGGTCTTTGCCGCCCATGTCCGCGATTGGGATGCCCACAAGGCCAGGATCACCGCCTTTTGGCGCAACGCGATCCGGTCCGAACGCGGCTATGACGGCAACCCGATGCAGGTGCATGAACATGCGGGCGACGTGCGGCCCGGCATGTTCATCCCCTGGCTTGCCCTGTTCGACGCCGTGCTGGCCCGCAACCTGCCGCCGCAGGTGGCGGCCCCCTGGTCCGACCTGGCCCACCGCATCGGGCGGGGCATGGCCTACGGTCTGGTCAGCGCGTCCGGTCCACAGTCCCTGCGGCCCAGCGGTTCAACCACGCCAATCCCGCCAACGACAGACCCAACCCCAGGAAGCTGAACACCCGCGTCAACCCGGTCAGCCCGGCGGCGTCGATCAGGAACACCTTGGCGATGGTCAGCGCGATTACGGTCATGCCGATGCGGCGCAGCGTGGCCGAGCGCTTGGCGATGCTCTGATACAGCAGCGCCGCCCCCACCAGCATCAGCGCGATGGTATAGCTGTACAGCTCATACTGCGTCACACCGGGCCGCCCCAGCCAGTCGCCCTGCCAGAACCGCCGAATCTCGAGCCCGACATACAGCGCCATCAGCGCGGACCCGACCGCCAGCAGACCCAGGGTCATCGGGCGCGGATAAGACAGCCGCCAGGCCGCAATCAACAGCATCAGGCCGGGCAGCGCATAGGACAGCGCCAGCGTGTCAAACACCAGCGGCCCGATGACCAGCGCACCGATATCCTCGGGGGCATAACTGAACAGCGGGTTCAGCGTGACGGCTGACCAGAACAGACCCAACCCCGCGAACAGCCCGGCCACGGCGGCCAGCACCTGCCGAAACCGGCGCAACGCCCCCCCGAACCGGGCGCGATAGGCCTGCGTCAGCATCACCACCAGCCACGGCATCGCGTTCAACGAGGCGGTATAGTTCACCTCGACCGCCCCGCCAATCATCACATCGGGCACCAGCCAGCGGGTCAGCAGGATGTTGGCCAGCACCGCCGTCAGTGCCATACCGGCGCTTTCCAGCACGCCACGGGTCATCACCCGGTCGCCGGGCAACAGGCGCAGGGCCGCGATCTGACCCGCAACAGTGCCTGCAAAGGCCAGCACAACCTGACCCAACGGCGCCCGCATCGCCCAATCCAACCCCGGGTCCAGCAGCAAGCGATAGCTCAGGACGGCCACCGCAATCTGGATGAACAGCCCCATCTCGCGCAGGATGAACCGGCGGTCCAGTGCGGCGGCCACCACCGCCAGCACGGCCAGCGCCAGCGTCAGCGCCGTGGCCGAGGTCAACAGGAACAGCGACAGCGCGATCAGCGACAGCGCCGACAGCGTGGCATAGGCCATCCGGCGATGATCCATCCCATCGCTGCGGGCAAAGCGGGCGGCCAGCGCCACCATCAGCGCGGCCAGCACCATCGGATGCGCCGCCCAGCGCCCAGCCCCCAGCACCAGCGCAGGCGACCAGAACAACTCCAGCACCGCCACCGCGACCGGGGCGACCAGCACGGCCCCAAGGCCATGAATCAACGACAACGGCCCGCCCCGCAGCGCCCGCCAGGTAAAGGCGGCGCTGATCAGCGCGGCCATGCCGACGATCCAGGTCACCGTCATGGGCGCTGCGGTTTCTGGGGCGCGATAGGCGATGGCCTGCGACAGGAACTCGCCGGCAAGCGGCCAATACTCCGCCTCCTCGAACACCAGCCGCACCACAAAGGCGGCGGCAGGCAACAGCGCCAGATCGGCCAACCCCTCGGCCCGCTCGGCCCAGATCAACAGGATCACGGCCAACAGGGTCAGCGCGGCCAGCGCCACCATCCCGACCAGCGGGCTGTCCCCGCGCAAGATCAGCAGCGCGATGCACGACACCAGAACCGGGCCCGCCGCCAGCCGCACCGGAAACGGCGGCCAGCCGGTTTCGCCTCGGGCCAGAACGGCTTGCAGCACGGTCGGGCCCGCGTGATCCGGGGTAAGGCGCAACGGCGGCAGCAGGATCGCCAGCACGGGCAGCACCACCAGAAACGCGACCCACGCCCCCTGCCCCGCGCCACCCGTCATCATCAGACCACCCCCCACATAGGCCAGCACCAGCCCCAGCACCGACAGCCAGGCCCAGCGCCGCACCGCATCAACCGTCAGCCCCGTCGCCGCAATCAGTGCGTAATAGGCATATAGCACCGGCGTCGGCCCCGCGTTCGACCCAACCAGAAAGGGGGCTGCAAAGGCACCGATCAGCCCGATCGCCGCCAGCAGCGGACCATAAAACCAGCCCAGCACAATCGCCAGACCCGCCGTCAGCACATGCAGGGCAAAGGCCGGGTTCGGGCCGATCAGGTCATACAACTGCCGCGCGGCGGTTGTGGCGGCAAACAGCGTCACGATCCCCGCCCCGGCAAAGACCGAGGGCAGATAGGCCGTGTCGCTGTGCTCGCCATCGCCACTGCCCCGCCGCGTCCACTCACCCGCCGCAATCAGGGCCCCGCCCAGCAGATAGGCCGCAATCACCCGCGCCAACGGCGGCAACAGGCCGTTTTGCACCGAGTATTGCACCAAAAACACCCCGGCCAGCGCCAGGGAAATCGCCGAGATGACATAGATCCAGTTGCGCTGCATCCAGGCGGCAAAGGCCGCAGCCCGGTCAGCCCGCATCACGATGGGACCATCGGGCATGGGCGGTGGCGGAGTTTCCGCGACGTCGGCGACCTTGGGCGGGGACAGCGTCGCCGGGTCCGGTTTGGCCGAGGGCCAGACTTCAACCACCTCGGGCTTGGGGGGGGCGTCGGGGGCCAGAGTTGCAAGAAACTCGGGTGACGGTCCTTCGGTTTCGGCGCGCGGGGCCCGGCCCAGGCCCTCCACCTGGCGTTCCAGCGCGCTGACCCGCGCCTTCAGACGGGATTGACCGACCAGCAGCACGACAACCGCCACCGGAATCGCCAGCACGATCAGGCCGATCAGGATCAACAGACCATCCAACGCAAACCCCCTGTCCCACCGCTTTTCCCGCAACCTAGCCGCCTTCCCTCAAAACACAAAGCCCCGAAAATCGCGGGTCTTGTCTTGCGCCCGGTTTGCGGATGGAATGGTGGAATGTTGCAGATCGGCATTGTCGGGGCGGGGATGGGCGGGTTGGCGGCGGCGGCGCTGCTGGCGCGGCGCGGCCATGCGGTGACATTGGTCGAACGCTTTGCGGTGCCGCGTCCGGTTGGCTCGGGGCTGGTGGTGCAGCCGGTCGGGCTGGCCGTGCTGGATGCCATCGGCGCGGGCGAGGCGGCGCGGGCCCTGGGGGCACCCTTGCGCCAGATGCTGGGCCATGCGGGCGGGCGGGTGGTGCTGGACGTGCGCTATCGCCCCCAGGCGCCGGGCCTGGCGATGCACCGGGCCAGCCTGTTTGATGTGCTGTGGCAGGCCGCCCAATCCGCAGGCGTCACCCTGAAAACCGGCACGGCGGCCACGGCGGTTAACGCCGGCTGGGTGCAGCGCGGGGCGGCGGAGGCGGTCGGGCCGTTCGATCTGGTGGTCGATGCTTCGGGCGCGGGGTCGGTCCTGTCGCCGCTGGTGCCCCGCCCACTGCCCTTCGGCGCTGTCTGGGCCTCGGTCCCCTGGGCCGCGGGCGAGCTGCCAGCGGATCAGTTGACCCAACGCTACCACCGCGCCTCTCGCATGGCCGGGGTCATGCCGATCGGCCGCCTGCCGGGCGACCCGGCACAACGCGCCGCAGTGTTCTGGTCGCTGCCCATCGCGGACCTTGACCGCTGGCCCCAGGTCGATTTCGCCGCCTGGAAGGACAGTGCCACCCAGTTCTGGCCCGACCTCGCGCCCTTTCTGGCCAGCCTGACCCAAGCCTCGGACATGACCGTCGCCCGCTACAGCCACGGCAGCCTTGCTCTGCCCCACCAACCCGGCCTCGCCTTCATCGGCGACGCCGCCCACCGCGCCAGCCCGCAACTGGGACAGGGCGCGAACATGGCGCTGCTCGATGCCATGGCCCTGACCCGCGCCCTGGACCGCGGCCTGCCCGACGCCTTGGCGCGCTACCATGCCATGCGCCGCTGGCACCGCCGCTTCTATCAGGGCTTCTCGGCCCTGCTGACGCCGATGTATCAGTCGCACAGCGCCACCCTGCCCCTGATGCGCGACTTTGTGCTGGCGCCCCTCGCCCGAATCGCGCCAGTGCGACAGGTGTTGACGGCGCTGGTTTCCGGTGATGTTCTGCCCCCTTTGGCAGGCCAACGCTGGCCATGAGAGGAGGGGCTGATGGACGCTTCCGTGAATGTTCTGGGCACGACCTTGCAGCCCTGTTCGACCAAACCCCTGACCGGGTTCTTTCGCAACGGCTGCTGCGACACCGGGCCGCAAGACCGGGGCGTGCACACCGTCTGCGCCGTGATGACGGCAGAATTTCTGGCCCTGTCGAAATACCTTGGCAACGATCTGTCCACCCCGCGCCCCGAGTTCGGCTTTGCCGGATTGCAGCCCGGCGACCGCTGGTGCCTGTGCGCGGCGCGGTTCTTGCAGGCCCATGACGAAGGCGCCGCCCCTCTGGTGCGCCTTGACGCCACCCACAAACGCACGCTCGACATCGTCCCGCTCGATGTGCTGGAGCGTTACGCCCTCTAGCCCCGCAGCGCCAGCGCCAGGTCCATCACATTGGTCCCCGTCGGCCCCGTGGTGAACAGCGCCCCGCGCGCGTCCAGATAGCGGCCACTGTCCGCCGCCGCCAGCGCCGCCTCGGCCCCAGCGCCCCAACTTGTCCCATCCACCAGACCTCCGGCGGCACTGGTCGGGCCGTCACTGCCATCGGTGCCCGCCACCAGCAGGCTGACATCGCCCTGCCCGGCAATTCGCTCGGCCATCCGCAACGCCAGCGCCTGATTGCGCCCGCCGCGCCCCGGATTGGGCGGCAAGATCACCGTCGGCTCGCCGCCCCAGATATACAGGCCAGCACCGCCAAGGTCGCCCGCCATCACCTCCGCACAAACCGCCACATCGTCATACAACGTCTCCGCGTTCAGCCGCACGGTCAGGCCCAACGCGGCCGCCTTGGCCGCCGCAGCCGCCCGCGCCACGGTGTTGGATGCCACAATCCGCGTCTCGGCCATCAGGCCCGCACGGGGCAGGCACAGGCCAATGCCCGACCCGATGGTTTCAATCCGGTCGCCCTGCGTGTCCGACACCGCCAGCACCGTCACCCGCGCCCCGCGAAACTGCCCCAACAACCCGCCGCCCTTGATCTGCGACAGCTTGGTCCGCTCGGCATTCATCGCGGCTATGTCCATCCCCGCGGCCAGCAAGCCCCGGTTCAGCGCCGCAATATCCGCCAGCGTGACCCCCGGCCGTGGCACCTCGACCAGCGCCGAGGCGCCACCCGACACCAGCAACAGCAGATGCGACCCCGCAGGCGCCGCCGCAACCTCGGCCAACAGACGCGCCCCGGCGGCCAGACTGCTGGCATCGGGCACCGGATGTGCTGCCTCCAGCACCTCGAACCCCAGACCCGGCTCGCTGTGATCCTGCTTGGTGATCGCCAGCGTCCGCACCGGGCCAAAGCGGGCAAAGGCGGGCTTTGTCATCGCCACCGCCGCCTTGCCCACGGCCAGGATCAGGTCGGGTCGCGGAACGGGCGCATGGTCCAGACTATGCGCCACCGCCACGTCGCCCCGCACGGCCTGCACCCCCGCTCCCCAGATAACTTGCAGCAGTCGGGCGCGGTCATCGGGGGGCATGGGGCAACCTCTGGCTTGAACTGATGGCACGCTAGGGGCTTGGGGGCACAGGATCAAGGCTTGCCTTGCCGGGCCCAACTGCGGAAACTGGGCCACAGCAAAGGGGTCCGTGATGAGAAAACTGCAAACCCAGGGCGTCCACCACATCACGCTGGTCGGGGCCGACCGCCACTCCACCATCGACTTTTGGGAGGGGGTGCTGGGCATGCCCTTTGTCTTTGACCAGCCCAACCTTGACCGCCCGTCCGAGGGGCACCTGTATTTCGACCCCGGCGATGGCCGTCTGATCACCGTCTTCACCAACGAGGACCGCAAACCCCCGCTGCGCCGCGCCGGAACCGAGGTGGGGGCGGTGCATCATGTGGCCTTTGCCGTGTCACTTGCGACCTTTCGTCAGGCCGTCACCCGGCTGGACGCACGCGGGATCAAACACTCCGGCCCCAAGGACCGCGGCTTCATGGACTCGATCTATTTCGAGGACCCCTGCGGCCTGCTGATCGAACTGGCCTGCTACAAGTTCGAACCGCCCATGGGATGCAGCCATGCCGATGTGATGATCCTGGCCCACCGCCTGCGCGTCGCGGCCGGGGACGCCAATATCCAGGAGGTCCACCTGGCCGACGCCATCGAGGCCCTGGTGGCCGAGCGACAGCAAAGTCTGTCGTCCGACCGGGCGCCCAAAGACCCCTATCGCCGCTGACTGGGCGCCCGTCCCGGCTCAGATCACCGGATGGGCCACACAGCCAAGCCGGGTCTTGCCCCGCGCCACAGGGCCAAGGTCACGGTGCCGCAAGTGTCCAGGTTAACATTGCATGAATGTATAATTCCAACGCATTGTTTTTTCTGCACTTTCACTTTTGTCCGCGCGTGGACACGCCTGTCCGCACCCAAAAATTGCACTTCCCTTTCCATAATTCTTGCCTATAGTCCGCCTCATGACCAAGGATCGCATCAGCGCCAACATGTCCGGGGGCCACGGCCCATCGGTCAGTCATGCCCTCGGTCTGCTTCTTCTTAGCCGCTTCTGAGCGTGCCCTCGGGGTGCGACCGCTCGGAAGTGATCAGCACCCAGCCCGGCTAAGAAACCCACCCCAAGGAATCAGACCATGACACAATCCCGCGTGTTGATATTCGACACCACCCTGCGCGACGGCGAACAAAGCCCCGGCGCCACCATGACCCACACCGAAAAGATGGAGATCGCCACCCTTCTGGATGAGATGGGCGTGGACATCATCGAGGCCGGCTTCCCCATCGCCAGCGAGGGCGATTTCGCCGCCGTGTCCGAGGTGGCCAAGCTGGCCCAAACCGCCACGATCTGCGGCCTCGCCCGCGCCAACTTCAAGGACATCGACCGCTGCTGGGAGGCGGTGAAGCACGCCCGCTCCCCCCGCATCCACACCTTCATCGGCACCTCTCCCCTGCACCGCGCCATCCCCAATCTGGACATGGACCAGATGGCGCAGCGCATCCATGAGACGGTCACCCACGCCCGCAACCTGTGCGACAACGTCCAGTGGTCGCCCATGGACGCCACCCGGACCGAGCATGACTACCTCTGCCGCACGGTCGAGATTGCCATCAAGGCCGGCGCCACCACCATCAACATCCCCGACACCGTGGGCTACACCGCGCCCCGCGAAAGCTCTGCCCTGATCAAGATGCTGCTGGAACGGGTTCCCGGCGCCGATACCATCATCTTTGCCACCCACTGCCACAACGATCTTGGCATGGCCACTGCCAACGCCTTGGCTGCGGTTGAGGCGGGCGCCCGTCAGATCGAATGCACCATCAACGGTCTGGGCGAACGGGCCGGCAACACCGCGCTAGAAGAGGTCGTGATGGCCATGAAGGTGCGCAACGACATCCTGCCCTACCAGACCCGCATCGACACCACCAAGATCATGAACCTGTCGCGCAAGGTGTCCTCGGTCAGCGGCTTTGCGGTGCAGTTCAACAAGGCCATCGTCGGCAAGAACGCCTTTGCCCATGAATCCGGCATCCATCAGGATGGCATGCTCAAGAACGCCGAGACGTTTGAAATCATGCGCCCACAGGACATCGGCCTGGCCGACACCTCGCTGGTGATGGGCAAGCATTCGGGCCGCGCTGCCCTCCGCAGCAAGCTGAAAGATCTGGGCTTTGAACTGGCCGATAATCAGTTGAACGACGTTTTCGTGCGGTTCAAGGCCCTGGCCGACCGCAAGAAAGAGGTGTTCGACGACGACCTGATCGCCTTGGTGCAAGACGAGGAACGGCAAGAGGCGCAGGACACCTTGCAGGTCAAACGCCTGCGCGTGGTCTGCGGCACCGACGGCCCGCAGGAGGCGGAACTTACCCTCAGCATTGACGGCGTCGACCACTCCATCGACGCCACTGGCGACGGCCCAGTCGATGCCGCCTTCAACGCGGTCAAGATGCTGTATCCCCACCGCGCCAACCTGCAACTCTATCAGGTCAGCGCCGTGACCGAGGGCACCGATGCCCAGGCCACCGTCTCGGTGCGGATCGAGGAGGACGGGCGGATTGCCACAGGCTCCAGCGCTGATACCGACACCATAGTCGCATCGGTCAAGGCCTATGTGAACGCGCTGAACCGTCTGGTGCAGCGGCGGCAGAAATCGGCGCCGGGTGCGGATGTGAAAACCGTCACCTATCACGGCGAATAACCAAGACCCCGGGCCGCCTGACCCTTGCAGCACTTGTGGCTGCAATTGGGTTTCGGGAGGCCCGGGCGGACCTGATCACCAGCCCCGATCTGGCCGACGGAGTGGCGGCCCTGCCGAGGCTGACTGCGCCAAGTCCGGCTGCGGCCCGGATCAATGCCGACTTTGCCGCGCCCGATGCGGACGCGGCAAAGTTTGGTGCAGACTGCAACACCGACCCGCCACGCAGCTTTCACGAACGCTTTATTAGCGTCACCTTTGCTGGTCCGGCCTATCTGTCGCTGCTGGACAGGACCTCCTTTTATTGCCCCGGCGCGGCGCATCCGAATTACGTTGCCGCACCCCTGACCTATGATCTGGCATCAGGGGACGAGGTCTATTGGCAGGCGCTGTTTCCATCCGTTTTGCTTGCCCGAGGCAGTCAGCCCCAACCCGACGCGGTCAAGGCATCGCCGACGCTGGTGGCACTGTATTTTGCCCATGCCACGGCGATGGACGCCGAATGCCGGGTCGAGCTTGTCCGTTTTCCGCCATCTTTCGCAGTCTGGCGTGATGCAGACGAGGGTGCGATGGTGCTGATGCAGGCCAGCCATCCCCGTGTCATGCGATCCTGCGCGGACGCGGTCACGCTGCCTTTGACAATCCAGCGTGCGCAGAACTTTGACTCTTGGCCTTCTGGCCACGCTGGGTGATCCAGACCTGTTGCCAAGGCCCGTGCCGCAAAATATTGCTGCCGTGGATCAGGCAGGCGGGACCGGTGCCAAGCCCGAAAAATGACGTAAAATGATAAGTATCTGGCCCAAATTGGCCCAATGACAGGTTCTTAAAGTGGTTTAATCACAACTGGTTGGACCCCAAGCGCCAAATCGCCCGACCGTAGGACAGGGCTTTCGCTCCGCCCCCGCAGCCCGTATACGAAGGCGCCCGCGTCGATTCCATCGACAAGCGGGCTTGCCCGTTTTGCCAAGGTGGTCTTGCACATGTCTATCCTGTCCAGCCTGTTTTCCTCCGACATGGCCATTGACCTTGGGACCGCGAATACGCTGGTCTATGTGCGCGGCAAGGGGATCGTGCTGAACGAACCCTCGGTCGTGGCCTATCATGTCAAGGACGGCAAGAAGCAGGTTCTGGCCGTGGGTGAGGATGCCAAGCTGATGCTGGGCCGCACCCCCGGCAGCATCGAGGCGATCCGGCCCATGCGCGACGGTGTGATTGCCGATTTCGACACGGCGGAAGAAATGATCAAGCATTTCATCCGCAAGGTGCACAAACGCTCGACCTTCTCCAAACCCAAGATCATCGTCTGCGTCCCCTACGGTGCCACTCCGGTGGAAAAGCGCGCCATCCGTCAGTCGGTGCTGTCCGCCGGGGCGCGTCGGGCGGGGCTCATCAGCGAACCCATCGCGGCGGCCATTGGCGCGGGGATGCCGATCACCGACCCCACCGGCAACATGGTGGTCGATATCGGCGGCGGTACGACCGAAGTCGCGGTGCTGTCGCTGGGCGACATCGTCTACGCCCGCTCGGTCCGCGTTGGTGGTGACCGCATGGACGAGGCGATCATCAGCTATCTGCGCCGCCACCAGAACCTGCTGATCGGCGAATCGACCGCAGAACGCATCAAGACCACCATTGGCACCGCACGGATGCCCGACGATGGCCGTGGCACCTCGATCACCATCCGGGGGCGTGACCTGCTGAATGGCGTGCCCAAGGAAACCGAAATCAATCAGGCGCAGGTGGCCGAGGCGCTGTCCGAACCCGTCCAGCAGATCTGCGACGCCGTGATGCAGGCCTTGGAAACCACGCCGCCCGACCTCGCCGCCGATATCGTGGACCGGGGCGTCATGCTGACCGGCGGCGGTGCCTTGCTGGGCGATCTGGACCTTAGCTTGCGCGAACAGACCGGCCTTTCCATCAGCGTGGCCAACGAACCTTTGAACTGCGTCGCTCTGGGCACCGGCAAGGCGCTGGAGTATGAAAAGCAACTGCGGCACGTGATCGACTACGACAGCTAAGCAGGGCGCGGCCTATGGCCAGATCTGGCAACTATGGACCTGAGGATTTCTCACGCCCGCTGCGCCGGGTGCTTGTGGGTCTGTTGGTGCTGGTCCTGTTGGGGCTGTTTTTGCTGTGGCGCATCGACAGCCCGCGGGTGGAACGGTTTCGCACGGCGCTGATCGACCGGGTGGTTCCCTCCTTCTCGTGGGCGATGGCCCCCATCACAAAGGCCGCCACGATTTTCGACAACTTCCAATCCTATGCCAGCCTGTACGAACAGAACCAGCGCCTGCGCGATGAGTTGCAGCAGATGAAGGCGTGGAAAGAGGCCGCGCTGCAATTGGAGCAGAAGAACGCCCGCCTGCTGGACCTGAACCAAGTGCGACTGGACCCGATGCTGACCCATATCACCGGAGTTGTGCTGGCGGATTCAGGGTCGCCCTTTCGCCAGTCGGTGCTGCTGAACGTGGGCGAACGGGACGGCATCCGCGACGGCTGGGCCACGATGGATGGCATTGGGCTTGTCGGCCGCATCTCGGGCGTGGGCCGCCAGACCAGCCGCGTCATCCTGCTGACCGACAGCAACAGCCGCGTGCCGGTCGTGGTGCAACCCTCGGGGCAAAAGGCCATCCTGTCGGGCGACAACTCCATGCTGCCGCCCTTGGATTTTCTGGAACATGCCGACAAGATCCAGCCGGGCGACCGCGTCGTGACCTCGGGCGATGGCGAGGTGTTTCCGGCAGGTCTGCTGGTGGGGTCGGTCGTGCTGGGCAATGACAAACGCCTGCGCGTCGCGTTGGCGGCCGATTATCAGCGGCTGGAATTCCTGCGCGTCCTGCGCAGCCTGCGCACCGAACCCATCACCGATGCCGGCGCCCTGCTGGCCCCCGAGCCGCCCAAACCGCTGCCCCCCGGCTATCAGGGCCCGCCCTGGCCCGCGCCTATCACCACGGCGGGTGACAATGGATAACCGCTGGATATCATCGCTGCGGATGCACCGCCTGTTATTCATGGGCGTGGCCTTTGTGCTGATCTTTCTGCGCCTGCTGCCGCTGCCCGATCCTGCGGGCGGCTTGCCGGGACCGGACCTTCTGGTGTGCCTCATCTTTGCCTGGACGGTGCGCCGCCCCGATTACCTGCCGGTCTTAATGATTGCCGGGGTCGTGCTGCTCGAGGATATGTTGATGATGCGCCCGCCCGGCCTGTGGACGGGGCTGGTGATTCTGGCAGCGGAATTCATCCGCAGCCGGGTGGCGCTGACGCGGGAACTCAGCTTTGGCGTCGAATGGCTGCTGGTGGCGGGGCTGATGATCGGCCTGTTTCTGGCCTATAGGCTGGCCTTTGCGGTGGCCTTTCTGCCGCAACCGGGCTTTGGCTTTGCACTGGTGCAAACGCTGTGGTCAATCTTTGCCTATCCCTTTGTCGTGGCCTTGTCGCGCTATGGTCTGGACCTGCATAAACCCGCCATGGGCGAAGTGGATGCCTACGGGAGGCGGATGTGAGGCGGACGCAGCGCGATACCGATGAGGCAGCCCGCCGCGTGACCCGGCGCAGCCTGTTCATGGGCGGCTGCATGGCCGCGACCATGGCCGTGCTGGGCACGCGGATGCGGTTTCTAGGGGTCGAGGAGGCCGACCAATACCGTCTGCTGGCCGAAGAAAACCGCATCAACATCCAGCTGATCCCGCCCGCCCGTGGCCTGATCCTGGACCGCAATGGCAAGCTGATTGCCGGCAACGAACAGAACTACCGCGTGGTCATCACCAAGGAAGGCGCGGGCGATGTGCAGGCCGTGCTGAACCGCCTCAGCCACCTGATCCCGATGACCGCCGATGACATGGCCCGCGTCCTGCGCGACATCGGCCGCAATTCGTCCTTTGTGCCGATCCCCGTGGCGGACCGGCTAAGTTGGGAAGACTTCTCCAAGGTTGCGCTGAACGCCCCCGCCCTGCCCGGCGTGACGCCGGACGTGGGGCTAAGCCGCGTCTACCCCCGCGACACCGATTTTGCCCATGTGGTGGGCTATGTCGGCCCGGTGTCCGAAAAGGATCTGGAGGGGATCGAGGACCCCGACCCCGTGCTGCACATCCCCAAATTCCAGATCGGCAAGATCGGTGTGGAACGCTGGATGGAGGACAATCTGCGCGGTGCTGCCGGGAACAAGAAGATCGAGGTCAACCATGTGGGCCGCGTGATGCGCGAGTTGGAACGCTCCGAAGGCCTGGCCGGGGCCGATTTGCGGCTGACCATCGACGCCGATGTGCAAAATTTCGTGCAGGCCCGCATGGGTGACGAATCTGCCGCCTGCGTGGTGATGGATGTGAATTCGGGCGACATCATTGCCGCCGTTTCGTCACCCTCCTTCGACCCAAACCTGTTCGTGCGTGGCATTTCGTCGGACAATTACAATCTGCTGACCGAAAACGACCACCGCCCCTTGGCCAACAAGGTGGTGCAGGGTGTCTATCCGCCCGGGTCCACCTTCAAGATGGTCACGGCCCTGGCCGCGCTGGAATCGGGGGCCATCGACACCCAGACGACCGTCCGTTGCCCCGGCTATCTGGAGTTTGGCGACCGACGGTTTCACTGCTGGAAACGTGGCGGCCATGGCCGGGTTGATCTGGTGCAGGCCCTGTCGGAAAGCTGTGACGTCTATTTTTATGACGTGGCCCAGCGCGCCGGTGTCGGGATTGACGCGATTTCCGCCATGGGTCAGCGCCTGGGACTGGGTCAGCGCCACGTTCTGCCTATGTCGGCAATTTCGGAAGGCTTGATGCCGACCAAGGCCTGGAAACAGGAACGCTATGGGCAGGACTGGCGGGTCGGTGACACGATCAACGCTTCGATCGGGCAGGGCTATGTGCTGGCCTCGCCCCTGCAACTGGCCGTGATGGCGTCGCGTCTGGCGACGGGGCTGATGGTGGAACCCCATCTGGTGCGCGAGGTGGACGGCAAACCCGTGGACCGCCCCGATCCGCAGCCGCTGGGCATTGACACCTCCAAGATGGTGGTGGTCCGTCAAGGCATGGCCGAGGTGGTGAACAGCCAAAAGGGCACGTCCTATTCCGCCCGCATCGCCAATGCCGCGATGCAGATGGCGGGCAAATCGGGCACCAGTCAGGTTCGCAACATCTCGGCCGCGGAGCGTGAGACGGGGGTGGTGGGCAATGCCGACCTACCGTGGAAACAGCGCGATCACGCACTGTTCGTGGCCTATGCCCCACTGGATGCGCCGCGCTATGCCGTGGCCGTTGTGGTGGAACATGGCGGCGGCGGGTCCTCGGTCGCCGCCCCCATCGCCCGCGACGCGCTGCTGCGCGCCATGACTGGCAAACTGCCCGACCCCTCCGATTATCCCACCAACCAAAAAGCGCGGATCGAATCCATGCTGGAGGGTCTGAAACTCCGCCTGCCCGATGGCACCCTGCCTGCCGAGACGCGCGCATGAGCTTCCTTGAATACCGCGTAAAATTCGCCCCCGCTGGCTTTCAAAAGGTGTTCTACGTCAATTGGGGCCTGTATCTGCTGATCACGGCCACGGCGGCCATCGGCTGGCTGATGCTGTATTCCATCGCGGGCGGCAACATCGACACCTGGGCGCGGCCCCAGATGGAACGCTTTGGCGTGGGGATGGTGCTGGCCCTGATCATCACCTTTACCCCCATCTGGTTTTGGCGCAGCATGTCGGGGGCAGGCTATATCGCCACCTTCATCCTGCTGCTGTTCGTGCAGTTCTTTGGCGAGGTCGGGATGGGCGCCCAGCGCTGGATCGACCTTGGCTTCATCCGCCTGCAACCGTCCGAGTTGATGAAGGTCACCTTGGTGATGATGCTGGCCACCTATTACGACTGGCTGGACGACAAGAAGGTGTCGCGCCCCCTCTGGGTGCTGATCCCCGTGCTGCTGATCATCGTTCCCACCGCGCTGGTGATCCTGCAACCCAACCTCGGCACCTCGGTGATGCTTCTGGTCGCGGGGGCCGCCGTGATGTTCGCCGCCGGGGTCAGCCTGTGGTATTTCATTGTCGTCATTGCGATTGGCGTGGCCGCCGTCGCCGGTGTGTTCCTGGCCCGCGGCACGCCCTGGCAATTCCTGCACGACTATCAATACAAACGCATCGATACCTTCCTCGACCCCTCGGCTGACCCCCTCGGCGCGGGCTATAACATCATGCAGGCCAAGATTGCCCTCGGCTCGGGCGGCTGGACGGGCAAGGGCTTCATGCAGGGCACGCAAAGCCGCCTCAATTTCCTGCCCGAAAAACACACCGATTTCATCTTTACCACCCTGGGCGAAGAGTTCGGCTTTGTCGGCGCCATCTCGCTGCTCACCCTTTATGGCCTGATCTTGCTGTTTCTCATCTGGGCCGCCGTCCAGAACAAGGACCGCTTTTCGGCCTTGCTGATTGTCGGGATCGCCGCCAACTTCTTTTTGTATCTGGCCGTCAATCTGGCCATGGTGATGGGCCTTGCCCCCGTGGTCGGCGTGCCCCTGCCTTTCCTGTCCTATGGCGGGTCTGCGACGCTGGTCCTCCTCCTCGCCTTTGGTCTGGTCCAAAGCGCCATCGTCCATCGGTTGCGCTGATGCGGACCCTGCGCCGGCATATGCGCCTGATCGTCGCCCTGGTCTTGGGTGGGGTGATCTGGTCGCTGTCCAGCCTGTCGCCTTTCGATCCCGTGATGCGCGCCCTGATCGCCGTCAATGGGTTCTTTGTTGCCTATCTGGGCCTGATGCTGCGGCTGACGGTGCAAAGCGATGCGAGCGACCTGCGCCGCCATGCCGAGGCCAATGACGAAGGCTCGGCCCTGATCCTGATCCTTGCGATTGCCGCCGTGGTCATCTCGATGTCGGCCATCTTTCTGGTCCTGAACCGCACCACGGACGCGCTGGGCGAGGCGGTCTTTGCCCTCGCCTCGGCCCCCTTGGGCTGGACGCTGATGCAGGTGCTGCTGGCTTACCGCTATGCCCATATGTTCTATTCCCCCGATCCTGATGCGGGCCTGACCTTCCCCGACCCCAAATCGCCCCCCGGACCCGTCGATTTTCTGTATTTCTCGTTCACGATCGGCATGACGGCCCAGGTGTCGGATGTCGAGGTCACGACAACCGCCATGCGCAAGGTCGTGCTGTGGCACAGCGTCGGGTCTTATTTCTTCAACACCGTCATTCTGGCCCTGGCCGTGAATGCCGGCCTTGCCCTGACAGGTTCCTGATGCCCCTTATATTCTTCGCCGCCCCCACCCTCTGGCCCGAATACCGCGACCTGCTGCCCGCCCTGCTGGATCAGGCGGGGATCAAGGCGCAGGTGGTGACAGACGCCCCCAACCCCGCCGCCGTCGATTTCATCATCTACGCCCCCTCGGCCCCCTTGCAGGATTTCACCCCCTTCACCAACTGCAAGGCCGTCCTCAGCCTCTGGGCCGGGGTCGAACGCATCGTCGGTAATGCCACGTTGACCCAACCCCTGTGCCGCATGGTCGATACCGGGCTGACCGAGGGGATGGTGGAATGGGTCGTGGGCCACACCCTGCGCCACCATCTGGGCATGGACCGCCACATCGTGAATCCGGGCCATGTCTGGGACCCTACCTGCCCACCGCTGGCCCGCGAACGGCCCGTGGCGATGCTGGGCATGGGGGCGCTGGGCACAGCCTGCGCCCGTGCCCTGACCGCGCTCAACTTCCCCGTCACGGGCTACAGCCGCACCGCCAAATCCATCCCCGGCATCCCCACCACCACCGATTTGCGCGCCGCCCTCACCTCAGCGCAGATCGTCGTCACCCTGCTGCCCAAAACGCCGGA
>CAMBWO010000074.1 GCA_945871285.1 Pseudorhodobacter antarcticus | reverse complement strand
TCGTTCAGCTTTTTCGCGATTTCCTGACGCTTGGCGATGTCACGGGTGCCCGACAGTTCGGCCACCAGCGCATCATAGGCCGGGTCGCAGAAGCGGTTCATGTTTTCACCCTGCCACTGGTTTTCCGGCTTGGGGGCGTTCTTGCACTGGTATTGCGACAGATAGGTTTCGGGATCCGTGCCGTCCGAGTTGTTGGCATACATTTCGACATCGGCATAGAACTTCTGGAAGGTATCCGGCGAACCGGCGTCGCCGCCAAAGAACACGGACGGATCAATGGCCTTCAACTCGACGTTGACACCAAGCTCGGTCCACCAATCCTTGATCAGCGCCTGGAAGTCCTGACGGACCGGGTTGACGGTGGTCTGGTACAGGATGTTCAGCTTTTTGCCATCCTTTTCGCGGATGCCATCGGCGCCGACGACCCAGCCAGCCTCGTCCAGCAGGGCTTTGGCACCCTCCATGTCCTGGGCGATGCAACCGGTGTTGTCCGAGGCCCAGGCGGCGGGCGCGGGGACGATATTGCACGAGGGGGCACCACCGGCGCCGTAGCCGACCTCAACCAGGATCGCGCGGTCGATCGCCTTGGACAGGGCGGTGCGGACGCGGATGTCGGACAGGATTGGGTGCGGGTGGGCGGCGGTCGAACGCTCGCCCTCGGGCAGGGCCGGATCGGGGTCGGTCATGTTCATCTCGATCCGCTCGATCAGCGTGCCAAAGGCGACCACGAACTGGCCTTTGCCGGCTGCGGTCATTGCGGCCTGGCTGTCGGGCGGGATCTGGGTGTTCCAGGCGTAATCGAACTCGCCGGTTTCCATCACGGCACGGGCCGAGCCTTCGGCATCGCCGCCGCCTTTGATCACGGCCGTCGCGAAGGCCGGTTTCATCGGATCACGGTAGTTCGGGTTGGCCGCCATCGACACGGTGTCATTGACGGTAAAGCCCGTCACCATGAAGGGGCCGGTGCCGATCGGGCCGTTGTTCTGGTCGGTGCAGGTCGGTGCCGCAGCGCCGGTGCAGGCCGCGAACTGCGCCTTCTGGATGATCGGCGACAGGGCGCCGACAAAGGCGGTATAGGGGTTCGGCTTGGGCGCGGTGAACGTCACCTTGACGGTGGCGGCATCGACAGCCTCGATCGAGGCGACGCCGTCGAATTTGGAGGCCTGAGCACAGCCGCCGGCCGGGTCCATGCAGTAATTGCCGGTGAACACCACGTCATCGGCGGTGACCGGGGTGCCATCGGACCACAGCAGACCGGGCAGCAGTTTCCAGGTGATCGAGGTCAGATCCTCGGAAATTCCGCCATTTTCCAGCGTCGGAATCTCGGCGGCCAGTTTGGGGATCAGGTTGCCCTCGGCGTCATAACCGGCCAGCGGTTCGATGATCATCGAGGCCGAATAGACGTCCTTGGTGCCCGACGACAGGAAGGGGTTCAGGATCGACACGGCCTGCGGGAAGGTCAGTTTCAACTCACCATCCGTGCCGCGTTCGGCATGGGCGGCGGGGGCCAGCGCCAAGGCGCAGGCGGCCCCCAATAGGGCTGTTCTCAGCTTCATTTTGGTTCTCCTTGTTGGTTGTGCTCGGGGTCCTCGGGTCGGCCGGTTGATCCGGCCTGCGCTGTTGTGTCGTAGAGGAAGCAGGCGACATGGCGGCCCGGCTCGACCTCGGATAGTTGTGGTTTTTCGGTGTGGCAGCGGGCAAAGGCACGCGGGCAGCGGGTGGAAAAGTTGCACCCCTTGGGGGGCCGTGCGGGCGAGGGGACATCGCCTTGCAGGATGATGCGTTCACGCCGGGCGAGCAGGGGGTCGGGTTCGTTGACGGCCGACAGCAGCGCCTCGGCATAGGGGTGCAAGGGGCGGTCATAAAGGGCGTCACGGGGGCTGAGTTCCGCAATGCGGCCCAGATACATCACGGCCACCCGGTCGGCGATGTGGCGCACCATGCTGAGGTCATGGCTGATGAACAGATAGGTCAGGCCAAGACTGTCTTGCAAATCCTCAAGCAGGTTGACGACCTGGGCCTGGATCGACACGTCAAGGGCCGCGATGGGTTCGTCGCAGACGATGAATTTGGGGTTCAGCGCCAAGGCGCGGGCGATGCCGATGCGCTGCCGTTGACCACCGGAAAACTCATGCGGGAAACGGCCAGCGAAGCGGCGGTTCAGGCCGACCTGATCCATCAGGTCATAGATACGTCGCAAGCGGTCCTGGGCGGACAGGTTGCCATGTTCGACCAAGGGTTCGCCAATGATCTCGGCCAGGGTCATGCGGGGGTTCAGGCTGGCCTGGGGGTCCTGGAACACCATCTGCATGGTCGGGCGTTTGCGGCGCAGCGCCTCGGGTGACAGGGTGGCGATATCCTCGCCATCGATCACGACCGACCCGCCGGTGGGTTCATACAGGCGCAAAAGCGAGCGTCCGACAGTAGACTTGCCACAGCCGCTTTCGCCCACCAGTCCCAGCGTCTCGCCTTGGGCGATGTCGAAGCTGACCCCATCGACCGCCTTCACGTCGCCGGTGTGGCGGCGCAGGATGCCGGTATAGACCGGGAAATACATTTTCAGGTCGCGGACCTGGACCAGCATCTTGGGGGCGGCGTCAAGCATGGGCACCCCCGTCGTGACGAGAGCCAAATTCCTTCGAAGAAATTTGCAAATCTTTTCGAAAAGATTTGGTCTGCGTGACGGCGTTACGCATGGGCACCCCCGGCGGTCCAGTGGCAGGCGACATCGTGGCTGGCACCGATTGGTCGACGCAGCGGGTTTTCGCGGTCGCAGCGGTCAAACCGATGGGCGCAGCGGTCGCGAAAGGCGCAGGCGGTGGGGGCGGCGGTCATGATGGGGGGCTGGCCCTCGATCACTTGCAGGCGGGCGGCGCGTTTGCCGTGCAGCGAGGGGATCGTTTTCAACAGGGCGCGGGTATAGGGGTGCTGGGGGTTGGCGAACAGCTCCTTGACCGGGGCCTGTTCCACCACCTGGCCGCCATACATGACCATCACGCGGTCGGCGATGCCGGCGATGACGCCCAGATCATGGGTGATCCAGATGATCGCCATGCCCAGCTTTTGGCGCAGGCCCTTGACCAGCTCCAGGATCTGGGCCTGGATCGTGACATCCAGCGCGGTCGTCGGCTCGTCCGCGATCAGCACGTCGGGGTCGCAGGACAGCGCAATGGCGATCATCACGCGTTGCCGCATGCCGCCTGAAAACTGGTGCGGGTAATTGTCGATCCGGGCCGCCGCGTCCGAAATGCCGACCAGCTCCAGCAGCTCCGCCGCCCTGACGCGGGCCTGCGCCTTGGTCAGGCCCATGTGGCGGATCAGGGGTTCCATGATCTGGTTGCCCACGGTGAAGACCGGGTTCAGGCTGGTCATCGGGTCCTGAAAGATGAAGCCGATCTTGGCCCCGCGGACGGCGCGCAACTCATCATCCGTCACTTTCAGCAGATCGCGCCCGCCCAGCAGCACCTGCCCCCCGCGGTTTTCGGCGGGCGGCGAGGGCAAAAGGCCGATCAGCGACATCATCGTGACCGACTTGCCCGAGCCACTTTCGCCCACAACGCCCAGAAGTTCACCACGTTCCAGATGGAAGCTGACCGAGTTTACGGCATGAACCTCACCCCCACGGGTGCGGAACACGGTTTTCAGGTCCCTGACATCCAGCACGGATGTCGCAAGGTCGGGGGCCCCATCGGGCATAGACGTCTCCCAATCATTTGTTTTTGTTGCTGTTCTTGCAGCAGACACTCTATGGTGCCCTGGATGTCGCCCAAGTCTTTACGATTTCGGTTCAGCTATCAACCCTGATTCTGAATTGCATTCCAGTCCCCTGTTGTCGGCAGAATGGTGGATCGGCGCTACAGATTGCCAGATATTGACAGGGGGCCGGCACCGGGCCACCTTTGCCACAACATATGGGGATACAAGATGATCGAAGAGCTTTCGGCGCGGCAGGTATTGGAGCGGCTGGTGGCCTATCCCACGGTGTCGCTGGACAGCAATCTGGCGCTGGTGGATTGGCTGGAGGGCTACCTTGCGGGTCATGGCATCGAATGTCACCGCCACTGGAATGAGGACCGCACCAAGGCCGCGCTGATGGCCCATGCGGGCCCGCGTGTGGCGGGGGGCGTGGTGTTGTCGGGCCATTCGGATGTGGTGCCGGTGGCGGGGCAGGACTGGACCTCGGACCCCTGGACGGTGGTCGAGCGGGACGGGCGGCTCTATGGCCGGGGCACCTGTGACATGAAGGGCTATGTGGCGCTGGCGGTCTGGGCGCTGGTGCGGGGCCAGCGGGCAGGGCTGACGCGGCCGTTGCAGTTGGCCCTGTCTTATGACGAGGAGATCGGCTGCACCGGCGCGCCACCGATGATTGCCGCGATGGAAGGGGTGCTGCCCAAGGCGGAACTGGCGCTGATTGGCGAGCCATCCAACATGGGCGTGATCGTGGGTCACAAGACGGGCACCGGGTACCGGGTGCATGTCAAGGGTTATGAGGTGCATTCCTCGCTGCTGCCCTATGGCGTGTCGGCGGTGATGGAGGGGGCGCGGCTGATCCAGTGGATCAATGACCGCAACGCAAGGCTGATGGCCGAGGCCGCGCCGTCCCCTTTTCACCCGCCCTTTTCGACGATCCATGTGGGCATGATTTCGGGCGGCACGGCCAACAACATCACGGCGGGGGATTGCCATTTCGCGGTCGAGATGCGGGTCTTGCCGGGCGAGGATGTCGCATCCCTGGCGGGTGAATTCGTGAATGCGGCCAAGGTGTTGGATGCCTCTTTGAAGGCAAGACATGAAGGGGCCGGGGTGGAATTGCGGCAGTTCTTTGGGGTGCCGGGCCTGCGGCCGGAAACCGGCGGTGCGGCCGAGGCCCTGGCGCGGCGTCTGACCGGGGCCAATGCGGTGGGGGTGGTCAGTTACGGCACGGAAGCCGGGCAGTTTCAGGAGGCGGGCTATTCCGCCGTGGTCTGCGGCCCCGGCGACATCGCCCAGGCGCATCAGGTTGATGAATATCTGGAGGTCGCCGAGTTTCACGCCGGACAGCGGTTCATGGAGCGGTTGTTGGAGGAGTTGGCTTGACCTTTCCGATCCACGACGGCAGCCCGGTCTGCTGGCCGGGGCCGCCACCGGCGCAGGCCGATGTGGTGGTGCTGGGCGGTGGGGTGGTGGGCGTCATGACGGCCTGGCATCTGGCCGAACGTGGGTTGTCGGTGGTCTTGTGCGAAAAGGGACGGGTCGCGGGCGAACAATCCAGCCGCAACTGGGGCTGGATCCGCCAGCAGGGCCGCGACTTTGCCGAACTGCCGATCATGATGGAAAGCCTGGCCCTGTGGAAGGCGATGGCCGCCGAGATGCCGGGGCTGGGCTTTGCCCAACACGGCACGATGTATCTGGCGCGCAGTCAGGACGAGATGCTGGGGTTCGAGGCCTGGATGGTGCAGGCGCGGGGCATGGGTCTGGACGTGCGGTTGCAGTCGCAGGCGCAGGTCTATGGCCGCTATGACCGGGCTTCGGTGCAATGGGTGGGGGGGCTGTTCACCGAGAGTGACGGGCAGGCCGAGCCTTGGGTCGCGGTGCCGCTGCTGGCGGCGGGGGCGGTGCGGCGGGGCGCGGTGATTGTCGAGGATTGCGCCGTGCGGCGGTTGGACCTTGCGGGGGGCCGCGTGGTGGGGGTTGCGACCGAACAGGGCCGCATTGCCTGCGATCAGGTGGTGGTTGCGGGTGGGGCGTGGTCGTCGCTGTTCCTGCGGGCCGAGGGGGTGCATATTCCGCAGCTGTCCGTGCTGGCCACGGTGGCGCGGACAGAGCCGCTGGCGCAGGCGTTCGAGGGTTGCCTGGCGGATGACCGGGTCGGCATCAGACGGCGGGCCGATGGCGGTTATACCATCGCGCCGGGGGGGCGGCATGACTATTTCGTGGGCCCGGACGCGTTTCGCAACATGGGCCCCTATCTGCCCGTCTTGAAACGGGATTACCGGTCAACCCGGTTCCGCGCCCGGTCACCGTCAGGCTATCCCGACGCCTGGGGCACGCCGCGCCACTGGGGGCCGGACGAGGTGTCGCCGTTCGAACGGATGCGGATCTTGAACCCTGCGCCGAACCTGGGGTTTCTGGGCGGGGTGCAGGATGTGTTCGGCCAGAGCTTTCCCGACTTGGGCCGCCCCGCAATCAGGACCGCCTGGGCCGGGATGATCGACATGATCCCCGACATCGTGCCGGTGATCGACCGGGTGGCCGCCGTGCCGGGCTTGGTGATTGCGACGGGGATGTGCGGCCACGGCTTTGGCATCGGCCCCGGCGTGGGCCGTGTGGTGGCCGATCTGGTGGCGGGTAAGGATATTGGCCACGACTTGACCCGGTTCCGCCTGTCGCGGTTCAGCGACGGGTCGGCGCTGGTGCCGGGGCCGACCTTGTAGAGCGGGGAAGATGGGGTAGAGCGGGGAAGATGGGGTAGAGCGGGGAAGATGGGCAAACCCCGCGCTTTGCCCAGGCAAAGCGCGAGGACTGCCCATCCTACAAGTCGCTATTGCCCCGCCGCTATTGCAGGTAGGTTACGGGGTCGACGGATTCGAGGCCCTGGCGCACTTCGAAATGCAATTCGGCCGGGCTGCCGGCGGCGATTTTGGCGATGGTCTGGCCACGGGTGACCTGCGCGCCTTGCGCCACCGAAACGCTGTCGATGCCGGTATAGACGGTCAGCAGTCCGCCGCTGTGTTTCAGCACGACAATAAGGTCGCCGGCCGGGTCCTTGGTCACGGCCGCCACGACACCGGCGGCGGCGGCCCGGACGGGCGAGCCTGCGGCGGCGGCGATGTCGATGCCGTCATTCACCTTTTTCTTGTAGCCGCGGGTGATGCTGCCCTCGACCGGCATCACGAACTGGGCCGCCGAGGAGGCGGTGCGCTGGGCCGCAAGCTCGGGCGAGGGGGGCAGGCTGCCTGCAACCTGCGCTGCGGTCGGGGTCGCCTCGTCGGGCAGGGGCGTGCTGGCCGAGGGCGGTTCGGGCAGGACCGACCCCTGGCCGGGCAGGGCGGCATCCACCACCGGAGCGGGCATCCGGGCGGCGTCTTGCGGGGTCGGGATCACCAGATACTGGCCTTCGCGGACGCCCAGATCGGGGCCAAGGCCGTTCCAGTCGGCCAGCGACTTGGCCGATATGTTGAACTGCCGGGCGATGGTGAAGGCCGTCTCGCCGCGTTTGACCTGATAGCGCACGGGGGCGGGGCCGGAGGCTTGGCTGGACACCGGTGTGGCAGTCGTGGGTTGGCTTTGGTCGACCCGGTCCAGCGCCGTGGTCGCGATCGAGGTCACGTCAAGCCCCTGGGCGGTGGTGGTGGTTGGGGCAGCGGTGGAGCCCGCCACGCGGGTGGGCAGGGCCAGCACTTCGCCGCTGCGCAGCGTGTCATCGGGGGTCAGGGCGTTGAACGAGGCAAGCTGCGCCGCCCCCAGCCCGACACGGTCCGCAAGCGTGGTCACGGTATCGCCGCGCCGCGCCACGGCGACCTGATAGGTGGGATAGGAGATCACGCCGTTGGCATCCGGCGCAGGGCGGCTGCCCGTCACCCGTTCGACCGCCCCCGAGGTGCCGCTGTCATTGCTGCGCAGGTCCCAATCCAGATTGCCGCCATCGCAGCCTGCCAGCACCAGCGCCGCGACAAGGGCCATGTGCCGGGCCGGGTGAATGCCCCGGCCCAAGGTTGCGCTGAGCGCCGTTATCGCCTGCATGATCGTCCCGTTCCGTTGCATCAGGTTCGTCCTGACAGCCGTTATTCCGTTCCCAACCCCTCGACCAACGGCACAAAGCGCACCGGGCGAAGTTCTTCGTAGTCATAGCCGCTTTCGAGCCGCGTCACCTTGATCAGGCTTTGCACGGTGTCGGACTGACCGACCGGCAACACCATGATACCGCCCAGTTTCAACTGCGCCAAGAGGGGGCTGGGCGGGTCCTCGGCGGCGGCGGTCACGATGATGCGATCAAAGGGCGCCTGTTCGGGCAGGCCGTGGCTGCCATCGGCGGTGAAGGCGGTGATGTTCACCAACCCCATGGCGCGAAAGACATCCTGCGCCTCGCGCACCAGTCGGCGGTGACGGTCGACGGTATAGACGCGGCGGGCCAGTTGCGACAGGATCGCGGCCTGATAGCCCGAGCCGGTGCCGACCTCGAGCACCGTATCGCGGGGCTGCACGTTCAGCGCCTGGGTCATCAGACCCACCACCGAGGGCTGGCTGATGGTCTGGCCGCAGGAAATGGGCAGCGGCATGTCCTCATACGCGCGTTCGGCGAACAGGCCGCGAACAAAGGCGCCGCGGTCGATCCGCTCCATCGCGGTCAGCACGCGGGTGTCGGTGACGCCACGGCTGCGCAGGGCGAACAGAAACCGCATCTGCCGTTCGGCCGGACCGTCCGAGGCGGCGTCGTCGGTCATTCGATGCGCCGCGCCAGATCGGCCAGGCTGTCATGCGCCGTCAGGTCGCAGCGCAGCGGCGTGACGGTGATATAGCCGTCGACGCACAGGGTGACATCGGTGCCGGGCAGCGTGGGGCGGCCCTGTTCGCCGCCCTTGATCCACAGGAACTGCCGCCCGGTGGGCGAAGTATGCGGTTCCAGGCCAAAGCCGGTATAGCGGCGGAACCCTTGGGTGGCGACGCGGGTGCCCTTGACATCCGCCGCCGGGACGGGGGGGAAGTTCACGTTGTAAAAGATGCGGTAATCGACATCGTCCCAGAGGCCATTGTCCAGCAGGTTGCGCACCAGCGCCACGCCATGGCGCACCGCCGCCTCATAGGGATCGGCGATCTTGTAATTGCCCGGCCCCATGAACTGGCTGAGGGCAATCGCCTTCAACCCCTGCAACGCCGCCTCCATCGCGCCACCGATGGTGCCGGAATACAGCACATTCTCGCCCGCATTGTTGCCCCGGTTGACGCCCGACAGCACCAGATCGGGGCGGGCATCCTTCATCACATGGAACAGCCCCGCCAGCACGCAATCGGCGGGCGAGCCTTCGGCGGCAAAGCGGCGCGGCTCCAGTTCGGCAATCATCGTGGGGTGGGTATAGCTGATGCAATGCCCGACGCCCGACTGTTCAAAGGCGGGGGCCACGACCCAGACCTCGCCGTCAGGTCCGGCAATCTCGTGCGCAATCGCCTCGAGCACGGCAAGGCCGGGGGCGTTGATGCCGTCGTCATTGGTGACCAGTATGCGCATGGGACCCTCATTTGTCGTGCCCTGATTAGACGAGCGGGCGGGCAGCGGCAAGCGGGGGTTGCGGTTCAGGCGGGCGGCTTGGGCAGGCTGCACGGTATGGTTGCGGATTTGTCCTAATATCGCCGTATTTCCTGTGAAAATGCGCGCGAAGGGTCAGTGGGGGCCCATTGAAAGGACGAGTCATGCCTGATTATCTGCCGACCAAACCGTCCAGCGCCTGGGTCATGTTCACCTATCCGAATTTCGGCGTGGCTGCCGTGATGACGGCAGGCGGCATCTATTTCATGGAAGCCTCGTTTTCGGCCAAGGGATTTTACGCCATGGTCTCGTTGATGCTGGTCAGTTCCACCGTCGCCATCGTCAAATCGGTCCGCGACGCCGAGGAAGCGACGCGCCTGCACAACAAGATTGACGAGGCCCGGACCGAGAAGTTGCTGATGGAAGTCAACACGTCGCGGGCATGACCATGGCCGTGCGGTGGGTCCGCTGGGCGGGGCATGTGGAGTTCGGGCTGGTGTTGGCCGGGGCCACGGCTTGGGCCGCCACGGCGGTTGGGGTGCAGTTTGCAGGATTTGGGCGGGGCGTGGGTTGGGGGCTGATCGCGCTGGCCTGTGCGGCGCTGCTGGTGCTGCGCTGGCGCGGGGGGCAGGCCCGGACGGGGTTCGCGGTGGCGGCGTTGGTGGTGGGCGCGTGGTATCAGACCATCCAGCCGCGACAGGACCGCGACTGGGCGGCGGATGTCGAACACGGCATTTCGGGTACGGTCACGGGGTTCACGGTCACGCTGCACAACGTGCGGGATTTCGTCTGGACCTCTGACTCCGCGGCGACACCGTTCTGGGAAAGCCGGACCTATGATCTGGACCAGCTCAGCAGCGTGGACATGTTCACCTCGACCTGGGGTAACCCCGATATTGCCCATCTGATCGTCAGCTTTGGTTTTGGCGCGGCCAGCCGCATCGCCTTTTCGGTCGAAATTCGCAAGGAAAAGGGCGAAAGCTTTTCCACCATCGGCGGGTTCTTTCGTGACTTCGAACTGGTGCTGATCGCAGCGGACGAGGCGGATGTGATCCGCGTGCGGACCAATCTGCGCGGCGAGGAGGTGCTGATGTTTCCCGTCAAGCTGAAGCCCGAACAGATGCGCGCCCTGTTCCTGTCCTATCTGGACCTTGGCAACCAACTGGCCGAACGTCCGCAATTCTACAACACCGTCACCGCCAATTGCACCTCGACCGTCTATGGTCTGGTGCAGGTGATCAAACCCGACATGCCGCTGGACCGCCGGTTGCTGTTGTCCGGCCAACTGCCGGAATACATTGACGAACTGGGCGGGTTGCCGGGGGCCATTCCGATGGACCAACGCCGTGCTGCGGCGGCCATCAGCGAGCGGGCCAAGGGCATGGTGGCGGGGGCCAACTTTTCGGACTGGATCCGGTCGGGGGATTGAGGTCAGGCCAGACCGGCGAACGGATCGCGCCAATGGGGCAGGGTGTCCAGTTGGGCGGCATGGCGCAGGATGTGGGGGTAATCGTCCACCGGCAGCAGGGCGGCGCGGGCAAAGGGCATCAGGGTCTGCACCCGGAAATCGGCATAGGACAGATGGTCGCCCACCAGCCAGATGCGCGTGGCCAGCCAATCGTTCAGCAACCCGGCATAGGTGCGAAAATCATTCATCGAACTGGCCATGACATCGGGGTTTTCCGGTTGGTCCGAAAAGGTGGGCCGCACGATGTTTTCAAAGTAATGCACCCCGCCCGCCGGGATCAGGTGGTGGCCCGTCCAGGACAGCCAGCGGATCATCTCGGGCTGGTCGGCCCCGGTGCGCCACAGGTCAGACCCGACCTGCGCCGATAAAAGGCAGATGATCGCATCGGTTTCCCACAGGCTGGTGCAGTCTGGTTGCACCAGAATGGGATAGCGGCCCATCGGGTTGAGGGTGGCAATCTGGCCGCGCTGGTCGGGGGTCAGCAGGTGGTTGCCGACATAGTCCAGATCGGCGCCAAGATACCGGGCGACGGCCACACACAGCCGGGGGTTGAGGTTTTTGGAATAATACAGCGTGGCGCGTGTCATCGTTGGCCCTCCGTCAGGCCATTGATAGGCGGGTTGGCTGTAGCTGCAAAGTACTTTCGCAGGGGCCGCGATCTGCACTATGCTTGCGGTAACATGAGGTGCCGTATGACCGAACCTGCCCCGATCCTGACCCTGACCCTGAACCCCGCGCTTGATATGGCGACCGAGATTGGCCAGATCGTGCCGGGGCACAAGCTGCGCTGTTCGGACCCGTTGCTGGACCCCGGTGGCGGGGGCTTGAACGTCAGTCGCGCCATCCGGGCGCTGGGCGGCGACAGTCTGGCGCTGGTGGCCCTGGGCGGGTTGACGGGCGACCGGGTGGCGGGGCTGATCCGGGCGGCGGGGGTCACGTTTCTGTCCATTCTGGGGCCGGGCGAGACGCGGCAATCGCTGACGGTGAACGAAACCTCGACCGGGCTGCAATACCGTTACATGCTGCCCGGTCCGGTTTGGGGCGAGGCGGAGCGGTTGCGGGTGTTCACGCTTTTGCGCGCCACGGCGCGGCCCGGCGGGATCAGCGTGATTTCGGGCAGCCAGCCACCCGGCGTGCCCGCCGATTTTCCGGGGCAATTGGCGCAGTCGATGCCGGGCAGTCAGGTGGTGCTGGACACCTCGGGCACCGCGCTGACCGAGGCGGTGCGCACCCCCATCGAGGGGCTGTCCGTGCTGCGGATGGACAGCGAGGAGGCCGAGGGCTTGGCCGGTGCGCCCCTGGTCAGCCGCGAGGACACCGCCGCATTCGCGCAATCACTGGTCCGGCGCGGGGTGGCCACGCGGGTGATTGTGGCACGCGGGGCCGATGGCAATGTGCTGGCCGATGCCGGGCAGCGCCTGTTTGCCAAGGCGGCGCGGGTCAAGGTGCGGTCCACCGTGGGGGCGGGCGACAGTTTCGTTGCGGCCTTTGTGCTGGCCATGTCGCGGGGGCAATCGAATGCCGAGGCGTTGTCGTTCGGCTCGGCTGCCGCTGCGGCGGCGGTGATGACGGATGCGACGCAGCTCTGCCGCCCCGAGGATGTAATGCGCCTGATGCCCGAATGTGGCGTCGAGGCGGTCTGATGATGCGCCTGCATGAGATGTCCGCACGCGGCATCCGCGTGGCGCTGGATCTCGGCCTAGGCCAGTTGGCCCGGTTTCAGGTGATGCGCGACGGCCGCGTGATCGCCCCCTTTGCCCGCGTGCCCTGGGCCGATCTGCCCGACGACCCCGCCCGCTTTCCGGCCGGCATGGACCCCCATCTGCGCCGGATGTCGGGCGATTTCTTTTGCGCGCCGTTCTGTGCCGACGATGTCGAGGGGGCGCCGTCGCATGGCTGGACCGCCAATTCCGCATGGACTCTGGCCGAGGAGACCCGCTTTGACGGCGGTGTGACGGCGCGGTTCACCCTGGGCCACCGCATTGCGGGGGCCGAGGTCGAGAAGATCTGGACCCTGCGCGACGATCACCCGTTCCTGTATCAGGCGCATCGGTTCACCGGCGGCACCGGCCTGCTGCCCGTCGCCCATCACGCGATGCTGGACCTGCGCGGCGGCGGTCTGCTGCGGTTTTCGCCCAAAGCCTGGGCCGAGACGCCGGGCGCCGAGTTGGAACCCGGCCGCTCGGCCCTGCGCTATCCGTCCGAGGGGGCGGACCTGACCGCCTTTCCGGGGGCCAGGGGGCCGGTGGACCTGACCCGCTATCCCATCGGAATGGCCCATGAGGATTTCGTGATGCTGGTCGATGATCCGGGCCAGCGGCTGGGCTGGGTCACGGCGCTGCGTCCGGCCTCGGGTGACGTGGTGGTGATGGTGAAACCGGTGGCGATGCTGCCGCAGACGATGCTGTGGTTTTCCAATGGCGGGCGCGATCAGGCACCGTGGAACGGCGCGCATGTCGGCGTGCTGGGCATCGAGGAGGCCTGTGCATTGGGGATCGAGGGGCGGCTGGCCGCAACCCGGCCCAACCGGCTGACGGCGCGGGGCGTGGCGACGGCGCTGGATCTGGGGGCGGGTCCGGTCACGGTGGCGACGGCGATGGGGGCGGTGCCCTGCGCGGCGCGGACGGGCCAGGCGCTGTCCCTGACGCCGACGGCGGCGGTGTTGCAGGACGGCACGCGTCTGGCCCTTCATGGGCCCCATTTCGACGGGCCGGATCAGAACGGGCCGGATCAGAAATAGTTCGCGATGATCCGGAATAATCCCAAAGCCCGCGCGTTGTGATGGCGGGACACAGTCCCAATCATCGCAACACACACCATCGCGACCCTGCGGCGCTGGCATTCAGGGAGTTCCCTTCATGGCGACTATCACGGGCACGGACGAAGCCGACCTGCGCAACGGCACCAATGCCGCGGACATCATCCGCGGGCTGGACGGGGCCGACACGCTGAACGGCCTGGGCGGCCATGACCGCATCGAAGGCAATGACGACGAAGACCGGCTGTCGGGCGGTCTTGGCAATGACACGATCCTTGGCGGCAAGGGTCAGGACACCGCCTATGGTGACGCGGGCGACGACTTGATCACCGACGAGAGTGGCGACGACGCCTTTTATGGCGGCGCAGGCAACGACCGCATCATGGCGGGCGAGGGTAATGATCTGGCCGAGGGCGGTGATGGTCGCGACGACCTGATCCTGGGGTCGGGCAATGACACGGCCTTTGGCGCCAATGGCAACGACACCATTTCCGGCAATGAAGGCAATGACATCATGCGCGGCGGCGCCGGGGCCGACAGGCTGACCGGGGGCGAGGGCGATGATGACATCACCGGCGACGGCGGTGCCGACCGGATGGCGGGCAACGAAGGCAACGACGTGATGGCAGGCGGGGCCGGCAATGACACGATGACCGGGGGCGTCGGGTCCGACCGGTTCGTCTTTACCACCGGCCAGGACGTGATCACCGACTTTGAAGAGGGCGATGACGACATCGACCTGTCCTCCTTCAACATCTCGTTCTCGGGCGTGCAATCGGCCGCGACCGAGGTTGGCGATGACCTGCTGCTGACCTTTGCCAACCGGACCCTGCTGATCGAGAACTATGGGCTGTCCAACCTGAGCGACGACGACTTCATCCTGTAACCTGCCTTTGGCCCCCGATGTCGTTTCCAGGCGTCTGGGGCCAGATGGCCAAGGCCCCCCCCTGCGACGCGGCTATGCCTAGGCGCCGGATGAAACAGGGGGGGCAAACCGGGCCGCTAGGGCAAGGACGCGAAATCGCCCCGCTTGTGGTTTTGCACCAGATCGCGCAGGCTTGCCGGGGCCATTACCTCGACCGCATCGCCCCATTGATAAAGATGCCAGGCCATCTCCAACTGACCCGAGGCCCGAAAGCGGACGGTCAGCGCGCCGTCGGCCTCATGCGTCAGGCTTTGGTCGGGGTGAAAGATGAACTCGCGGGCGACGGGGGCGGCGGCGGGGGTGAACCGCCAGACAACCGGCCCATATTCGCGGTCATCGTGATAGCTGCCAAAGGCGCGGGCGGTGTGGGTGGACAGGTCAAACCCCGGATCACGCTGAAAACTGTCGGCTTGCAACTGGGCCTGCACGATCCGGTCCAGCCGGAAATGCTGCATCCGCCCATCGCCGCCCGCCTCGCGCGCCACCAGATAGCGCCGTGTCCCCAGCAGCAAGCCATGCGGTTCCAGCACCCGCGACCGGTTGCCATAGGTCACGCCCAGCCGGTGCGGCCCCTTCAGCGCCTGCGCGATCTTGCCCAGCAGGTCATCCGCCCCCCGCACATGCGGACCGGGCCGCGAGGCAAAGCCGTAAGCCTCCAGCATCGCCTCGGCATCGGCCTCGACGCGGCGGGCATGGCTGCGCGGCATGGCGGCCAGCAGTCGGTCGCGCAGCGTGGTCAGGGCCGCCGCGTCAGGACTGGCCCCCTCCCGCTCGGCCCGGCGGATCGACAGGTCCAGCGCGGTCAACTCGGATTCGCGCACGCCTTGCGCCAGCATCAGACGCGCCTCTTGCGGGTTCAGCCGCCAGAATTTGCGGCGTTCCTCATCCTGTCCGGTGGTGACATTGGGAAAGACATCCTCCAGCGCCTTGGTCATGCGCTGGGCCGTGCGGCGGTCCACCCCGAACGCCTGTTCGATATCGGTCAGCGACACGCCGCCATAGCGAGAGGTCGCCATTTCGGCCAGACGCAACAGATCGGTGGCTTTTTGAAAGGACATCGCTGTACTCCAGTGCTTCGGTGACAGGATTTGTCGCAGTCATGGCACAGGGTGGCAGAGTTAGCGAATCTTTAACCACAATTCGAAAACCCCCAGTTGGAGATCCCCATGAGCCTGCACGATCCCAGCCTTGACAGCATTGCCCTGCGCCGGTCCTTGAAGCGTGGTTTGGCGCGGCAGGCCTATGCCCAGGCCCAGGAGGGCGATCTGGCCCGTGTCGTGCAGATGACCGCCGATCTGGCCCCCAATGCCAAATCCCGTGACCGCATGGTGCTGCGGATGCAGGCGCTGCGCGGTGTGGTGCGGGCCGGGCTGGCGGGGGACGAGGTGGTGGCCGTGCTGCGCCACCGCCGCAAGGTGACGGTGCGGGTCGAGGGCAGCGATATCTTTACCGAGGATGCCCTGTTTTACACCCGCGTGGCGATCCATGCGGGACGCGGCAGCACGGGCTACCGCCTGACGCGGGCCAGCTTTTGCCTGCATGCGCTGGAACGTCTGGTCGAACGCAGCCCTGTTGCCCTGGACCGCCCGCTGCTGACATCGGTGGATGCCGAGGCCGTGGCGGTCCTGCGGGGCTGCGCGCGGGCCGATCTGATTGCCGACGGTGAGGATCATTTCGCCCGCGCCACGGGGCAGGGCCTTTGGGCGGGCAGTCTGGACAAGTCCGAGATGGAGGCCGACTGGGACCTGGCCTATGCCAATCCGCAGGCACAGGTCCCGGTCTTTTCGGCCCGCACCTATTTAAGCCCGGATGAGATGCGCCCGACCCTTTGGGCCCGCTGGCAAGGCGACCCGAACCTTAAGATGCTGTAAGCGGCTGGTTTGATCGGCCCGCACCGCCGGCACAGGGCAAGGGGCGCCGCGTGTTGCCTGCTCTTGAAGACAACCACGACCTATGGCCGTCCGGGTCGTGAACTTGCGTCTTTTGCCCGCTTGACCGGTCATATCAGGGTCAAAGCTGCCCGCCTCTTTGTGGACGACGCGGCCGATATGCTTTATGACGGCGCCAACCCGGCAGGCCGTTGATCCGTCTTTCCGTGCGCGGCGAAATGGTGTTCTCCTGCGGTGCTCCAAGGGTCAAGACAGCACGGCGGCCGACGGACGAAACAAGACCGAATACGAGGAAGTCTGGACGTGTCACGCATCCAAGAAAGCATAGGTGATAGCCCCAATTTCGCCCCCCACCGCCTGTCCGTAGCACCGATGAT
>CAMBWO010000073.1 GCA_945871285.1 Pseudorhodobacter antarcticus | reverse complement strand
GCCGTCAGCCGGTTTTCCAGAAAGAGCCCGCGCAGATATTGCGAATGCATGCGTGCAGGCATCCTAGTGGTGTCCGACAGCCAGACACCGATATCCGTTGGCACATCTTCGCGACCCAGAAAATAACGCTGGACGGCGCGGGTCCAGATCAGGTCTTCGGCCCTGATGGCAGCAAAAGCGCGGGCCATCTGAGGACGGTCGAGATAGCCCTGTTCCCACATCAGATCTTCCAGAAACGCCACTTGGCTTTCATCGAGGAACAGCAGCAGCTCGCCCGCTTCAACGAAGTCCACCTGCGCGGCCATCAGCGTGACCGACCCAAGCCGGTCATCGCCATCCCGCGCCATCGTCGCAGCTGTAATCGCCAGAATGGTGCCGCCAAGGCAGTAGCCGACGGCCTGAACCGGCGTGTCCGGCACGACCATTGTCACCGCATCCAGCGCGGCCATCACCCCGCGCTTGCGGTAATCCTCCAGCGAAAGGTCGCGGTGCTCGCTTGTCGGGTTGATCCACGAGATCATGAAGACGGTGAACCCTTGCCCCACCAGATAGCGCACAATCGAGTTCTCGGGCGACAGATCGAGGATGTAGTATTTCATGATCCAGGCCGGAACGATCAGGATCGGCCGGGCGTGGACTTGCGGCGTCTGCGGCGCATACTGGATCAGCTCCATAAGGTCGTTGCGATAGACGACCTGGCCGGGCGTGCAGGCGAGATCCATGCCGATTCGGTAGCCTTCCGGGGCCGGGTCGCGCTGGCCGGTCAGAGTTTTCATCGCGTCATGCGCAAAATGGGCCGCCCCTTCGGTCAAATTGCGCCCGCCCGTCTTCACCGTTTCGGCAATGATCTCGGGGTTGAGCAAGGGCGCGTTCGAGGGCGACAGCACGTCAAGCGTCTGGCGGGCCAGAAAGCGGGTGCGCTCGGCATCTTCGGGGCGCAGACCGCGCATCGGTTCGGTGGTATGGTCCCACCAGTCCTGCATCGCCAGAAACCCCTGCTGCCACATCTGAAACGGCGGCTTTTGCCAGCCTTCATGCCTGAACCGGTGGTCATAGGGCTTTGGCACGAAAGGCGGGTCACTGCCGGGGCTGGTGGCCAAAGCCATCAGCTTCAACAGGTTGCGCTGCGCCTGTTCCGCCAGTTCCAGCTGACGGCCCGGCGCGCGGGCCAGATGCTGCGCCCAGTCGCTCCAGGCCTCGAGGAAGGCATGGGTGGACACGCCCCCCGAAAGCCGCGCCACAGCCGCCCGTGCCGCGCGGTCAAAGTTCTGATGCGGATGGTTGGCTGGTTGTGGAGTCTCAATCACGGCCGGAAGCCCGGCACTCACGGGTGGGGCGCTGAGTTGAGGTTTCTTCCGCGAAGGAGCCATCTTGACCTCTTTCCTTGTGAACAGGAGGTGCATTCAGCCGATCAATTCACTGATCCGTGCCGCAAGTGATCTTCTCCACCGGTAACGGATGCGCTTTCCGACCGGACCGGCCCGAACAACGAGGCAAAAACCAACGTGCAATCTGCCGCTAACTTCGGCGATGATGATCACGGGTCGATTCAGTCCTGTCTTTGATTCAGGTCATTCTGACCCGCCGGGTCGGCGAAACTACCTTTACAACCCTTGCGTCAAACCGGGCGCTGGGCGTTGATCTGGGGACCCGCCGCCTGCGCGCTGTAGTGGTCGATCCGTTCGGCATGTTCCCCAACCCGGTCTAGCCAGCGCAGCGCGTCGGTTTCGCGAAACACCTCCGCCGGGCTGATCATGCCGGCATGTTCTCGCAAGAGCGCCCCGCGCCGGTGCCGCAGCGCAAGGCCACAGATGTGGGTAAACAGCCGGGCGGCCTGACCTGCCTTGCGTGGCTTGGCCAGGGCTGCGGCAATGGCCCGGGCAGGTCGGGCCAGTCGCGGGTTGTCGGCCAGATGAGTGATACGGTCCAGTTCTTCGCTGCGCGCGGCAAGCCGGGTGAGATGGTCTGTCAGATGCATCAGCGCTGACATCCGGTTCAGCAGCTCTGGCCGGTCTGGTGGCAAATGCAGTCGTGAAAGCCAGGTTTCCAGCGCCTTGCGGGCGGGCTCCACCTTGCTGGGCAGCGCGGCCAAGGGGCGCAGGTCGCGCGCCGCTTGCGGGGCAAGTGCGGCCTGCAACGCCTGCTCGATGGCCTCGATGATGGCCGTGGCGGTGCGCGCGGCGGCATCCAGCGCGGTGCCGCTGTCTGCCAGACCCCCCATGTCAGGGAAGTTGTCCGCTGCTCTACTTTTCCTCTATTTCATAGGTGGGCGGGATAGGATGATGATTTGGGATATTCACCGGAACGAAAAACGGCTGTGCTGAAGCGGATGCTTCCGCCGAACAACATGGCTATTCGGCAGTTGTCGCAGGCGGAAGGGATTTCCGAGGCGACGCTTCACAAGTGGCGGGCTGAGGCGCGGGGCAAGGGGCAGCTTTTGCCTGACGCCGACGCGGGCCCCGAGGGCTGGTCCTCGCGCGACAAGTTTGCGGCGGTTTTGGAAACGGCGGCGCTGAACGAAGCCGATCTGGCCGCATACTGCCGCAAGCGCGGGCTTTATCCAGCGCAGATCGCAGCATGGCGGGCCGCTTGCGAACAGGCCAATGACTGGGATCGCGCGAGCACTGCGCGCCTTGGCCAGGCGACGAAGAATGAGAAGAAGCGGATCAAGGATCTGGAGCGGGAGCTGGCCCGCAAGGACCGCGCATTGGCCGAAACCGCAGCGCTTCTGGTTCTCAGGAAAAAGGCATCTGCGATCTGGGGGGGCGACGAGGACGCATGATCAGCCCCCCACATCGCCAAACCGCCAGGCTGCTGATCGAGGAGGCCATCATCGCCGGTGCGCGGCGCGGCAAGGCTTGTTCCGAGTTGGAGATCAGCGACCGCACCCTGCGGCGCTGGACGAAAGATGGCCAGATCCATGCCGATCAGCGCCCCCTCGTACCGCGCCCCGAGCCGACCAACAAGCTGAGCGCGGCTGAACGCACGGCCGTGCTGGATGTCTGTAATTCAAAGGAATTTGCCAGCCTTCCGGCAAGCCAGATCGTGCCAAAACTGGCCGATCAGGGGTGTTATCTGGCCTCGGACTCCAGCTTCTACCGCATCTTGCGCAGCGATGGGCAGCAGCATCATCGCGGCCGGGCCAAGCCGCCGGTCCGGCGCAAACCCCCAACCAGCTACAAGGCGAGTGCGCCCTGCGAGGTCTGGACCTGGGACATTACATGGATGCCCGGGCCCATCGCGGGGATGTTCTTCTATCTCTACCTGATCGTGGACATCTTCAGCCGCAAAATCGTGGGCTGGGAAGTCCATGAACGCGAGAGCGCAGACTTGGCGGCCGTTTTGATCAGGCAGGCGGTGCTGGCCGAAGGCTGCACCCTGCGCCCGCTGGTCCTGCATGCTGACAATGGCAGTCCCATGAAAGGCGCGACAATGAAAACCACCATGGAGAAACTGGGCATCACCACGTCCTACAGTCGCCCGCGCGTCAGCAACGACAACCCCTTCTCAGAGGCGCTGTTCAGAACCTGCAAATACCGCCCGGACTGGCCGACCAAGGGGTTTACCACGAGAGCCGATGCGCAGGCTTGGGTGACATCCTTCGCCAGCTGGTATAACGGCGAGCACCTGCACAGCGCGATCCGCTTCGTCACGCCGGATGCGCGCCACGATGGGAGGGACCACGCAACGCTCGCGAGCCGCGCCATTCTCTATGCAAAGACGCGGGCACAAAACCCGAAACGCTGGTCAGGCAAAACCCGGAACTGGCAACCCGCCGGACCCGTCTGGCTCAACCCCGAAAACGAAATCAGCGCCCCTGAAATCAGAGACGCCGCATGAAATCGGCGGACAACTTGTTTGACAAACACCGGCCCGATGGCCGTGCCAAAGCGTCCCAGACCGAAGATGAGGATCCTGTAGCTTCTGGCCGCATGGGCGCCCGCGTCGGACGGCCCTCGCGGGGTGTTCTTGCGCTCAAACACGCCAAGCAGCGGCTCGAACAGCGCGTAAAGCTGATGCGAATAGGTGATCATGTAGGTTGACGCCGCGATGGTTACGAGGCCGACCATGGTGACGAGGCCAAGCGCGTCCTCGGTCACATGCCCGATCGAGACGCCCATGGCCACGAAGATCAACGAGAATTCGCTGATCTGCGCCACCGTCAGCCCGGCGAGGAAACCGGTGCGCTTGCGGTAGCCCATCGCCCCCATGATCGCGAGCACGATCAACGGGTTGCCGATCAGCACGAACAGCGAGAACAGGATCGCCCCAGTGACATGCGTGCCCAGAAGCGACAGGTCCAGCGTGGCCCCAAGTGCGATAAAGAAGAATAGCAGCAGGAAATTGCGCAACGGCGCCAGCCGGACGGCGATGGTTTCCCGGTATGGGGTGGAGGCAAGGGCGACACCCGCCATCAGGCCGCCCACCTCCTTGCCGAGGCCAACGGCATCGCCGATCGCGGCAAACATAGCCGCCAGCGCAATGGCAAAGATCACCAGAAGTTCGGGCGCACTGGCCAGCCGTTCGGTCAGCAGATCGGCGGCGTAGCGCACGAACAAGACCACCACCGCGACAAGCGCCAGCCCCGAGACCAGCACCATAAGCACCGAACCGCCGCCATGCCCGCCCTCTGCGGCGCCGATGCCGATGGCCGACAGCACGATCAGGAACCCCAGCGCGATCTGGCCATGCAACGCGTCGATCTCGTGCTAGTCGGACAGAAGTTTGACGATGATGGTCGAGGAAAACGTCAGCGCGACTGCGACGTAAAGGCTGGTGATGTGACCAAGCCCCAGCGCCAGGCCGATCAGATAGCCAAAGAACGCGGTGAAGATGACCTGCCCGAGGCCCGTCATCACCGACACCACGCCCAGCGAGCCGTGTTGCGGCTCGGGCGCTTCACGACGCGCTGCAGATTCTGCCGACAGGGGGGAGGATTTCTGTCCTGACGGTGCAAGGCGAAAAGGCGCTGAACGGGACCGGCCTTGCGCAGACCCTTTTGGCGTCTCTAGATCTGCGAGGCTACGAGGCAAAAGCTGTCTACCTGACGCTGGACGGAAGAAACATCGCAACGGCCTTTCAGGACGCAGCCCTAGCCGAGGGCACGCAACTTCTGGCCATGGGCGGTTTCGGCCATTCCCGGCTCCGCGACTTCATCCTTGGAGGCGCCACCAAAGGCGTTCTCACCGACCTTAGAATGCCCGTTCTTCTCGCGCACTGATCGCCAAGACTGTCTCAAGCCCAAGGGTTAAGGAAAAGACGAATGAGATAACCTCGCGTCGTTTCTGAAACGGGCCTGTCAACCTGATCGGATCGTGCCGTCTCAGGTCATCGGAAGCCTTGCAGTGGCGGGTCAGGAGGTCACAACTTTGGTGGTTGCCGACGACCCTAAGCAAGCTATTCTGGATGTGGGAGAGTCCCACGATGCCACCTTGCTTGTCCGGGGCCTGCTTCGGTCACGGCAGGTTCTAGCTTCATGTGCGACACCATAATGGTGCGGATCGTGCTTTGGAGTCTGCCCTTTTGGTCAATGACACTGCCGCCATTCCTGAATGGCGCGCGTATTGGAAAGCTTCAGCCACGTTACGAATGCTGACAGACGGGACGCAGCCATTTCTGTCAGCGCAACTTCCATCGGGTTGAAAATAAGATACTTCTTCTGCTCTTGGCGACTTAGGGTTCGGAACGATGGCTGACAGCCGTACCGTCTGCAACAAGGTCACTCGGATGCAGGATCACCTGATCGCCCGCCTTCACCCCGGACAGGACCTGCGCAAAGCTCTCGTTTCGTTCACCCAGAGTGATGATCTGCAACCGCGCGCACCCCTCCTGTACCACATAGGTGGCCCAGTCGGACCCGTCGTGGAACAGGGCGCCCACCGGGACCGACAGCACATCGTCGCCCTTCCACAGGTTGATGTGGGCGATGATGCGAAACCCGTGGCCCAGTAGCTGCCAGTTCGCCGGATCACCCCGCAGGTTCAGGATCACCCTGACCCGTTGCTCATCAATGCCAAGCGCCGAGACTCTGGTTCTGGCCGAAGGCTCGATGCGTTCGACGCGTGCCAATATGGGCGCGCCGCCCCATCCGGTGATTTTCGCCTCGGATCCCACGCGCGCGCGCACAGCATCGCGCGACAGCAGGTCCACCGTGATCTCAAGGTTGCCGGGATTGCCGATCTCCATGATCGGTGTGCCGGGTTGCACCACCTGTTCGTTTTCGGTCAGCACCCGCAGCACTCGTCCCGAAACCGGAGCGATGATGTCGACGCAGCAGGCTTCGGCCCCGTAGGGATCGCCGGTTCCAAGCACCGCTTCGGCACTTTCCAACTCGCGCTGACGCACCGCAAGGTTGGCTTTGGCGCTGTCCAAAGCGGCCTGAGCAGTTTTCTGTTCCAGAATGGCGGCGTCCAGCACCCGCTGCGAGATGGCCGACCTTTCAAAAAGCGCGCGGGACCGGTCGGCCTCTGCGGTCTTGAACTCCAGCGCGGCCTCGGCTTGCACCACCTGCGCTGCCGCAAGATCGACCGCAGATTGCGCGGCCGATCTGGTCGCCTCGGCCACACTGCGGGCGCGCGAATCCAGCAATGCCGGAGCCGCCGGGCCGATCACCGCCACCACGGTCTTTTGCGCAAAAACCGGGTCGCCCGCGTGCAGACCAATCCGCCGCAGCTTGCCGCCGATCGTGGCCGAGATGGTAAACACCTCGCGGATACGCGCCTCGCCCTCCTCGGCTACCGCGACCACGATAGTGCGCGGCGCCACTTCTGCCACCTCAACTTCAACCGGTCGGGGCAGAAAGGCCCAGACGATCCCGGCAAGAAGGGCCAGAACAGCGATCACCGAGATCAAACGGCGCATGGCTTACTCCCTCGTTTTCAGAACCTCGACCATGTCGAGGCGGTTGATACGTCCCCGGATCGCCCAGGCCGAGGCCAGAGCGGCAGCACAAACGACCAGACTGGCCGTCACATAGACCTCGGGCCCGATCACGAAGGGCACGCGGTATAGATCGGACGAAAAGGCCTCCACCATGCCAAACGCGATGACATAGCCGACCAGCCAGCCAAAGGGCTGCGCCAACAGCACCACCGTGGCCAGTTCGCCAAAAAGGATGCCGGAGACCTCGCCCCGGGTGAAGCCGAGAACCCGCAGGCTGGCCAACTCCCGCCCCTGTTCCGAAAGCGCAATGCGGGAAAAGTTGTAGACCACCCCAACCGCAATGATGGCAGCAAGCCCGACATAGACGGTGATCATGACGGTGATGTTTTCCGCCAGAGTTTCCTTGAAGCGCGCCACCGTCAGTGCGGTAACCGCCACAAAGCCGGTCTTGGGTGTGGTTTTTGCGGCAGCATAGAACGCCTCCTGTCCCGTCTTGTCGATCTGCAAGGCTACCCCCGAGATCAATGCCCCTTCGCCCATCGCCCGGTTCAGCGCGGTGATCTCCATCGCCGCGCCAAGGCCGACATAGCCCAGCGACAGGCCGCTGACCGGCAGGGTAACCGTGCGGCGCGTGCCTTCCAGAAACTCGACGGTCACGAGGTCTCCGGGCCGGGCGTCCAGGGCGTCGGCCAGCGCTTCGGACAGGATCAGTCCTTCCTCTGGCATCGCCATCGGACGCAGATCGGGGGCCAGAACGCGTGACAATATGGGCGTTTCCGGCTTGCCCATGATCGACAGCTTGCGCGACAGGGCGCGGTGGCTGATCCGGACGGCCACGGCGCGAAACGGCTCCGCCGCCAGAACGCCCGGCATCTGGCGGGCAGCAAACAGCGCGCGCGCCGGTTCGGGCGCGCCAAAGGCCACCAGCGCGTCGTGTCGTTCGGCGCGGGTGAAGGTGACGTCGATCATGTGGTTGATCGACCCGAAGGACCACAGCGAGGCCACAAGGATCGCCACCGCCATGGCAACGCCAAAGGTGCCAGAAGCGGTCCGTAGCGGCCAGCGGAACAGATGCCGCGTCACCATCACACGGGTCTGGCGCAGAGCGAACAGCCTACGGAAGGCCCCCATCCGGGCCCGGTAGTCGGCTGGGGCAGGCGGCGACATCGCCACGGCAGGTGGCAAGGCCACGGCAACACGCACGGCCAACAGTGCCCCTGCCACGGCAGCGGCCACGGTCACAGCGGCCGCCAGCCCGTAGATCTGCGGATCGCGGGTAAAGATCAGAAACGGGAACGAAAAGAAGCGGGCATAAAGCTGCGCCAGACCAACCCCAAGCCAGACCCCAGCCGAAATGCCAATGACGATGCCAAGTGCTGCGATTGCCAGCACGAACTCGACATAGTGCTGCGCGATGGCCCGCGAAGAATAGCCGATGGCCTTCAACAGCCCGATCTGCTCACGCTCCAGCGTGATCAGGCGCGACAGCGTGATGTTGACCAGCATCGCCGCGACCAGAAGGAAGATCGGCGGCAGCACCTTGACCATGGCGCTCAGTTGCTTCAGCTCGGCATCCAGAAAGGCGTGCGAAATCTGATCCTTGCGCGCCACCGCCCCGGCCCCGCCATAAGGCGCGGTCAGCCGGTCAAGCGCCTCGATCGTGCGATCCACCGACGCTCCGGGAGCCAGCTTGAGCACGACATTCGAGAACGCGCCATCAAGATCAAAGGCCGCTTCCAGCGCCGGGCGTGGTAGCCAGGCGATGCCGAAGCGGCGCGGATCGGGCATCATCTCGCCGGGCCCTAGCGCATAGATGAACTCGGGCGACAGGGCGATGCCGGTCACCAGCAGATTGTGCCGCTGCCCGTTCATCAGCACCGTCAGCGGCGCACCGGGTCGCAGCCGGTGGGCGGCGGCAAAGCCTTCCGACACCACCACCTCGCGCGTCGATTGCTGGTCTGGCAGCCGCCCCTGCCGCAGGTGCAACAGGTTCAGTCCGCGGTCGCCCTCTTCAGGTAGCGAGACCAGGAACATCGTGCCCGGTTCTGCCATGGCAGGCATGTCCAGCAGTGCCAGCTTCACGATCCGGGCCTCGGCGGCCAGCACGTTGTCGATCTCGCGGATATCGCCCAGCAAGGCGCGCGGTGCACGGGTCACATCGGCAAAGACATCGGCGAAACGATAATCGTCATAGTACCGCGCCCGCGTTTCATAGAGCGAGGAATAAGCCCCGTTGCCAAGGATAAGCGTCGCCACCCCGGCCGCCAGCACCAGCGCAATCGCCAGCACCTGCGCCCAAAGACGGCGCAGATCGCGCAACACCTTGAGGCGCAGGGGCGAGATTACCATGACACCTCCGCCGGGCTCTTCTTGGTGGCGTTGACGGTTTCCTCGACGATCCTGCCATCGGCAAAGCGCAGAACCCGGTCGGCAATCTCGCGGATGGCGGCGTTATGAGTGATGACCAGCGTGGTCGCGCCGATGGTGCGGTTCACCTGCGTCAACGCCTCCAGCACCTTGATACCCGTGGCCGAGTCCAGCGCGCCGGTCGGCTCGTCGCAGAGCAACACCTCAGGGTTCTTGGCGATGGCCCGCGCAATCGCCACCCGCTGCTGCTCACCACCCGACAGTTGCGCGGGGAAATGGTCGCGGCGCTCTGTCAGGCTCACCAGCGCCAAGGCATCTTCCGGCGACATAGGGCGACGGGCGATTTCGGTCACCAGCGCCACGTTTTCACGCGCGGTCAGGCTGGGCACCAGATTGTAGAACTGGAAAACGAAGCCGACGTGATCGCGCCGGTACTGCGTCAGGCCGCGTTCATCCAGCGCGGTCAACTGGTGATCCTCGAACCACGCCTCGCCCGCCGTTGCCGTATCAAGCCCGCCGACAATGTTGAGGAAGGTCGATTTGCCCGATCCCGACGGGCCGAGGATGACGATGAATTCGCCCCGTACCGCCTGAAAATCCACCCCGCGCAGGGCATGCACTTCCTGCGCGCCGCTGCGATAAACCTTGGTCAGGTCCTTGGTGTGAAAGATGGTCTCGGACATGGCCGTCATTCTGTGCTGTTCCCGTTCGCAAAAGTCCTATCGGGTCTTGTCGGTTGGCGGTCTGCGTCCAGCCCGGCCTTTGACGAAGGGGGTGACTGTGTCATTCGGGCCAAGACATTCCCGTATCGTCGGCAGATCAAGCGTTTCTTCGGCTTCCAGCCGCGCGACAAGCTGTTCGACCTGGTCGCGGTGCGACTCGATGATCTGCAATGCCTGCGCTTCGGCTGCGTGCAACAGGGTGATTACCGCCTGATCCACCCGCCCGGCCGTCTGGTCCGAGAAACTGCGCGGCTGGGCGATCTGCTGGCCAAGGAACGGTTGATCCTCGCTGTCGCGCAGATCGACCGGGCCGATGTCGGGGTCCATGCCCCAGCGCGCCACCATCGACCGCGCCAGAACCGTCGCGCGGCGGATATCGTCATCGGCCCCCGAACTGACCGACCCGAGCAGCAGCTTTTCCGCCGCACGCCCGGCCAGAAGCGTGGTCAGTTGCACCCGCAGATAGGCCTCGGGCAATGTGTGGCGGTCATGTTCGGGCAGCATGTGGGTGCTGCCAAGACTGCGCCCGCGCGGAATGATGGTGACCTTGTAGATCGGATCGGCACCGGGGTTGTAGAAGGCCACGGCCGTATGCCCGGCCTCGTGCACGGCAAGGCGGTGCCGCTCGTCCGGCTGGATCGCCAGCGTGCGCACCGTTCCCATCATCACCTTGTCGCGGGCCTGATCCAGATCGTCGGGGGTGATATCCGCCGCTGACCGACGGGCCGCCGTGATCGCCGCCTCGTTCAGCAGGTTCTTCAGATCGGCGCCGGAAAATCCCGGCGTGCCGGCGGCGACCTGATCCAGATCGACATCATGGCGCAGCGGCAGATCTTTGACATGCACATCCAGAATGGCCCGCCGTGCGCCCTTGTCGGGCAGTTCCAGCGTCACATGCCGGTCGAACCGGCCAGGCCGTAACAGGGCAGGGTCCAGCACATCGGGGCGGTTGGTGGCGGCCAGCACGACCACCGCCTCGCGCGGGCTGAAGCCGTCGAGTTCAGCAAGAATCTGGTTCAGCGTCTGTTCGCGCTCGTCATGGCCACCGCCAAGGCCGGTGCCCCGCGTACGGCCGATGCTGTCCAGCTCGTCGATGAAGATGATCGAGGGCGACTGCTTGCGCGCCTCTTCGAACATCTTGCGCACCCGGCCTGCGCCGACGCCGACGAACACCTCGATGAACTCGGACCCCGAGGTGGAAAAGAACGGCACATCCGCATCGCCTGCCAGCGCGCGGGCAAGCAGCGTCTTGCCGGTGCCGGGCGGGCCCATCAGCAGCACACCATGTGGCACGGTTGCGCCCACCTTGGAAAACCGGTCCGGATCGCGCAGGAATTCCACCAGTTCCGACACCTCGCGCTTCGCTTCGTCCTGACCTGCGACATCGGCAAAGGTCACCTTGCGGGTGGGTTTGACAGGCTTGGCCGCCCGCCCACCCAGAAAATCGCCGATGCCACCCGGAAGCCCGCCGCCCATTCCACTTCCCATCATCCTGCGGCTGAGCCAGAAATAGAACGCAAGGATCAGGATCCACGGCAACAACGAGACCAGAACCGAAGGCGCGCGCGGCTCTTCGGCTGTCACGGTTACACCCATCTCCTCAAGCAGCGGCAGCAACCCGGCATCAGGTTGCTGCGGGGTGATCGCGCGCACCTGGCTGGCACCCCCGGCAGTCGGGCTGTGCAGATCGGCGATTATGGCCGTCGCCTGCAGCGTTGCTTCGCGTACCTGCCCGCTACGGATGAGGGCTTTAATTTCGCTATAGGAGACATCAGAGGGTGTCGATGTTCCTGATGGCATCTGCGTGAACAGAAAGAAGAACCCAAACAGGATGAAGACCAGCGGCCACAGGATCCGGGAAAAATCCGATGGTCCCGATGGTTCTGGCGGCGTTGCGTGATTTCCCATCTGGTACCCCAATCCCGCTGGGCCGGGCATGACCGGCAGCCCCGGAAACTTGCATGTACGAATGGCCAAGCATCGCACTGCCGGGCATTCGCGACCTTGATGCAGATCAGACTGGCGTATCGGCGGTCTCGGAGGCCCATGACGACAAATCGGAAAGGCGGCGTACTCGTATCTAGACATCGATGGCTTGACTGCCCCTTTGACAGTAAATGCCATGATATTGCTTTCTATTCAGTTGATTACGCTCCGGGGAGGAGCGATTCTGATTGCGCATCAACGATGCAGCTCACCTGAGGAGACTTCGCAATGACCATCCGCCGCCTCACCGTGAATTCCAAAGCCCTCGACGCCTTCACGACTGCCAAGTTCCAGATCGACGCGATGCTGGACCGTCTGAAGGCCTTGAGCGACGCCCATTTCGACATACACACCGACGAGATCAACTGGGGCGATGTCGGCACCCTAAGCCATTACGCCAGCCTGCTGAGCCATTACGCCAGCCTGCTGCGCCAGATTGGTGACGCAGCGTTCAAGGAGGGCGAACATGCCGCTTGATCCTGCCCAGCGCCACCAGATCGAACAGGACACGATCACTGCCGGATGGGAGGCCGCGCGCCTCGCCGCCTGCGACCCCGCCATCTCCCTGCTGCGTGAGATCGCCGATCTGGAACGCGACGACGACGCTTACGTGATCATCGCCACGGATGCCGACGGTCAAAGCAACCTGATGTCGCGCATCACCGCCTCCCTTGCCATGCACGACCAATAGGGTAACGCCATGAAAAAACTCTCTGAAACCCAGACCATCATTCTCAGCGCCGGGGCCCAGCGCCCTGAAAACATTGCCCTGCCGCTGCCCAAGGGGCTGGCAGGTGCGGTGGCGAAGATGGCTGTGTCGAAGATGATCGAACACGGCTGGCTGCAGGAGGTCGACGCCAACCTGCGCCGCAATGAGCCGCTCTGGCGCGAAACTGGTGATGGGCATGGCACGACGCTGGTGGTCACCGACGCAGGGCTGCTGGCCATTGGGATCGAGCCGGTGGAGGCGCAGAAGACTGCTGCCATCCACAACGGTGCGGCTGAGATGCCGGTGCCGAAGCCGCCCACCCGGCGCGAAGGGACGAAGCAGGCTATCTGGATCGCCTGGCCCTTCGCCAGCCGCACCGCGCGGCCGCGTCGAGCGGGAGCAATGTGAAGGTCTGTCATCATGTCCTGTTTCCTCTGCCGCCGGGGCGGTCGTGCGTCCATCTTGCAGACGAAGATGTCATCGGTTGAGCCGGTGCGGTCAAGGCGGATCACTTCGGCGTGCGTCTGGCAGGCTTCTGGACCCCGATGATCGGGCGTCTGCCGCAGCCACGTGCTGTCTCCGCAAAGTATACGCCACGCGCCCGACTGTCCTGGCTTCCGCAGGGTGGATTCCCGCTCGGGTGGCTTCCACAAAAGAATCCAGCGCGCCAAGATCGTGATTCTGCAAGCCTTTGATAACGATCCGTATTTTCCCAGATCGCGCGCCAAGTGGATTCCGCTTGGATTCCCCGGTGAAAATGCCTGTCGCTAGCGAAATGCTGCGCTGCGCCCCCCCGCATACAAACGGGGCCGGGGAGGAACCATGCCAGGGGGGGTGGGGCAGAAACGAGGGCGCCCGAAAGGCTTCCCTCCAGGCGCGAACGTTCGCTGATGCTCAGAGGCCCGCAATGGCAGGCTCAATGCAGACGGTCAGTCAAATCTGACAACATCAAACGATCCAACAACATGTTGCGCATTTCGCAGCTTGTCTCTGGGACGAGAACGCAGGCGTTGCACGCCGCGCCGTTCACCAATGAACCGTCGAAGTGGGCCTGAGGCGCGCTCTCAGAACAGATCGGATCGTTTGAGCACACCTGCATTTTTTCAATAGCTGATCCAAGCAATCCCACGATTTTCGGTGCCATGGCGACCAGACCCCCGAGCGATCCCTGTGCACCGGATGCCGAGGTATAGATCAGGATGCCAAGGCGTCCGATCGTGTTATGGGCGGTGTCCAACGGAAGCGCATAAACTCGTTCCTTTATCGACGTTGCTGGATAATGGCGCGGCAAATCGGAGAGTGCGTCGCGCAGCTGATCGGCTCCTGCCCGGGCGGCATCGCGCAGGGCGATCATGTCAAAGGTTACGCCGGTGAGGGGCGGTGAAGCTTCGACTTTGCGCAGCCGCGTCGATTTCTTGGGATTGGTGGTCGCTGCAGCAGTGATCGCATCACGTTGGGCGGCGCGTTCCATGAACCGGTCGAGGGCTTTCGGCCCATCAGGCGGGTTGGGATGATCGCCCCGGCTTTCGGTGGCAGTCTTGATGATCCGGACAAGCGATAGCCCAAGGTCGTCGCGCCAGCGGCGTACATGGGTCTTTGCTGCCCATCCCTGCCACCAGGCGGGAAGGCGGGCATTGGCGCCGAAGCCCAGTGCAGTGAGCAGCTCTGCGAAAAACCGGTCAAATTCGGCATCGCGCGCAGCCGCTTCCTCCTCTTCCTCCTTTACAGGTTCTCTTAGGGGTTCTCTTACAAGGTTAGTGTCCAAATTTTGGACACGGCTCGGGCCATTTTCTGGACACGGGTCGGCATGCTTTTTGGACACGGCCCCGTGTACAGAATCTGGACACGGCTTTTCCGCAGAGGTTCCCGCCAAGTTCTTGTTTGATATAGGTTCTTCGTCGCATTGTCAGTGTCCAGATTTTGGACACGGCTTTTGGTCGGCGGACCCGTTATCAGCCTTGTCTTTTGCCGCAGCCGCGCTGGACACCGGCGTGAATCCATCCTCAAAACCGAGGATATACCGCGTCGACATTTGGCGTTTCGAGATGGGGTCGATGCGCCTTTCCCGCCGCATCAGACCACATCGTTCCAGATGGGCGAGATGGTTGTTCAGGCCGGAGCGGCTATGCGGCCGGTGAATATCTGGCAAAGGCAGGTCACAAGAACGGTGCCTGCGTGAACACGCTTCGGCGATCACCTCTGCCGCGTCGTGGACAAGGCGCGGCCGTGGGCGCAGGAGGTTGGCCACCGTGTCGACACCTGCCCGCAAGGGTGAATCCATCAGGTGGGCGTAGCGCTGCGTGGTCTGCATCTGGCTGTGCCCCAAGAGCTTCCCGATCATTTCCAACGAGGCACCGCCGCTGACCAGAAGGGACGCGAAGGTGTGGCGCAGGTCGTGGATGTGCAGATCGGGAAGGTCGGCGTCATTTTGCACCTTGGCCCAGAACCGACGAATTTCCTTAACCGGCTGGTCGACGGTTTCGCCGGGGAACAGCCACGGATTGCCCTTCGGGACGACCAGTTGGCGCTGGCGCACGATGGCCACAACCTCTTGCGAGATCGGGACTCGGTGGATCTTGCGCTGCTTGGTGGTCGAGGCGGGTTTGGACCAGACGACATAATCGAGGTTGAACTGTTCGAACCGCGCCGTCCGCACCTCGCCCACCCGGGCACCGGTCAGCATGCACATGCGGATGATCGACGCCGCGCGCAGATCCTCGGCGCTGTCGAGAACGGCTGCGATGCGGGCCAGTTCGTCGGGGCCAAGGAAGCGTTCGCGGGCCTCTTCGATGCGGCGATGAAACCCCTGCGCCGGATTGTCAGCGCGCCATTCCCATTCCATGGCCAGCGTGAACATCTTGCGCAGCACCTCACCCGTGCGGTTGGCGCGGATCGGCGTGGGCTTGTGTCCTTGCAGTTTGCGCGCGCGGTTGTTGGGCTTTTCTTTGCTCGGCCGAGGGCGACCCTCGGCCACGAAATCGAGGAACCGTGCGACATCTGACTTGGTGATCTCGGTCACCAATTTGTTGCCCCAGGTAGGTTCGACCATCTTTCTCAGCATCGAGGTCTGGTCGGCGGCGTTGTTCTTCGCAAGCTTTGGCAGGTGTTCGGCGATGTAGCGGGTGATCATGTCCTTAATGCGAGGGGCTTCGCGGAAATCCTCCCGCGTCGCCAGAGGATCATTGCCTTCGTCGATGGTGCGGCGCAGTTCCTTGGCGCGTTCCCTCGCGGCGGTCACGCTCCACTCTGGCCAGCGCCCGATGTTCATGCGCCGCTGCCGCCCCGCGTGGCGGTAGTCGATGGTGAAAGTTCGCGCGCCGGAAGCTTGGATCCGGACGGCGAACCCGATCACCTCGGTGTCGAAGATCTGATAGCTGATCCCCGACTTTGGCTCCGCATCGCGCAGGGCTTTCTCAGTCAGTTTCAGTCGGTTGACCATGTATCCATACTCCTTGCCTCCCCGACACAGGCGTAGACCCGCGCGGTTATCAAGTCAGAGCACGTCCGAGGGGGCGGAATACAGGAACTGACCGGAATTGAAGTAGCGGGGCCATTCCGGATCGACAAATCGGTATGCGAGGGGAAAGTGCAGTTGCGAACGGACATCGTCAGGATCGTGTCGACCTCGGGCTCTGCCGAAAATCCTTCTTCAGGCTCCGCATCCGGTTTGATGCCGATCGGAACATGCAATACGGTTTCGGGCGAGCCCAGCCCGTCCCCAACGCCTCGAGATCACTATTGTGCCCACTGCCAAGCCACCCAGAAACTTGACGCCCCCACTCTGCCAACAAGTGTCGCAGGAGATGCTCAAGGCTTGCCAGGATGTTGCCGCGCGCCACGGTCTCGTTGCCGAAGCCAAGGAGATCGCTGGCGTCGATCTGCAGTGGGGGGTTCGATCTTGCCTTCCGCGTATCGATCCCGCTCCCTGACGGGACCGCTCTCGATCCAGAACGGCTGCGTTTCGAAGTGCTGGCCGAAGCCTTCGGACTGTCGGCAACAGACTACGGGCGCACATTCAGCACCGGTCGTGAGTCTTTCCGCCTCGTGGGCATCGACCCCCGTCGCCCGAAGTACCCGATATCAGCAGAGCGCATCCCCGACGGGCAGGGGTTCAAGTTCAC
>CAMBWO010000072.1 GCA_945871285.1 Pseudorhodobacter antarcticus | reverse complement strand
CCATCGGGCAGGCGCAGTTCGAACCGGCCCGGCCCCGGCACGCGGACCATATGGGTGCGGTTGTTGCCGGTCCAGGTCACGGTATTGGGCGCCCAGGTGGCCCCCGACGAGGTGCGCGGCGCGTTGATGCGTTTGTAGCTGTTGACCGTCGGGTTGCAGATCGCGGCCAGGGCGGGGGCGTGTTTCATAATGCCCCCCAGGAAGGCGCGGCCCTGGTCGGAGAGGGAAAGCTCCTTGGACGGGTCCGAGAAGGCGTTGGTTTTGCCATCGGGCGTCCAGACCGAGATATGGGCGTGACAACCCGACCCGGTCAGCCCCTTGAACGGTTTGGGCATGAAGGTGGCGCGGAAGCCGTGCTTTTCGGCGACCGATTTCATCATGAACTTGAAAAAGCTATGCTTGTCAGCGGTTTGCAAGGCGTCGTCATATTTCCAGTTCATCTCGAACTGACCCACGGCATCTTCGTGGTCGTTCTGGTAGGCTTCCCAGCCCAACTCGAGCATATAGTCGCAAGCCTCTGAAATCACGTCATAACGGCGCATGACCGCCTGCTGGTCGTAGCAGGGCTTTTCGGCATTGTCATAGGGGTCGGAAATCTGCTCGCCGTCGGCAGTCAGCAGGAAAAACTCAGGCTCCACCCCGGTTTTCACACGCAACCCATCCTTGGCAGCCTCGGCGATCACATGCTCCAGCACGTTGCGCGGGGCCTGGGCGACCATTTGCCCTTCCATCGTGGCGCGGGCGGCGACCCAGGCCACCTCTTTCTTCCACGGCAGCTGGATCACCGAAGAGGCATCGGGCACGGCCATCAGGTCCGGGTGGGCGGGGGTCAGGTCCAGCCAGGTGGCAAAGCCGGCAAAGCCCGCCCCCTCGACCGCCATGTCGTTGATGGCCTGCGTCGGCACCAGTTTGGCGCGCTGTCCACCGAACAGATCGGTGTAGGAAATCATGAAATACTTGACGCCCTTGTCTTTTGCCCATTTGGCAAGGTCATTGACCATTTTCAGCTCCCTGTCGGTTCAGTGCTTATGCGGGTTCGCAGCGCACGTCGGTTTTAACGGAATTGGCGATGAAACATTCGTCATGGGCCGCGTGGTGCAGCGCAAGTTCTTCTGGCCTTGTGCCGGTCCAGACCACATAGGGGCGCAGGGTGACCTGCGACACCCAGACGCGGCCGCCGTCCTTGGCCATCATACCCTCGGCGGTGTCGGTGTAACTGTCCACGGTGTGACCCGCCTTGGCCGCCAAGTGCAGAAAGGTCAGCATGTGGCACGAGGAGAGGGACGCCACGAAAGCCTCCTCTGGGTCCACGCCCGCGGGGTCGGCATATTTGCCCACGACATGCGGGGAGGCGGAGGCGCGGAAGGTCACGCCGCAGTCAAAGCTCCACTGGTGGCCGCGGCTGTAGCGGTTGTCGGTGAAGGGCTCGTCGCCCCCCCGCGTCCACGCAACAGTCGCTACGTATTTGGCCATTTACCGCCCCGGAATCCAGCTGGTTCCGGCCAAGGGCACCCCGGCCATGGCGGCGGATTCCACCGTCAGGGCGCACAGGTCTTCGGGCTCAAGGTTGTGCAGGTTGTTCTTGCCGCAGGCGCGGGCGATGGTCTGCGCCTCCAAAGTCAGGACCTTGAGGTAGTTTTTCAGGCGACGCCCCCCCAGGATGGGGTCAAGGCGCTTGGACAGTTCGGGGTCCTGCGTGGTGATGCCGGCAGGATCGCGCCCCTCGTGCCAGTCGTCATAGGCGCCAGCGGTGGTGCCGAGTTTGCGGTATTCCGCCTCGAGCGCCGGGTCGTTGTCACCCAAAGCGATCAGGGCGGCGGTGCCGATGGCGACGGCGTCAGCGCCCAGAGCCATCGCCTTGGCGACGTCAGCCCCGGTGCGGATGCCGCCCGAAACGATCAGCTGCACCTTGCGGTGCATGCCGAGGTCTTGCAGCGCCTTCACCGCCAGCGGGATGCAGGCGAGGATCGGCATGCCGACGTTTTCGATGAAGACGTCCTGCGTGGCAGCGGTGCCGCCCTGCATGCCATCCAGAACCACCACATCGGCCCCGGCTTTGACCGCCAAAGCGGTGTCATAATAGGGCCGCGCGCCGCCGATTTTCACATAGATCGGCTTTTCCCAATCGGTGATTTCTCGGATTTCCAGCAGCTTGATCTCCAGATCATCCGGGCCGGTCCAGTCAGGGTGACGGCAGGCCGAGCGCTGGTCGATGCCCTTGGGCAGGTTGCGCATCATCGCCACGCGGTCGCTGATTTTCTGACCCAGCAGCATGCCACCGCCACCGGGCTTGGCGCCCTGCCCCACCACGACCTCGATCGCGTCGGCGCGGCGCAGGTCGTCGGGGTTCATGCCATAACGGCTGGGAAGGTATTGATAGACAAGGGTTTTGGAATGCCCGCGTTCTTCCTCGGTCATGCCGCCGTCGCCGGTGGTGGTCGAGGTTCCGGCAGCCGAGGCGCCACGGCCCAGAGCCTCCTTGGCGGGACCCGACAGCGCGCCAAAGGACATGCCGGCGATGGTGACGGGAATGTCCAGATGGATCGGCTTCTTGGCAAAGCGGGTGCCAAGCCAGACATCGGTCGCGCATTTCTCGCGGTAGCCTTCCAGCGGATAGCGGCTGATCGAGGCGCCGAGGAACAGCAGGTCGTCGAAATGCGGCAGGCGGCGTTTCGATCCGCCGCCGCGGATGTCATAGATGCCGGTCGCGGCGGCGCGGCGGATTTCGGCGTTCACGTCGTTGGAAAAGGTCCATGACTGTTTGGGCGGGGTGTGCAGGAATTCGGTCATGGGATCCTCAATAAGCCGCAGCGTTATCGACGTTGAAAGTATAGAGTTTGCGGGCGGAACCGTAGCGTTTGAAGTCTTCCGGCTTGGCCTTGTCGTCCGCCTCCCCCCGTTTCAGAAGGTCGGCCAGCAGGGCGATGTGTTCGGGGCGCATCTCTTTCTCGATGCAGTCGGCACCCAAAGATTTGACCGATCCGCGCACGAACAACCGCGCCTCATAGAGCGAGTCGCCCAGGGCCTCGCCCGCGTCGCCCAGCACGACCATGTTGCCCGACTGCGCCATGAAGCAGGACATGTGGCCGATGTTGCCGTGCACCACGATGTCGATGCCCTTCATCGAAATTCCGCAGCGCGAGGAGGCGTTGCCCTTGATGATGAGCAACCCGCCCCGCCCGGTGGCGCCGGCGTATTGGCTGGCGTCGCCGTCAATGATGACGGTGCCCGACATCATGTTTTCGGCAACCCCCGGCCCGGCCGAGCCCTTGACCCGGATGGTCGCCTGTTTGTTCATGCCAGCGCAGTAATAGCCCGTGCTGCCGCGCACGGTGATATCAACGGGCGCATCCACCCCGGCGGCGATCGCGTGCGAGCCCTTGGGATTGATGATTTCCCATTCGGTCATGTTCGTCTGGCCCTTGAGGGCGTGAAGCGAGGAGTTCAGCGCCCGCAAGCCGTTGGCGGAAAGGTCGAAGCTCTGCATGGATCAGCGTTCCCAGAAGTAGACGGTTGCGGGTTCAGGTTCCCAGACGCGGGCGTTTTCGATGCCAGGCAGGTTGACCATGGCGCGGTATTCCGAACCGAAGGCGACGTATTGGTCGGTTTCGGCCATGACAGCGGGCTTGCAGGCGATGGGGTCGCGCACGACGCCAAAGCCGTTCTTGGTGCCGACGACAAAGGTGAAAAAGCCGTCCAGATCGGTCAGCGTCGCACCCATGGCATCGCCCAGCGCCGCGCCCTCTTGCAGTTTGTGGCTGATGAAGGCGGCGGCGACTTCGGTGTCGTTTTCGGTCTCGAACGTCATGCCGGCGCGTTTCAGGTCACGGCGGACCGAGTTGTGGTTGGACAGCGAGCCGTTGTGGACAAGGCACTGGTCCGACCCGGTGGAAAACGGGTGCGCGCCCATCGTCGTGACGGCGCTTTCGGTGGCCATGCGGGTGTGGCCGATGCCGTGGGTGCCGCCCATCGTGCTGATGCCAAAGCGGGCGGCGACGTCACGCGGCAAGCCGACTTCCTTGAAGATTTCAATGCTTTCTCCGGCGCTCATCACTTTAACGCTGGGGCGCAGGTGGGCCAGGGCCGTGCGGGCGGCGTCCATCTGATCCAGCGGCACCTCGATCACGGCATGGGTGTCCTTGACCAGCATCAGCACGGGCTGGCCGATGGCGTCATGCAGATCGCCGTCCAGCGATTTGAAATCGCGGCTGGGGTTGGCGGATTGGACGGTGATCTTGGCCCGCCCCGCGCCCGCACCAGAATAGATCGCGATTCCGGCGCTATCGGGGCCGCGGTCAGTCATGGTGATCAGCATTTCGGTCAACAGGGCGCCCAAGCGTGGCTCCAGCGCCGGATCCTTCAGAAACAGCCCAACGATACCGCACATGGATTCGTCTCCTTACAAGTGTTCGGCGAAGGCTAGCATTGAAGGTTTCGCTATTCAACTGTGAAGAAACATTTTTAACCGACGTGCAAGGTTGCTGAAAAGACAGGCAAACTTTGCTTGACAGAATGTCGCAGGCATTGTTTCCTTGCAGAAAAAAAAGTTGCCACACGGACAAGGGAATATCGGCCAGCCCGATCAAAACCGGCCGCAAGGAGGGGACATGACAGACCTGAAGGACAGGATTGCGGCGATGCATCGCAGTGACGTGCGCATCGCCTGGGGCTTTGTGTTGGGGCTGTGGCTCGCGCTGATTTTTGTGGCGATCGGGACATGGGACCTGGCACCCAGCGGCGGGGCGCGGGTGTTGTTGCTGGCGGCGGGGGCGGTGATTTTGGTGTTCAACACCGCCGCGATCATGGCCATGCTGAAGCATTACCGCGACGACCGCGATTTCATGTATGGGCTGGACATCAAGTTCCTTGATGAAGCCCGCCGGACCAGGGGGTAGGCCATGGCCAGATACACCCCCCCCGAGCAAAGCAAGATCGGCCAGCTGATCGACGTGGTGGTCCTGCTGGGCCTGTCGCTGGGCGCGTTGTTCGTGCCGTTGCGCATGGGCCTGTCGGGTGCGGCCAAGGTGGTCGCGACCCCGGTTGAAAACCCGACATGGGAGACGCTGGGCCAGACCGCGGTGCAGGCCGCGCAATACGAGGCGCTGGGCTATACCCCGGCCACGGCACATGACCTGATCCTGGCGCGGTTCGACTATTCCTTTGAATGGAGCAGCCTGATCCTGATGGCGGTGCTGATCATTGGCTATTTCGTGATCATGCTGCGGCTGTCTGAGCAGGAATACAAAGACGTCATCAACGAAAAATTCGGGGAATAGCGCCATGGCAACCTGGAATATCATTGAATACGGTGCCTGGGCGCTGTCTGCGCTGTTTGGGGTGCTGATGATTGCGGACTGGATCAAGACCGACAGCACCAATTCCGAAGAGGTGCTGACCTCGTCCCGCGAGGGCGAGTTGGAAGCCATGTCCGAAGACCGGAGGGGCTGAGACATGGCAAACACCGATATCACCTCGAAAGTCATGGACGGGATGGGGCCGCATGGCACCAAGGTCGGCCTGCTGCGCGTGCTGGGGCCGGCCCATGTCTGGGCGCTGGGCGTCGGCATCGTGCTGGTCGGCGAGTATATGGGCTGGAACTTTGCCGTGGGCAAAGGCGGGGCCTATGCCGCGCTGATTGCCTGTTGGTTTGCGGGCATCCTCTACACTTGCGTCGCGATGATCGACAGCGAAGTCACCTCGACCGTGGCCGCCGCCGGGGGGCAATACACCCAGGCCAAGCACATCATCGGGCCGTTGATGGCGTTCAACGTCGGCCTGTATCTGGTGTTCGCCTATACCATGCTGGAGGCGGGCAATGCGATCACGGCGGGGTATCTCGTCTCGGTCGTGGCGGGGATGACGGGGTATGAGGGGGTGCTGGACCAGCGGCCGTTCATCATTCTGGTCATCATGTTCCTGGCCTGGTTGAACTATCGCGGGGTTCTGGCGACGCTGACCTTCAATCTGGTCATCACTGCTGTGGCCTTTGTCGCGATCATCGTGCTGTTCTTTGCCACCTCGGGCATCATCGGGACCGGCATCATGAACCATGCCGCCTTGATGGAGGGGCAGGCCGCCCTGCCCTATGGCACCCTTGGCATCCTGGCCGCCATGCACTTTGGTCTGTGGTTCTACCTGGGGATCGAGGGCACCACCCAGGCGGCGGAAGAGGTCCGCTCCCCCGCCCGCGCCCTGCCCTTTGGCACGCTGGCAGGCATCATGACGCTGCTGATCGCGGCCACGCTGACCTGGTATATCTGCACCGGCATCCTGCCGTGGGAGTTTCTGGGCGACGGCGTGAACGGGTCGGTGGCGCCGCTGTTTGATGCGGCACGTCTGTCGGGCAGCACGGGGTTGGTGTGGCTTTTGGGCTTTGGCACCCTGTTTGCCACGCTGGCCTCGGCCAACGGCTGTATCAATGACGCCAGCCGGGCGTGGTTTTCGATGGGACGGGACCGCTATCTGCCGAAGTGGTTCGGCGCGGTGCATCCGAAATATCGCACGCCGTATCGGTCGATCATCTTTCTGGTGCCCATCGCGCTGATCTTTGCCTTGGGCGCTCCTTTGGATCAGGTGATCACCTTCTCGATCCTGTCGGGGCTGCTGGGCTATACCTTCATGCCGCTGAACGTGATCCTGTTCCGGCGCAAATGGCCCTTGGACAGCATCAAGCGGGGGTATGAGCATCCGTTCCACCCGCTGCCCGCCTATGTGCTGCTGGCCTTGTGCGCGATCACCTATGTCGCGGTGTTCCTGGGCTACGGCACGCAGTTGATTGCGATGATCCTGTTCTATGTCGTGGTGTCGCTGTGGTTCCACTTCTGGCGCTACCGCTTCGTGAACCGGGGGGCGCAGTTCACCATGCCCTGGCCACGGCCAAAGGGCTATTGATCTGCAGGTGGCCCGCCCGACCGGCGGGCCATCTGATTTTGAAAGGGTGACAGGTGACGTTTTCCGCAGGTTTGATGACGCTGGGGCTGGCCGTGCTGGCGCTGTGGTTGCTGGCACGGCTGGTGCGGGCCGGACGGGCGCGGGTTGCCGCGCGGGCGGGGTATTTTGCGGCCGTGGCGGGGTTGTTTTTGGACAGCCGTCAGCGGGTCGAGCCGTCGGGCTTTGCGCGGATGTCAGGGGTCTGGAACGGGGCGCGGTTCGATGTGCAGGCGGTGCCCGATACGCTGACCTTTCGCAAACTGCCAGTCCTGTGGGTGCTGATCACATTGACCGAGCCGATGCCGGTGGCCGGCGAGGTGCATATCATGGCCCGCCCGGGACAGGACAGCATCTTTTCCCGCTTTGACCAGATGCCGGTCACAGTGGCCTTGCCGCCGGGGTTTCCCGCGTTCTGCGCCCTGCGGTGCAGCACGGCCGCCGCCCTGCCCGATGCGGCGCTGGTGGCGGCGCAGGGGGCGTTGTTCGCGTCGGGGGTGGTCAAGGAACTGGTGATTGCGCCCCAGGCGTTGCGGCTGGTGATCCTGGCGGATGAGGCCGAGCGGGGCGGCTATCTGCTGTTCCGCGATGCCGAACTGGGCCAAGTGCCGCTGTCGCCCGACCAACTGATCCCGCATCTGCGCGCCCTGCTGCATCTGAGCGCCGATCTTGCTGCAAAGGAAACCACCCATGCCTAAACCGCCGAACCCCTATCTTGTGCTGGTGGCCGCCATTCTGCTCGTCGGCAGTGGTCAGGTCTGGAACCGCCAGCCCCTGCGCGGGATGATGTTCCTGTTCTTCATGGTGCTGTTGGGGGGATTCACGCTGATGACCGCCGCGCCCGAGGTGTCCTGGGTGGGCAAGCTCTCGGGCGGGCTGTTCGTCTATGCGATGTCGATCCTGGACGCCTACAAGACGGCGCGAATCCGGGCAACGGTCTGGCAGGCTTAGAATAACGCGACCAATGGCATACCTGTCTTGAATTTCCTTCAATCTGAATCAGATTGAAGGAAATCCGCTTTAACCCTGCGGGTAGCAGATCACCGACAGATAGCGGGCGGGCAGGACGTTCAGCACCTCGGGGCCATGGCGGGCGTCGGCGTCAAAGAACAGGCTGTCGCCGGGTTTGAGGTGGAACAACTGGTCGCCGTGCCGGTAGGTCACCTCGCCTTCCAGCATGTAAAGCATCTCGAGCCCCTCATGCTGAAAGGTGGGGAAGGTGTCGGATTCGGTGCTGAGGCTGATCAGATAGGGTTCCACCACGACACCCGAAGAGTTGGACCCGATGTGGCCCAGCAGGTTATACTGGTGCCCCGCACGGGTGCCGCGGCGTTCAATCTCGACATGGTCGCCCGCCTTGACATGCTGAACCTCGCGCCGCTCCTCATAGCTTTTGAAGAAGGCGGTGACGGGCACCGAGAAGGCATGGCTGAGGACCTGAAGCGTGGTCAGCGACGGCGAGGTGATGCCGTTTTCGATCTTGGACAGCATCCCGATCGACAGGCCCGTGATCTGGGCAAGGTCGGCCACCGTCAGCCCCTGCTGGCGGCGGAACGCCCGCACCTCGCGGCCAATCGCCGCCTCGAGGTTGCGTTCGGTGATGTCGCGGACCCGGTGCGGGTCCTGATTGAAGGCCGGTTTGCCGCGGGGAACAAAGGGGATGGCTTCGTCAGTCATGGCGCCCTCGTAAGTCGGTCTTTGTTTACTATAGGTAAAAAATCGGGTCCGGCAAGCTTGTGGCGGTCAAAGAGCCTCCGGCGGGGATATTTGGGCCAATATGAAAGGTCAGGTCAGGGACAGGGCGGCCACGGTCAGGGCATGGTGCAGGGTTTGCGCCGAGGAGCGCGGGCCATAAAGGGTGATGTCGCGGTCCGAACGTTTGATCAGGTAGCAGCCCAGATGGTCGATGACGGTACGGGTGGCGAAACCCACCGGGGCGGCGCGCAGGTCGGTATTGCACAAGCGTTCCATCAGGGCGGGCAGATCCGGGGCCGTCAGGTCAAGGCGGACCCAGGCGTCGGTCTGTTCGGTGATAGAAGCGGCGTCGTGGAAGAGGGTCAGGAGGTGGGCACGAATGTCCTCATGCGGGACAAAGGGGGCCTCGATCATCCACATATCGGGGGCGAGCCAGAAGGCGGCAAGGGTTTGGATTTCATGGCGGCCCGGTTTGGGCAGCGGGATACCGGCGGCCGCGGCGGTGGCGGTGACATCGGCGGCACGGCCGTAGCGGATGGCCAGCGAGGCGAGCGCCGTGTCGGTGCGTTCGGTTATGGTGAAGGGGCCGATGGTGGTGGCTTCGGGCACGGCGTGGCCGAGGGGGGACAGGGGTTCAAGCACGCAGGCGGCTCCCTTCGGGGTCGATGAAGTGGGGGCTTACGATTTCAACCTCGACCTCGGTTTTGTTCAGCAGGTTCACGACGCGCATCTTTTCGCCGATGCGGTTGGTGCCGTTGCGCAGGTAGCCCAAGGCGATGTGATGGCCCATATGGGGGCTGTAGATCATCGAGGTGAGCCAGCCGTCATCATGGGCGGCGGTGGGTTCGGCCCCGGTTTTCAGGAAATGCGACCCGGCCTGCATGGCTTTGCTATGGTCGACCGGCTTGACACCGACAAGGCGCAGACCGTCGTCTTTGGTCAGGCCCTCGCGGGCAGAGAGGGCGACGCCGATGGCATCCTTTTTGCGGCTGACCATCTTGCCCAGACCCATGTTCAGCGCGGTGGACTGGCCGTTGAGTTCGTTGCCCGCGACATGGCCCTTTTCGATGCGCATGACGCCGAGGGCTTCGGTGCCATAGACAACCGCGTCAAACTCCTCACCCGCCGTGACCAGCGCGCGGATCAGGGCATCGCCATAGCGGGTGGGAACGGCGATTTCGTAGGCGAGTTCGCCCGAGAACGAGATGCGGAACAGGCGGGCATGGGTGCCCTGGACGGTGATTTCACCTGCGCCCATATAGGGGAAGGCGGCGTCGGAGATGTCCTGATCGACCAGTTTTTGCAGCAGTTTGCGGGCGTTGGGGCCCGCGACCGAATATTGCGCCCAGGCCTCGGTGGTCGAGATCAGTTGCACATCCATGTCGGGCCACAGGCACTGGCGGCAGAATTCAAGGTGGCGGAACACGGTCACCGCATTGGCGGTGGTGGTGGTCATCACGTATTCGTTCGGCCCCATGCGGGCGGTCGTGCCGTCGTCGAACACGATGCCATCCTCGCGCAGCATCAGCCCGTAGCGGCATTTGCCGACGGCAAGTGTGCTGAACGTGTTGGCATAGACGCGGTCGAGGAAGGCCCCGGCATCGGTGCCCTGAATGTCGATCTTGCCCAGGGTGGTCACGTCACAGATGCCCACCGATTTGCGGGTTTGCAGGACCTCGCGGTCCACCGACTCCCGCCAAGTGGTTTCCCCCGGACGGGGCAGCCACTGGGTGCGCAGCCAGTAGCCGACCTCGACAAAGATCGCACCCTGTTCGGCGGCCCATTTGTGGCTGGGGGTCAGGCGTTTGGGTTTGAACTCTTGCCCCCTGCCCCGGCCCGCCAGCGCGCCCATCGAAACGGGGGTATAGGGCGGGCGGTAGGTGGTGGTGCCAGTGGCGGGGATGGATTGGCCGGTCAGTTCGGCCATGACGGCCAGGCCGATGGTATTGCCGGTCTTGCCCTGATCGGTGGCCATGCCAAGGGTGGTATAGCGTTTCAGATGCTCGACGCCTGCAAAGTTTTCCTGATGGGCCAGTTTGATGTCCTTGATCGTGACATCGTTTTGCAGATCGACCCAGGCGCGGGCAGACCCCTTGACATACCAGTGCGGGGTGATGGCAACCGGAGCGTCCTCGGCCTGTGGCAGGGTTTGGGCGGGGGCGGTGATTCCGAGGGTTTCCAGCGCGGCGCGGGCGGTTTCGTCGCCCGAGGCGAGGGCGGCGTGGGTCGAGAACAGGCCCGCTGCGGCCCCGGCAGAGGTCAGGTTGGCGGGGCCGCCAGCGCCGGGCAGGAAGGTGGCGAGGGTATCGCTCCACTCCGGTTTGGAACGGTGGTGGCTGGCGATGTTGAGATTGGGGTTCCAGCCGCCCGTGGTGCCAAGGGCGGTGCAGGCGATGGTTTCAACGCGGCCCTTGGCGTCGCGGATGGTGATGGATTGCAGGCCAAGGCGGCCTGCGCTGTCAATCACCTCGGCCCCTTGCAGGTGGCGGATGCCGGGCAGCAGGGGGCCGCCGGGACGGGTGTCGATCACGGCAACCACGTCCACGCCTTTGGCTTGCAGGTCGGTGGCGGTGCGCAAGCCGTCGTCATTGTTGGTGAAAACGGCCACGCGGTCGCCCACGGTCACGCCCCAGCGGTTGGCATAGGCACGAAGCGACCCCGCCAGCAGGATGCCGGGGCGGTCGTTGTTTTCAAAAGGGATGGGGCGTTCAGTGGCACCGGCGGTCAGGATCGCCTTGCGGCTGTAGATGCGCCACAGGGTCTGGCGGGGTTTGTTGGGCAGCGGTTCGGGCAGATGGTCGCTGACCCGTTCGACGGCGGAATAGATGCCGTGATCCATCGCAGCCAGTATGGTGGTGCGGGCCATCAGGCGGACGTTCGGCATGGTAGCCAGTTCCGCCACTGTGGCAGCAGCCCAATCGGCCCCGGTCTGGTCGCCGATGCCAAAGGTTTCAGCGTTCAGGCGGCCGCCCATGCGGAAATCCTCATCCGCAAGGATGACGCGGGCACCTGATCGGCCTGCGGTCAGGGCCGCTTGCAGGCCCGCGGGGCCGGCCCCGATGACCAGCAGGTCGCAGTGCAGGAAGCCCTTGTCGTAGCAATCGGGGTCCTCAAGCGTGCTGAGGGCACCCAAGCCCGCGGCGCGGCGGATGATGGGTTCATAGACCTTTTCCCAGAACGCCGCAGGCCACATGAAAGTTTTGTAGTAGAACCCGGCGGTGAAGAACGTGTTGAAACGGTCGTTGATCGCCAGCGCGTCGAATTTCAGGCTGGGCCAGGCGTTCTGGCTGGTGGCGGTCAGCCCGTCGAACAACTCGGCCACCGTGGCGCGGGTGTTGGGTTCCTGCCGGGCGCCAGAGCGCAGTTGCACCAGCGCATTCGGCTCCTCGGACCCTGCCGACAACGGCCCACGCGGGCGGTGGTATTTGAAGCTGCGGCCCATCAGGCGGACGCCATTGGCCAGCAGGGCGGAGGCGAGGGTGTCGCCGGGGTGGCCGCTATAGGGCAAGCCGTCGAAATGAAAGCGCAGGGTTTGGCTGCGGTCGATCTGGCCGCCAGCGATGCGGTTGGTTTGGGTCATTTGGAGCGGCCTTGTGCGCGGGCCACGTCGCGGGCCAATTCGACGGCGGTGATCTCATGGGTCACGGTGTTGCGGGTGACGACCAGCCAGGACCGGTCGCCCTGTTCGTGATACCAAAGCTCGCGGTGCAGGCCTGCGGGGTTGTCGCGCAGATAGGCGTAGTCGTGCATCTCTTGCAACGAGGCGGTCAGCCCGTCAGGGCGGTTCATCAGCGCGGCGTCGCCCAGATAGACGAACTCTTGCGCATCGCGGGGGCCGAGGAGGGGGTGGTTGATGATCATGCGAGGTTTCCTTTTCGCATTTTCGAACCGCAAAACCGGTTCCCACTTTTGCTGAAAATGCTCATCTGGCCCCTCAATGCAGGTTCGGTGTGTTGCCCTGGCCCTTTTCGTCGATCATCAACCCCTTGAGGAAGCGATCAAAACGGTAGGCTGTGGCGGTTTTGTGCGGCGTGTCGGTGGCCAGCAGGTGGGCAAAGCACCAGCCCGAGGCCGGGGTCGCCTTGAACCCGCCATAGCACCAGCCGCCGTTGAAATAGAGGCCGTCGATATGTGTCTTGTCGATGATAGGCGAGCCGTCCATCGACATGTCCATGATCCCGCCCCAGGTGCGCAGCAAACGTGCCCGGCCGATCATCGGCATCAGCGCCATGCCCCCCTCGGCCACATCCTCGATCACCGGCAGGTTGCCGCGCTGGGCGTAGGAGTTGTAGCCGTCGATATCGCCGCCAAAGACCAACCCGCCCTTGTCCGACTGCGACACATAGAAATGCCCCGCTCCAAAGGTCATCACACCGTCGATCAGCGGCTTCAACCCCTCGGACACAAAGGCCTGCAAGACATGGCTTTCCATCGGCAGGCGCATCCCGGCATGGGCCATCACCCGCGACGAAGACCCCGCCACCGCAACCCCGACCTTCTTGGCCCCGATGAACCCACGCGAGGTTTCCACGCCCAGAATCCGGCCACCCTCAATCCGCATCCCCGTCACTTCGCAGTTCTGGATCAGGTCCACGCCACGCATGTCGGCCCCCCGGGCATAGCCCCAGGCGACGGCGTCATGCCGCACCGTGCCACCGCGCCGCTGGGCCAAACCGCCCTTGATCGGGAAGCGGGCGTTGTCGAAGTTCAGAAATGGATACATCTGGCGGATCTGGTCCCGCGTCAGGTATTCCGCATCCGCGCCATGCAGGATCATGGAGTTGCCGCGCCGGGTGAAGGCATCCCTTTGGCCATCGGTGTGGATCAGGTTCAGGATGCCGCGCTGCGACACCATGGCGTTATAGTTGAAATCCTGCTCCAACCCCTCCCACAGCTTCAGCGAAAACTCATAGAACGGCTCATTGCCGTCCAGCAGATAATTGCTGCGGATGATCGTGGTGTTGCGGCCCACATTGCCGCCCCCCAGATAGCCCTTTTCCAGCACGGCAATCCGCGCCTGCTTGAACTCTTTCGCCAGATAATAGGCGGTCGCCAGACCATGCCCGCCACCGCCGACGATGATGTAATCATAGGCGGGTTGCGGTTCCGGGTCGCGCCAGGCGGCGGTCCAGCCCTTGTGGCCGGTCAGGGCCTCTTTCAATATCCGCCAGCCGGAATAGCGCATCACCGTCTCCACTCTTTGTCCTGATGTAGCGCGCCCTTGGCCCGCAACATGGCGCGTTTTCCGACATCAGCGAACAGATTTCAGACAGTGTTCACAAGCATCATCGCCGCCCTGCGAAAGGTGGCCATGATCTGGCCCTTCATCGGGTCGGCCACCTTGGTATCGACCAGCGCCATATCCATCACCGTTAGCCAGTTTTCGGCATCCTCGGCCCGGATCGCGACATGGGCGTGGATCTCGCGCAGGTTCATGTGGCCATGCTGTTCGGCATAATAGCGCCGCCCGCCAAAGAACCCGCACAGAAAGTCGAACTGCGCGGGCCGGACATGGGCCAGACCGTGCCCCTGCAAATGCAGGGTCACAATCGCCTGACCCTGCGGCAAGGTCTCGATCAGGTCATAGAACTGCGTCACCAGGTCCATCACCTTGGCCTCGCCGCCGATCTGGTCGATCATCGGTTCCATCAACTTTGCGGCCGGGTCTTTTTCGGGTCGTAATGCGACAGGGCGACCACGGTGGCGGGCAAGCGTTTTTGCTGGCCGTCCAGTTTGCCCACCTCGACGCTCGTGCCAACCTCGGCATGGGCCAGATCGATCCGGGCCAGCGCGATTTGCTTGCCCAACAGGGGCGAACGCATGGCCGAGCAAACCACGCCCACCTGCGCCCGCCCAATGTGGACCGGGTCGCCGTGGCCCACGGTCACGGCAGAGTCGATGTCCAGCCCGATGAACTTGGCCCGTGGATGCTCCTTGCGGCGGATCAGGGCATCGCGGCCGATGAAATCATCGGGTTTCGATTTCAGCGGCACGGTAAAGCCGATGCCAGCCTCGAACGGGTCGGTCTGGTCGCTGAAGTCGTATCCGGCAAAGATCAGCCCCGCCTCGATCCGCACCATGTCCAGCGCGGCCAGACCCATGGGCTGCACGCCCAGATCGGCCCCCGCCGCCATCACGGCATCATAAACCGCCTCGGCATCCTTGGGGTGGCAGAAAACCTCATAGCCCAACTCGCCGGTATAGCCGGTGCGCGACACGACCAAAGGCGCGCCGGTCGGCCCGCCCAAACGGGCCACGGCAAAGCGGAACCAGCCCAGTTCGGTGACCGCGGGTTGGGTAACCGCCGTCCAGATGATGCGGCTAAGCAACTCCCGCGAATTCGGCCCCTGCACCGCGATGTTGTGCAACTGATCGGTGGACGACCGCACCAGCACCTTCAACCCCAGCTTTTCGGCCTGATCGCGCAGCCAGACCCCGCCAAACTCATCCCCGCCGATCCAGCGGAAATTGTCCTGCCCCAGACGGAACAGCGTGCCATCGTCGATCATGCCGCCATGCTCATAGCACATCGCGGAATAGACGATCTGGCCTTGCGACAGTTTCTTGACGTCACGGGTCAGGCAATATTGCAGCAGCGCCTCACTGTCAGGCCCGGTAATTTCCCACTTGCGCAGGGGCGACAGGTCAATCACCGCCACCTTTTCCCGGCAGGCCCAATATTCCGCAATCGGCCCCTCGCGGTAGGCCTGCGGCAACCAATAGCCTTTATACTCCACCATGTTGCGGGTCAGGGCGCTGGTGCGGGAATGAAAGGCGGTCTCTTTGCTCATCTTCGGCTCCGCATCAGGGGTCGTGCGCCAGGCAACAGCGCGGGAAAAGGTTTCCGTATCAGAATAAACCCGCACATGGATGTCGGTCGGGTTCCAGCCATTGCCCGCCGTCGTGTCATCCGGACAGGCCGACGACACACAGATCAGGTCCGTCAGCGCCCGCATCATCACAAAATCACCGGGCCGCGACCATGCCTCGTCGCTGCTCAAAACCCCATGTGCATCCATCCAGGTGTTGTAAAAGAAATTGACCGCCATCCAGCCGGGTCTGCCTTCAACACCAGTGCCTTGTAGGGCGAAGTTGAAGTTGTCCGAACAGTTGGTGTGGCCCGGATAGCCGATGTCGTCATAATATTTCGGGCTGCACGCCATGGCAAAGGCATCGTGGCGGCCGACGGTGTCCTGATACACCTCGACCAGCGGCTCAAAATCCTGATCGAAGTATTTCGAATGCAGGCCGGGCATCGAATAGGCGTGCCCCATGAAGGTGCGCGAGGTGGTCACATCCAGCGGGCGCTGCAAGCCCGCGTCAATCTTGCGGGCGGAAAAGCATTGAAAATCCGTCATCTGGCGGCCATCGACGTCGATGATCTGGATGAACTCACCCGCCTTGACGTGATAGGCGCTGGCCGTTGACGATTTAACGCGGATGTCCTGCAAAGGGTCGGCCAGCGGGTCGGGCAGGTCGAACAGCGGTTTCAGGGCCGGGTTGGCGCGGGTGATGTGCACGGTCAGCGGCGTGGCAGTGTCCTGCGCCCAGGGCGACATCGGCAGGCCGGGGGCGGCAATGATCAGATGACCGTCGCGGGTCGCCGTCAGAGTTTCGTGCGCTTTGGGCAGGGTGGCCAGGTCAAACAGCCGGATCGCCCCGGCGGTGCCCAGGTCGATCTGCCGCCGCGCCAGCGCCTGCCGCAACGGCCCCGTCGCCAGCGCCCTGACCCCCTCGCCCGAGATGTTGGCCGTCCGGCCCATGACGCCGGCGTCGATCACCCCATCCAACCCCGCCGCAACCAGATCGCACGGCTGCGCGCCTTCGTCATTGACCACCTGCACCAGATCGCCCGCCTGCACCGCCAGCAGCAGCGCAGCGCCGCCCGGCACCACATGCCGTTCGCGGCCCGACTGGCGGATCAGCCCATGGGGTGTCAGGATGCGGCTGGGGCGCGGCGGGCCGGGTAAAACCCGGGGATAAGGGCTGTCAAGCATCGCGGCACCTCTGGAACAGTTTTATTGACTGTGAAACTTGTTCATTCTGAAGAATAATGCGCTTGACGGCTGGACGCAAGAAGAAGCGAGAACGACGATGATGGCGGTGATGTTGGGGCTGATTTCGGCGCTGTGCTGGGGGCTGCACGATCTGGCGGTGCGCCGTATTGCGCCGGGGCCCAATGTGCTGGGTCA
>CAMBWO010000071.1 GCA_945871285.1 Pseudorhodobacter antarcticus | reverse complement strand
CCGCCGAACAGCGGCTTGATCTCGGCAAACCGCTCTTCGATCATCCGGGTGATCTCGGCTTTGCCCGTCTCATGCACGGTGATCTTGATGCGCGCCTTGTATTTGTTATCGCGGCGGCCAAGGACGTTATAGACCGACAGGACCGCCTCGACGTAAGGCAACAGGTCCGCCACGGGCAGGAAATCGCGCACCATATGGCCGACAAAGGGGGTGCGGCCCAGACCGCCGCCAACCAGCACCTGAAAGCCCGGCTCGCCATTCTGCCGCGTCATCCGCAACCCGATGTCATGGGCTGCGGTGACGGCGCGGTCATTGGGGCTGCCGGTGATGGCGATCTTGAACTTGCGCGGCAGGAACTGGAACTCCGGATGGTCGGTGGACCATTGGCGCAGCAGTTCGGCATAGGGGCGGGGGTCCTCGATCTCATCCGCCGCAGCGCCCGCGAAATGATCGGCGGTGACGTTGCGCACACAGTTGCCGCTGGTCTGGATGGCGTGCATTTCCACATCGGCCAAGGCCCCCAGGATGGCGGGCACGTCGGGCAGTTTCGGCCAGTTGAACTGGATGTTCTGCCGGGTGGTAAAGTGGCCATAGCCCTTGTCCCAAGTGTCCGCAATCAGCGCCAACTGGCGCATCTGGCCGGGGTTCAGCGTGCCGTAAGGGATCGCGACCCGCAGCATATAGGCGTGCAGTTGCAGATACAGGCCGTTCATCAGGCGCAGCGGGCGAAACTCGTCCTCGGTCAGCGAGCCGTCCAGACGGCGTTCGACCTGATCGGTGAACTGCGCCACACGGGTGCGGACAAAGGCCTCGTCAAAGTCGTTATAGCTATACATTCGTAAGGTCCGCCTGCTTGCCGTGGTGATAGTTCGAAGGGCCGCGCGTGCGGAACGCCTCGCGGAAATGGGTGGGTTCGGGGCCGTTCGGGCCAGCCTTGGCGTCGGCAAGGTAAGCGCCGACGATCACCAGACGCTGCGCCGCGCCATGCAGCAGGCGCATCTGGGCATGGGCCTCATCCTCGATCAACTCGGCCTCGTGGTGGTGGGGTGTCCAGCGGTCATCGGTGGTCAGGTAGACCACATCGCCCTCACGCAGCAGATTGGCGGTCACGACCTTGGGGGTAAAGCGGCTCATGCGCGGGCTTCCTTGAGTTCGGTGATTGCGGTGCGGGCCTGACGCGGGGCCAGTCCCAGCAGAATGACGGCGGGGCCCGACAAGACGGATGCCGCCTCGGACAGGGTGGCCAAGGTGGCGGCCAGAATGCGCTGGTCGGGGCGCGAGACGTTTTCGACCAAGGTGACGGCGGTGGCCGCATCCGCGCCATGCATCATCAGGCGGCCTTGGATGAAGCGCGCCGATTTCTTGCCCATGTAGATGGCCGTGACGTGACCCGCCGCGGCCATCCCGCGCCAGTCCTGATCGGCAAAGCCGTCCATGTCATGGCCGGTGACGATGCGCAGCGCCGCATTGCGCCCCCGCCGCGTCAGGCTTTGCCCGATGCTGGCGGCGGCCACAGTGGCCGAGGTCAGGCCCGGCAGGATGGCAAATCCAATCCCCGCCGCCTCTAACGCCTCGATCTCCTCGTCCAGACGGCCAAAGATGCCGCAGTCGCCGCCCTTCAGCCGCACGACGCGGGCCCCCGTCAGCGCCTCGGCCACCAGCGTCGCGTTGATCACGCCTTGGGCGGTCGAGGGGCCGAACCCCTCTTTGCCCATGTCGATCCGGCGTGTGGCCGCCGGGATCAGCGCCAGAATTTCCGGCCCCACCAGCCGGTCATGAATCACAACCTCCGCCGCCTGCAAGGCTCGCAAGGCGCCCAATGTCAGATGATTGGCCGCACCGGGGCCAGCGCCGGCAAAGATAACGGGGTGGGGCAGGGGGGGCATGGGTGCAGTCCTGTGTTTTGAACCCTTAATATAGAATATTTTCCCACCTTTAGGCCAGTGACCCTTGCCAATAAGGACGTTTGTTCTGATAACGACGCCAGACGGAACCACATTCCGCAAAACGGGGGAACAGGCGAATGGCAGCCCAGTTGGATGAGCTGGACCGGAAAATCCTTGGGCAGTTGCAAGAGGATGCCGAGCAATCCTTGGACGAAATCGCCCGCAAGGTCGGCAGTTCCAAGACCCCCGTCTGGAACCGCATCCGGCGGATGCGTGAACAGGGCGTGATCAAACGCCAGACCGCGATCCTGGACCCCGAAGAGCTGGGGCTGGAGGCGTGCTTTTTCGTCCTGATCCGCACCTCCGAACATGAGGCGGGGTGGGAGCACCGCTTTCTGGACGTCGTGCAGCGGCGCCCCGAGGTGTTGGAGGCGCACCGGCTGGCGGGGGATGTCGACTATATCCTGAAAGTCTGGGTCAAGAACGCCCGCGCCTATGACGCCTTTTATCAGGCGCTGATTTCGGAAGTGAAGATCTACAACGTGACGGCACTGCTGAGCATGGAAGAAATCAAGATGACCACCGCCCTGCCTTTGTGAGTGACTAGTCCCGTGTGACCATCAGGCGTTTCAGCCCGTGGAAATGATAGACATCGGCATAACTCGGCGCCTCGGTCAGGCGCAGGCCGGGGCAGCGGTCAAACAGGATCGGCAGGGCGGTTTGCAGCTCCAGCCGGGCCAGCGGGGCACCGACGCAGAAATGCAAACCGCCGCCAAAGGTGACATTCGTTCTGACGTGGCGTTTGGGGTCAAAGCTGCCGGGCGCGTCCCAGACGCCGGGGTCGCGGTTGGCAGCGGCCAAGAGCAGCGCGACCTGATCGCCGCGGTGAAAGGTGTGGCCCATCACCTCGACATCCTCATAGGCCCAGCGGGTGAACATGTGCAGCGCGGGGTCAAAGCGCAGGATTTCCTCGACCGCCGGTTCGGGGTTGCCAAGGGCGCTTTGCGTGCCGGTTTCCAGCAGGGTTTTCACCCCATTGCCGATGGTGTGCACCGTCGCCTCGTGGCCCGCGTTCAGCAAAAGGATGCAGGTTGTGATAAGTTCATCCGTCGTCAGCCGTTCGCCCCCGCTTTCCGCCGCAATCAGGTGGGTGATCAGGTCATCGGCGGGATGGGCGCGACGTTCCTCGACATAGGCGCGCATGAAGGCGACAAAGGCCTCGGTCGCGGCAATCGCACGGTCCTCGCGGGCGCGGTCGCGACCGGCCATATACATGCCGACCATGGCGTTGGACCATTTGAGCAGATCCTCCGACATCGCCTCGGGCACGCCCAGCAGGCGGGCAATGATGATCACGGGCAGCTTTTGGCCAAAATGCTGCAACAGATCAAACGCCCCTGCCGGAAAGCCGTCAATCAGCTGGTGGGACAGGGTGGTGATCTCGGGCAGCAGCGCGTTGATGCGCCGCGAGGTGAAGGCGCGCAGGACCAGGCTGCGCAGGCGGGTGTGGCGCGGCGGCTCCAGTTCCAGCATGGAATGCGCCTCGACCGCATAGAATGGCGCCAGATGTGGTGGGTAGTGCAGCGGCTCGGGGCTTTCGCGGCCCATGCGTCGGTCGCGAAAAATGGCGTTCACCGCAGCGGCGTTGCCGGTGCAGACCATGTTGTAATCCGTCCAATGAAAGAACGGCCCCGCCTTGCGGGCGCGTTCATAGAACGGATAGGGGTCCTGCACAAAGGCCGGATCCTTGGGCGATTGATCAAATATTTGCATCCTGGCCCCTTGCCTTCCACAGCCCTTGTGCCACGATCACGCCGACGCCCACCAGCGCCGCCCCACCGGCCTGCCACCAGTTCCACGATCCGCCCAGACCCATCGCAATCAGCATGACATAAAACGGCGTCGCGTTGATGTGCAACCCGGCCATGCCGACGCCCAGCGAACTCACCGCCGTCACCCACAAGATCTGGCTGAACACCAAAGAGCCCACCACAAAGACCAAAAGCGCGACCCACGCGTTTGTTCCCATCGCGCCGAAATCAGGCGGCGGGGTCAGGCCCAGCGGTTGCGCCACCAGCCACACCAGACAGGCCGCCAATCCCCCGCCCACCATGGTGATCGTGGTGCGGCCCAGATGACTCATCCCCGGCAGTCCGGTGATCGTCCAGCGCGACCCCAGCGTATAAAACACCGCCGACAACGCGCACAGCAGCGCCCCCAGACCAAAGCTGATCCCTGTGGCCTGGGTGCCCAGTGCCATGATCCCGCCGGCCACCGCCAGTGCCAACCCCAGGCCCAGCGCCAGCGTCATCTTGCGGCCGTCCAGCGCAATCTCGGTCCCAAGGCCAATCACCGGCAGGGCGGCGGCAATCACTGCCACCGTCACCGGGTCGGTCCAGGCCTGCCCCAGAATGACCAGCGACCCGCCAAAGCCAATCGCGCTGCCCGCCATCAGCCCGTTGCGCCAGTTGGCATCCCTCAGCGCGGCCCAGCCGTCAAAGGCCAGCCAGAACGGCAACAGCACCAGCGCCGCGATCATGAAGCGCAGCCCCGCCAGCGGCAGGGGATGCAGCGTCGGCATCAGATAGGTGTTGGCAGGCAGGCCCGTGCTCCAGCAGACCATCGCGGCCATGCAGATCAGATGGGCGCGCCACGGGTTGGCGGCGGGGGCATAGGATGCGGTCATGAGGGCAATCTGATCTGGAGGCCGGCCCGTGGCTGTTCCACGGGCGACAGGGCAGGGCAGTCAGGCGGCGGAAAGGGCCGTGACGATGGCGCCGAAATCGGCGGCCTTCAGGCTGGCCCCGCCCACCAGCGCGCCATCGACATGGGGCACCGCGAAAATCTCGACCGCATTGCTGGGCTTGACCGACCCGCCATACAGCAGCCGCACCCCCGCCGCCTCGGCCCCGATCCGGGCCGTCAGACGGTCGCGCAAAAAGGCGTGCACCTCGGCAATCTGCGGAATGGTCGGCGTGCGGCCCGTGCCAATCGCCCAGACCGGCTCATAGGCCACCACCAGCGTTGCCGCCGTTGCGCCATCGGGCACCGACCCGTCCAGTTGTGCGCCAATCACGTCCAGCGTCTGCCCCGCATCGCGCTGCGCCTCGGTCTCGCCCACGCAGACGATGGCCACCAGCCCCGCCGCCAAGGCAGCGCCAGCCTTGGCGCGCACCAGCGCATCGCTCTCGCCATGATCCGCCCGGCGTTCGGAATGGCCCAGAATGACATAGCTGGCCCCGGCATCCTTCAGCATCGCCGCCGAAATGTCGCCCGTGTGCGCCCCGCCTGCATCCGGGTGGCAATCCTGCCCGCCCACAGCCAAAGCCGACCCCTTGGCCGCCCAAGCCATTTGCGCCAACAAGGTGGCGGGCGGGCACAGCAACATCTCGCAGACCGGGGCGGAATGCGCCGCGTTCAGCGCACTCACCTCGGCCAATGAGGCCGCCAGCCCGTTCATCTTCCAGTTTCCAGCCGCAAGTTTACGCATTGCCAACCCCCATTTTGCCACAGGGTTAGCGGGTCAGGGCGGAAAGGCCAAGCCTTTCGCCGCCTATTCCTTGAACTTGCCCTATTCTTTGAACTTGATGGATTCGCCGCAGCCGCAGGCCTCGGCCACGTTGGGGTTGCGGAACTTGAAGCCCGCATGCAGCAGATCAACCTCATAGTCGATCTCGGTGCCAATCAGGAACATCTGCGCCATCGGCGCAATCAGGACGCGGGCCCCGTCCTGTTCCACGACCTCGTCCAGCGGGTTCACCGATGTGACATAGTCCATCGTGTATTCCATCCCCGCACAGCCGCCCTTCTTGACGCCAATGCGCAGGCCCTCGCTGCCCTTTTCCGCCATCAATCCGGCAATCTGGCGGATTGCCATTGGGGTCAGGGTCACAGCCGCTTTGCCGGGAATGCCAAACATGGGAACGCTCCTTGGTTGCGGCTAATCTAAGGCAAAAGGTCGGGAATTCCAAGGGGCGGCAACGCGTTCAGCATCACAACCGTGGCAAAGGCCGCCGCAATCGCCCAGCAAAACGAGGCGAGGGTGCCGATGATCACATATTCGCTGACCTCCTTCTCATTTGCGATGCTGCCAAAGCGCAGCACCGACTTGGCCGCGATCAGAAATCCGATGCTCGAGGCCTGACCGGTCAGCACCAGCAAAAAGATCAACCCCCGCTCCAGATTGCCAATCGTGCGGCCCCCACCCGGCAGGCCCGCCGGGGCCGAGGCGACCCAGGGGTCTATCAACAACCCCACCGCAAACCCGCCCGCCCGCGTGGTGAACACCGCCCCCGCCACCAGCGCCATCAGGGACGGCACCAGCGGCCAGGGCGCCCAGACCCCCTGCGCGACCAACCCCGGCACCCACAGCGCCAGCGCCACCAGCGTCGCCAGATGCGCCGCCTGATCGGCAAGGAAGGGCCAGGTGCCACCCTTGCCGCTAAAGGTCTTGACCGCATCAATCGCCAGATGCGCCGCCGTCAGCGCCACCAGCCAGGGCGACCACGCCCCCGTCGCCAGCACCACCGTCGCCAGCACCACCGCGCCATGCAAGGCCATCGTCGCGGGATGCCGCTTGGTGGCGACCATTCCGCTGGTTTGCAGCACGAAATCGGCCAGCACATGGGCGAACAACAGGGCGGCAAGGGTGGCTGTCATCTTAGTCCTCAGGCAAGTGTTGGGCGTCGGGCCAGGCGTGGGTGTGAAAGGCGGTGCAGGCGGTCAGGATCAGCGTCCAGCCGGCGGCCTGCAACCGCGCCGCCACCGCCTGCCGCGAGATGCCAAGGGCGCGGGCGATGTCATCCTGCGTCGGCCCCTTGTCGGGGTCCAGCGGCGCCGGGCGCAGCTTCAGGGCAACCACCTCGGCCTGCTCGGGCGACCAGCGCGCCATCCGGTCCTCGACAAACCCCAGCAGACTGCGCTGGATGTCATCGGTGCCGGTCCCCGCCAGGGTCAGCGTTCGACCCTGCGCCGCCATCTTGTCCAGCGCCCGTCCCGACTGGACAAAGGCCGTGCCGCTGGCCCCCGCCAAACCACCGGTGGCCGGCACCTGCGCCGTCCCCAGGCCAATTGCGATGCGGCTGGGCAGGGCCTGCGGGTCCGCCGCCAGGTCCGCCGTCAGAAAGACCACCGCCGTCAGGAACCCGCCCTGTCCGGGCAAAAGCATCTGCCAACCGTCGCCACGATGTCTTGCAAATGCTGCGCCCAGACGGTCCGCCGCCCCGGCAATCACCGTCATCGCATGATCAACCCGCGCAGGACCCGCCAGGGTCGCGCCGATCAGATCGCCTGTCAGGACTGTGGCCGTAATCATATGCAAGTCATATGGCTTGCCTTCCTTGATTGCAACCCAAAAGGCTTGCGTTCACGGCTGGCAAGCCAAAGGCCTTACATGAACCCCATTTCCAGCCGCGCCTCATCCGACATCATCTCCATCCCCCAGGGGGGATCAAAGGTCATCTGGACATCAACATGGCTGACCCCGGCGACTGATTCGACAGCGTCGCCCACCCAACCCGGCATCTCGCCGGCCACAGGGCAGCCGGGGGCGGTCAGGGTCATCGCAATCGCAACCTGACCCTGATCGTTGATTTCAATCGTGTAAATCAGCCCCAGGTCAAAGACGTTCACCGGGATTTCGGGGTCAAACACCGTGCGGCACGCCTCGACCACCGACTCGTACAACGGATGGTCCGTGGTCGATGGCCGGATCAGCGGAGCGCCTTCGATCTTATCCTGCTGCTGGTTCATCTGGCCCTCACCCTAGTTGTTGACCGAATATATAGGGAATTATCGGCAAAGGTCCAGAGCAGGCATCCGAAACGGGATCAGAACGGGATTTCGTCGTCGATGTCCGACCGACCGGCGCCGCCACCGCCGCCCGACGCCCCGCCACCCGAGGAGCCGCCCCGCGACGCCCCGCCGCCATAGCCGCCCGACGACCCGCCGCCACTCTGACCGCCGCCCTGATACTCATCGCCACCGCGGTCTTCATATCCGCTGTTCTCACGACCACCGCCGCTGTCACGCCCCCCCATCAGGGTCAACTCACCCCGAAACGGCTTGACGACGATTTCCGTGGTATAGCGATCGGCCCCAGACTGGTCCTGCCACTTGCGGGTTTCCAGCTGTCCCTCAATGTAAACGGTCGAGCCCTTTTTCAGATACTGCTCGGCGATCTTGCCCAAGGCTTCGTTGGTGATCTTGACCGAATGCCACTCGGTCTTTTCCTTGCGCTCGCCGCTGGCCTTGTCGCGCCAGGTTTCCGAGGTGGCAATCCGCAGGTTCACCACCTTGCCGCCGTTCTGAAAACTGCGCACTTCGGGATCAGCCCCCAAATTGCCGATGATGATAACCTTGTTGACGCCTGCCATGCCACGCTCTCCTGATTCCTGCCCGGCAGACTCGCCGGTATTGGTTAACAAAATCTATAGACTGCCCCAATCATGGCTGCAATCGCAGCCGAAGGCCGACGGTCCGGTCGCGGGCGCCCGGCCGTCGGCGCCTTGTCGCCGATCCGCCAATAACGGACAGGCAAGCCGCCGCTGGACGAGCCGTCAAAAGCCGCTATGATCCGGTTTGATAACGCTTGGGGATTTGGATGACGCCGGACGACCTGAAACCCGTAGCCGGCATTGCACTGAGCCTGGCCTTGTTGGCGGCTGGGGTCGGTGCGGCCCATGCCGAAGGGCTGGTTCTGGGGGGCGGCACCAGCAATCGCGGCGCGCTGTTCCGGTCGCAAACTTCGTTGCTGGATGGCAGGTTGTCGGAACAATACGCCACCTCCGACCGCCTGAAACCCGGCGCGGGCAAGGCCGACAAGGCCAGTGTCAAACGGTACAGCGGCAATTACCGGGGCGAATATCTGGCGCTGGCCAAGGCCGCCGCCCGCAAACACAATATCCCCGAGGATCTGTTCTTGCGCCTTGTGCAACAGGAAAGCGGCTGGAACGCCGGTGCGGTATCGCCCAAGGGCGCGATGGGTCTGGCGCAGTTGATGCCCGGAACCGCCGCCCGGCTGGGGGTGGATGCGACCGACCCCGCCGAAAACCTTGATGGCGGGGCGCGCTATCTGGCGATGATGTACAGCCGGTTCGGGTCGTGGAAGCTGGCCTTGGCCGCCTATAATGCGGGGCCGGGGGCCGTGGAGCAATACGGCGGCGTGCCGCCCTATGACGAAACCAAGGGCTATGTGGCCGCCATTCTGGGGTGAAACCCTGAAAACAGTCCAGCGGACTGTTTTCAGGGTTTCACGGGTGCGCAAGCCTGCGCGCCCCGGGGGTTTCCTGTCTATTCCGCCGCCATCTTGATCACCGGTTCCATCGTGCTCAGCACATCGTCGGGCAGGTGGCACTTGATCTGATGGCCCTCGGCCAGCATCTTGACCGGCGGCATCACGGTGTCACACAAGCCCCCCGGCACCTGCGATTTCCAGCGGCAGCGCGTCTGGAACGGGCAGCCCGGCGGTGGGTTCATGGCCGAGGGGATATCCCCCTCCAGCACGATGCGCTTCTTGATCACGCGGGTGTCGGCGATGGGCACGGCAGACAGCAGGGCCTCGGTATAGGGGTGGTAGGGCGGCGAGAACACCTGATCGGTCGTGCCCATCTCGACGACATGGCCCAGATACATCACCATCACCCGGTCCGACAGATAGCGCACGATGGACAAATCGTGGCTGATGAACAGCAGCGTCGTGCGGTTCTCGCGCTGGATGTCCATCAACAGGTCGGTCACGGCGGCCTGCACCGACACATCCAGCGCCGACACCGGTTCATCGGCGACCACCACCTTGGCCCCGCCGGCAAAGGCGCGGGCGATGCCAACGCGCTGCTTTTGGCCGCCTGACAGCTGGCGCGGCATCCGGTCGGCAAAGGCGCGGGGCAGCTTCACCAGATCCAGCAGCTCCAGCATCCGGGCGGCGCGGTCCTCGTCCGATTTGCCCTGCTTGAAGATCTCGAGCGCGCGGATGATCTGGCGGCCAATCGTCATCGAGGGGTTCAGCGTGTCGAACGGGTTTTGAAACACCATCTGCACCGAGGACACCATATCGGTGTTGCGCTGCTGAATGGGCGTCGACTGGACGTTTTCGTCAAACAGCATGATCGTGCCCGAGGTGGCGGTTTCCAGACCCATCAACACCTTGGCAAAGGTGGATTTGCCACAGCCAGACTCGCCCACGATCGCCAGCGTTTCGCCCTCGCGCGCCTCGAAACTCAGGGTTTCGTTGGCCTTGACCACCTTTTTGGTGCCACCGCCAAAGGCGGACCCCGAGACGGAATAGTATTTCTTCAAATCCTCCATCTTCAGGACGACCTTGCCAACCGGAGTCTTGGGTTTGACGACCTTGGCCTTGAGGGGGGCGTTCCAGTCAATCTCGGTCCATTTCACACAGCGGCTGGCATGGCGGTCATCGCCGGGCACGGCGGACATGTGCACCTCGGCCGCATCGCAGCGCCCCGCCTCAAAATAATCGCAGCGCGGGCCAAAGTTGCAACCCTTGGGGCGTTCATGGGGCAGGGGGAAGTTGCCGGGAATGGCGACCAGCGGGCTGGAATTCTTGTCGGCCCCCGGCAGCGGGATCGAGCGGAACAGCGCCTGGGTATAGGGGTGGCGCATCTTGTCGAACACTTCGCCCACATGGCCGGTCTCGATCGCCTCGCCGGAATACATCACGCAAAGCCGGTCGCAGACATCCAGGATCAGGCCCAGGTTATGGCTGATGAACAGCATCGAGGTGCCGTATTTGTGGCCCAGATCCTTGACCAGATCGACAATCCCCGCCTCGACCGTGACATCCAGCGCGGTGGTGGGCTCATCGAGGATCAGCAAGGCGGGCTTGGACATCAGCGCCATCGCAATGACGATGCGCTGCTGCTGGCCGCCCGACAACTGGTGCGGATAGGCGTTCACGATGCGGTCGGGGTCGGGCAGGCGGACATCGGCGACGATCTGCCGCGCCAGTTTCCAGGCGTCGTCCCTGGACATGCCCTGATGGATCATCGGCACCTCGGCCAATTGCGCGCCGACCTTCATGGCCGGGTTCAGCGAGGCCATCGGTTCTTGATAGATCATCGCGATTTCGGACCCGCGAATGTGGCGCAAGTCCTCCTCGGACATCCGGGTCAGATCGCGACCCTTGAACTTGATCGACCCCGCGACGATCTGGCCGTTCTTGCCCAGATCGCGCATCACGGCCAGGGCGACGGTCGATTTTCCGCAACCGGATTCCCCCACCAACCCCATCGCCTCGCCCGCCATGACCGTGCAGGAAAAATCCATCACCGCCGGGATTTCGCGCAGCCGCGTGAAAAAGCTGATCGAGAGGTTCTCGATCTCAAGGATCGGCTTGGATGGGTCCCAGGTGGTGTCGAACATGGCAGCCTCGCTTTGGTTTGCGGGTCGGGACCGGGGGCCAGCCCCCGGACCCCCGGGATATTTGGGAAAAGATGAAAGGGATCAGTCTTTCAGGCTTTCTTCGCGCAGGCCGTCGGCCAACAGGTTGAGGCCGAGGACAAGGCTCATCAGGGCAAGGGCGGGCACGAGGGCAGGGTGGGGGACGATGGACAGCAGTTTGCGGCCGTCGTCGATGGTCGAGCCCCAGTCAGGGCTTTCGGGCGACACGCCGAGGCCGAAGAACCCCAGGGTGCCCAGCAGGATCGTGGTATAGCCGATGCGCAGGCAGAAATCGACGATCAGGGGGCCGCGGGCGTTGGGCAGGATTTCCCACAGCATGATGTACCACGGCCCCTCGCCGCGGGTTTGCCCTGCGGCGACATAGTCACGCGTCTTGATGTCCATCACCATGCCGCGCACGATGCGGTAGACGCCGGGCGAGTTGACGAAAACCACCGAGACAAAGACGTTCAGCAGGTTCGGGTCCATCGAGAACAGGCCGATCGGGTCCATGTTGAAGGCAAGCCCGGAATAGGCCCAGAGGCCAAAGAGCAGCGTCAGGCCGACATAGAGATTGCGCTTTGGCGGATTGGTGAAATAGCGCGACTGGAACAGCAGCACCAAGAACACGATGGGAAAGATGAACAACACCGCCGCAAAGTAGATCGGGATGCCGGTTTGCACGATTTCGGGGGTGACGAGCAGATAAAACAGCAAGATCACCGGGAAGGCCAGCACCAGGTTGGCCAGGAACGACAGCCCGGTGTCCAGCTTGCCACCGAAATAGCCGGCGGGCAGGCCCAGCGTGACCCCCACCATAAAGGCGAACACCGTCGCCGCCGGGGCGATTTTCAGCACGTCGCGCGCCCCCATCACCATGCGGGAAAACACATCGCGGGCCACATGGTCGGCGCCCAGCAGGAAATGGGTATAAGCCCCCTCGTCCGGGGCCTTGAGCGCCGCCCCCACCAGAGCGTTCTTGGACCCCGAGAACTGGCCCAGCGGGTCCATGGTGCTGATCATGTCGGCAAAGATCGCGGTGAACACCCAGAACATCACGATGCCAAAGCCGGTCATGCCGACCGGGCTGTCGAACAGCTTGCCAAACAGGCCCAAGCGCCGCTTGAACCGCAACGACAGCGCAAAGGCCACGATCAGCGCGATCCACACGGGAATGAAGCGAACGAACATCCCCGCAAACACGCCGCCCCAGGTAAGTGGTTCCATGGCTCTCTCCTTAACTCAGGCGGATGCGGGGGTTGAGGAAGACATAGCCGATGTCAGAAATCAGTTGTGTCACCAGAACGACAAGGACGGCCACCACCGAACAGCCCAAAAGCAGTTCGATGTCATTGTTGCCGGCGGCCTGAACCAGGGTCCAGCCGAAACCCTTGTAGTTGAACAGCGTCTCGACAATCACCACCCCGTTCAAGAGCCAGGGGAATTGCAACATGATCACCGTGAAGGGCGCGATCAGCGCATTGCGCAGCGCGTGTTTCAGCACGACCTGGCCAAAGCTGACGCCCTTCAGCCGCGCCGTGCGGATGTATTGCGCCGTCATCACCTCGGTCATCGAGGCGCGGGTCATTCGGGCGATATAGCCGATGCCATAAAGGGCAATCGTCATAACCGGCAGGGCAAAGTTCCAGAAGGTGATGTCATCCATCGCACTGGTGGCCGTGCCCATGAACAGCGTCTTGCCCTCGATCCAGCCCCAGGATGCCAGCAGCGGCGATATCCCTGTGGTGGCCGAGGCGAACAGGGCGATGAAGATCACGCCCGACACATATTCCGGCGTCGCCGTGGTCGCGATGGCAAAGGTCGAAAGCACGCGGTCGGTGCGCGACCCCTCGCGCATCCCCGACAAAACCCCCAGCAGCAGCGAGGTCGGCACCATCACCAGCATCACCGCCAGCATCAGCCAGCCGGTCTGGCCCAGACCGCGGCCCAGCACCTCGGTGACGGGTTTCTTGAACACGGTCGACATGCCCCAGGTGCCCTGCAACAGGCCGCAATAGCTGGCCACCGTCGCCGGGTCCTGCCCGCGCGCGATGCAACGCCCGCGCACCTCGCCCGTGTCCAGCGTCTTGGTCCAGCCCGGCATCACGCCCAACCATTGCGCATAGCGCGACACGACGGGCGCATTAAAGCCGTTGTTTTCAATCCAACTGACCACCTGGTCATCGGTCATCCGCACCGAAGCCTCGGATTTTGCAAGCTTTTCCAGATTGGGCGGCAGGTTTGTCAGGTAAAAGACGATGAATGTCAGGGCAAGCGCAGTCAAGAGCATCACCCCAAGACGGCGCAGTATGAACAGCAGCATGGGCGTTTCCATCCGGCTTCAGGCACGGCCCCGGTCCACCGCAGTGGCGGCCGACATGACAATGCGGTCAAGGCTCAGAAGAGGGGGCGCGCGCCGTAACGCGCGCCCCGTTGGACCGGGGCGATCAGGCCGCCGCGATCGACCACTTGTAGTGGTGATGTTCAAACGTCGGGTGCATGTCGGCGCCCTTCACCTTGGCATCGAAGTTGCGGTAGATCGACCGCCAGTAGGGCTGCACCATCACGCCGGTTTCCTGCATGATCACTTCGATCTTCTCCATCACGGCGCGACGCTTTTCAGCATCGGCAATCGACAGAGCCTCGGCCAGCAGGGTGTCGAACTCGGGGTTCGACATGCCGGCTTCGTTCCAGGCTTCGCCCGTGCGGTAGGCCAGCGCCAGGATCTGCACACCCAGCGGACGCATGTTCCACTCGGTCGCCGAGAACGGATACTTGGTCCAGTCGTTCCAGAAGGTCGAACCCGGCAGAACCGTGCGCTTGATCTTGATGCCCGCATCGCGGATCTGTGCCGCAACCGCGTCACAGGTGCCCGCCTGCCAGGCGTCATCCAGCGAGATCAGCTCGAACTCGGTTTCGGCATGGCCGGCAGCGTCGATCTCGGCCTTGGCGGCAGCCGGGTCCACGACCAGCGCGGGCAGGGCGGCATATTCCGGATGGATCGGGCAGACGTGGTGGTTTTCGGCCACGGTGCCACGGTTGGAATAGCCCAGCTCCAGCACAATCTTGTTGTCCACGGCTTTGATCAGCGCCTTGCGGACGGCGGGGTTGGTATAGGGCTCTTGCGTCTGGTTGAAGCGGACGGTGATCGTGGCGGCCGTGACGGCCTCCGACGTGGTCCAGCCCAGCGAGGCCATCTGGTCGATGAACTCACCGGTCGACTGGTGGCAGGCATCAATTTCGCCCGAACCGGCAGCGGCAACCACGGCGGCCGGATCGGTGCCAAAGTCGATGTATTCGATGACGTCCAGATACGGCCCACCATACACGGCAGTGCCCCACCAGACATGATCGGCGTTCTTGGTCAGAACCTGCTTGATGCCCACGTCATTGGCGGTCGGCAGATAGGGGCCGGTGCCGATCGGGTTCACCGACGGATCGCCGCCATCATAGGACTGGTGCACAACCGATGCCGGATAGTCCGCCATGCCGACGATCACGGTGATATCGGGCGACAGCAGCGTCAGCTTGACGGTCGAATCGTCCACCACGGTGATCGCGCCATCGCGGGCCATCTTGGTGTCGGGGTTCACCAGTGCTGCCATGCGGCCGGCCATCGAGTTGCCCTCGACATTGCCATCGCACCAGCGGGTGATGTTGAAGGCCACATCGGCGGCGGTCAGCGCATCGCCATTGGTCCAGGTCACGCCCTTGCGGACGTTCAGCGTGTATTCGGTCGCATTGTCATTGACCGTCCACGAATCGAGCAGCATGCCGCGCAGCGATCCGTCGGCATTGTATTCGACCAGATATTCCAGCCAGCCACGGGCAAAGTTCGACAGTTCCGACCAGTCGAAGGTGCGCGGGTCTTTCAGCGCTTTGGTTTCCATCGCCATGCGCAGCGTGCCGCCGGGCATGGCATGGGCCTCAGCCTGCGCTGCCGGCGCGTCCAGGCCCAACAGGCCATAGGCGGCGGTGGCAGATACGCCAAGGGCGGTGGAGCGGGCCAGGAATTCGCGGCGGCTCAAGGTGCCGTCCTGAACTTCCTGTGCGTACATCCGGGCAGCCGGGTGCAGCGCCTTGTCTGTGGTGTTGGTTGTCATTCGTCGTCTCCCTGTCAGGCTTTGCCTAAGTCTTGCTTGTTTTTCATCGTGGGTGGTTTGCGCAGTCCATCGCTTGGGGCCCCCCTCGCCACGCATGGGCGGGGCCGGCAAGTCCCGCGGGCAGGATGCAAACGTCACCGCCGCATTCCGCACCTTTTAGCGCCTTGCGTCAACAGCCGGAATCGCCAAGGCAGGTTTCTTTTGCGACATTGCGGGCAATGATTGGCGAAAATCGGGGGCGAAATGCCCCGATCCCCCCCGTCCGCCCGTGGCACGGGATTTCCGTTAAGACGGACGAATCGGGCTGCCGCTACAGGCTGCGGCGAAAGGCGGTGGGGGATGACCCGGTCCGGTGCTGGAAGGCCCGGGTGAAATAGGCCGCCGAGGCAAAGCCCAGTTCCGCCCCGATCCGCCCGATCGGCAGCTTGGTCTCGCTCAACATCGTGCGCGCCTCAAAGATGCGGCGGTCTTGCAGCAATTCGATCGCCGACCGCCCGCACGTCTGCTGACAGCACCGCGTCAGATGAGTGGCCGTCACGCCCAGCGACGCTGCCAACTCGCCCACGCCCGCCCCCGTGCGGAAATCCTTTTCCATCAGCGCGGTATAGCGCGCCACCAGCCGCCGCGCCGCATCAGGCCGCGGCGCATCGGCCTGCGATTTCAGCCCCTGCCGCTCCAGCCAGACGCCCAGCAGCCCCAGATGATGCTCGGCCGCCCGGTCATGGGCGGCCACGGTGCTGTCCAGCTCGCGCTGAATGCAGTCCAGCGTGACGTTCAACTCCTGTTGGGCGTGCACCTCGCGGATGCGCAGATGCAGCGGTTGTGCGGGCAGCTTGATCGGACAGTACTTTCCGAAAAAAACTGCCGTGCCAAAGACTTGCGGCCCGACCTCAAAGCCGTGCATCACCCCCGCCGGAATAAAGATGCCATTGTGCGCGGTATAGCCCCGCGTGACCCCGGCCAAGGTGATGCGGCCCTGACCCTTGGTGAACCACAAAAAGCAGGCCTCCGACAGCGACCGCATCGCCTCGACCCGCCACCGCCCGCCCGCCGCAAGCCGCGGTATGGCCACAAGTCGAAAGGGTTGCGATTCGGTGGGGCTTTGCATCGTCCATCCCTTGGCGGCTTTGGCGTTCAGATAAACCGCCCTTGCCCCGCAACCCAAGCGAAAAGATCGCGTCGCGCGCCGCAATCCACAGTTTGTTGCTCAAAGCCCGGTCGCCTCAGCCCGGTGCCACACTGCGCCAGGCTTTCATACGCGACCGAAACCACGTGCGCTGCCGCTTGGCATATTGCCGGGTCGCCAACGTGGCAGCCTGAGAGGCCTCAGCCAGATCACAGTCCCCCTGCAGATGCGCCACCAACTCCGCCGCCCCGATCGCCCGGGCCGAAGGGCGCGCAGGGTCCCATTCCGGCAACTCCGCCCGCACCTCGTCCAATGCCCCCGCGTCCAACATCGCGGAAAAGCGGGCGGCGATGCGGGCATCCAGCCAGCCGACCTCGGGCCGCACCACCAACGCCTCGCACCGTTCCAACGCCAGCAGCGGCGCCGCCGCCACCCGCTGCCACGCGGCCAACCCCCGCCCCGTCGCCCGCAACACCTCCCAGGCCCGCTGCACCCGCGCCGGGTT
>CAMBWO010000070.1 GCA_945871285.1 Pseudorhodobacter antarcticus | reverse complement strand
CGGCCCGCCCTCAACCTCCTAAAATCCGGTTAACAGAAATTCGCAAACTTCTGATACAAAACGATATTCCAAAATGTCCACGCGTGGACACTACTCATCCTGGCTTTTCAACCGATAGGCAATCTGCCGCAGCATCCCGTGAAAGGTCTGCACCTCGGCCCGCGTCAACCCCAGCCGCGACCACATGTTGCGCAAGTTCAACTTCATCCCCGCCGCCTTGCCTTGCGGGTAAAAAAACCCCGCCGCCTCCAGCCGCTCCTCGAAATGGTCGCCCAACCGCGCCACTTCCTCACCGGACGCAAACTCGGTCCGCCCCAACGCCATCACCTCGGGCGGCACCACAGACCCGAGCCGCCCCCATTCATACCCCATCAACAACACACATTGCGCCAGATTCAGGCTGAAAAACTCCGGGTTGACCGGCACGGTCACAATCCCCTGCGCCAGCACCACATCCTCATTCTCCAACCCCGCCCGCTCGGGGCCAAACAGCACCCCCACCCGCTTGCCCGCCGCCCCCAACTCCCGCGCCATCATCATCGCCCGCTCCGGCGTGAAGATCGGCTTGGTCAACTCCCGCCCCCGCGCCGTGGTGGCGAACACATAATCACAATCCGCCACCGCCGCCTGAACCGAGCCAAACACCCCCGCCCCATCCAGCACCCGCCCCGCCCCCGAGGCCATCGCCACCGCCTTGGGGTTGGGCCAGCCGTCCCGCGGATCGACAATCCGCATCCGCTCCAGACTGAAGTTCAACATCGCCCGGGCCGCAGCCCCGACATTCTCGCCCATCTGCGGGCGCACCAGAATGAAAACGGGGGGGATCATGCGGGCCTCCTGACAGGACGCCTGCCAGATACGCCACCCCCCAGTGCCAGACAAGCGCCCTTTCCCGCCGCACAGAACCGCGCTATCAGCAGCCAAACCGGAAAGGGAAACCATGGCCGACGCTGACCGCCCCCAGATCACCCTCATCACCCCGCCGACGCTGGACCTCGACACCTTCCCCGACCAGTTGGCCCGCGTGATGGATGCCGTCGACATCGCCTGCCTGCGCCTCTCCCTCGCCGCCCGGGATGAGGATACCCTCGGCCGCGCCGCCGATGCCTGCCGCCTCGTCGCCCATGCCCGCGACGTGGCCATCGTGATCGAAAACCACGTCCTCTTCGTCGAACGCCACGGCCTTGACGGCATCCACCTGACCGACGGCGCCCGCTCGGTCCGCGCCCTGCGCAAGGACCTCGGCCCCGACGCCATCGTTGGCGCCTTCTGCGGCGTCACCCGCCACGAAGGCATCACAGCGGGCGAATCTGGCGCCGACTACGTCGCCTACGGCCCCATCGGCGAAACCGCCCTTGGCAAGGGCGAGCGCGCCGAGTTCGAGTTGTTCGACTGGTGGTCCGCGATGATCGAGGTTCCCGTGATCGCCGAAGGCGCCCTGACCGCCGAGTTGATCGCCCAGTTCGGCCCCGTCACAGACTTCTTTGCCATCGGCCCGGAAATCTGGTCAACCGACACGCCGGCCGATACCCTAAAGGCACTCCTCGCCCCGCTTGGCTGACCTTAGCCCACCGCCAGTGTGTGGGACGTCCGTATCACCCGCTCGCAATGGGCCGCCAATTGCTTGCGGTCGGCAAAGGCATCCACCGGCACCTCGGGGTGAAAGATCACCTCGACCCACCCCTGCCGCCAGGTCGCCAGCGTCTTGAGCAAATGCCCCGCGAACGCCATCTGCCCCCACCACCCGTAATAGCGCGGGTCCGCCCCCTGTGGTGCGTGATACATCACCGTCACCGGCTGAATATGCAGCACCCGGTCCAGCCCATGGCTGTAAAACGCGGCAAACAGCGTGGACTTAAAGGGTAAAACCCGGATCGCATCCGTGCTCGTTCCCTCGGGAAAGAACAGCAACCTGTGCCCCACCCGCAATCGCGCCTCGAACACCTCTTGCTGCGCCTTGGCCTCGGTGCCCTTGCGCGCAATGAAAACCGTCCCCGTCGCCCGCGCCAACCAGCCAATCGCGGCCCAACCCGCCACCTCGGCCTTGGACACGAAATACACCCGCTGGGCCGCGTTCAGCGTAAAAATATCCAGCCAGGAGGAATGGTTGGCCACAATCGCCCCATGATGATCCATCGGCTTGCCGGTAATCTTCAACCCGATCCCCAGGATCGGAAACGCCGCCCGGCAGACGAATTGCGTGATATGGGGGGTCCAAGGCCGCGCCAGTCCAAAGACAGGCCGCTCGACCAGGCGCACCAACAAAAGCAGGCACAGGCAGGCATAGGTCAGCCCGCCCAGGATTACCCCGCGCGCCAGAACCAACAGCCAACCGACCGGTCCAATCCGCCCAACCGGCAATTCATCCTGCTGCCACGCACTCACCCCTCGCGGCCCTTCTTGCGGATATAGAAATCGCGGTGCTTGGCGCTCATCTTGGCGGTGTCCATCACCAGACAGACATCTGTCGTGTTGAACTCCCGGTCGATCCAGGCCCCGTCACTGACATGCCCGCCCAACCGCAGATAGGCCTTGATCAGCGCCGGAACCCCGGCCATGGCGGCCACCCGGTCAAACCCCTCGATGGGCAGCAGGTTCATCTCCTGCCGATGCTCGGGCTGCGCCCTGACCCGCAACCCCACGGGCGCCCGGTGGAAATGATGCAGCAAAGACAACGGCTTGGCCAGGGCCGCCGCATCGACCCCGTGAAACGAGGCCGCCCCAAACATCACCTCGATCCGCCGCTCCAGCACATAGTCCGCGAGGCCGTTCCACAACAAGAACATCGCCGCCCCGCCCCGCATGTCGCGGTGAACACAAGACCGCCCCAGCTCCAGCAGCCTGCGCCCCGAGGCTTTCAACTCGGTCAGATCAAACTCGCTTTCCGAATAATACCCGCCCGCAGCGGCCAGATTTTCGGGCGGCAACAGCCGGTAAGCGCCCACCACATCCTGCAACAGATCGGGGTCGCGCCGGTTGTCGATCAGCAGCAGATGGTCGAAATGGGGGTCGAAGGCGTCCCGCTCCAACCGGGCCGCGTGGTCGACCGTCGCGCCCGACGCCCCCAGTTCCTCGACGAAAACCTCATACCGCAGCCGCTGCGCTGCCCGCAAATCACGCTCGTTTTGCGCCAGGCGCAGGGTCAGCGCAGGTTCTATGGCAAGAGCGGCCATGGCAGGCTCATGAATGGGCTTGGCTTTCACGATTTCTTATCCAACCTGACGTAGGACGTTAACCACGTCAACGTGACGATACGCACCGCCGGTGCCCATGCTATCAAGGATTGAATGATCGCCCGTTTTCCGCATCATGCCCTAGTGCCCGTAGTCCGTGGTCAGGTGAACATGCTTTTCGTCGATGACAACCTTGCCCGCATGTTCGAAATTCACGGTGATCTTTCCGCCGATGTTGGATTGCACCTGCCCCAGCCCCCAATCGGGCCGCGCTGGATGTCGCACCATCATGCCAGGTTCCAGCATCGACCGCATTTCGTCCCCTTTGAAAGGATCTGACCCGTGACGGACAAGCCCGACCTGACCGCCCTGCTTGGCTCTCGTATTTGTCATGACCTTATCAGCCCGATTGGCGCAATCAGCAATGGCCTGGAACTGTTGATGATGGACGGCAGCCAGGGCGGCCCGGAAATGGTGCTGATTTCCGAAAGTGTCGCCAATGCCAACGCCCGAATCCGGTTCTTTCGCGTGGCTTATGGTCTGGCGCAGGCCGAACAGCGCATCGCCAGGGCCGAGGTGCAATCGGTCCTGAGCGACGTCACGCGCGGGGGCCGCCTGCAAATCGAATGGACGTCGGACCCCGATCTGTCGCGGCCCGAGGTGAAGCTGGCCTTCCTGCTGATCCAATGCCTGGAAAACGCCATGGCCTATGGCGGACGCATCGTGGTCAGCGGGCATGATGGCCGCTGGCAGATATCCGGTCAGGCCGACAAGCTGAAAATCGACACCGCCCTGTGGGAGGTGCTGGCCAACCCCCAGGCCAACCCGCCGATCACCCCCGCCCTCGTGCAGTTCCCTCTGGTTGCCGAGGAACTGGCGAACAGGGGCTACCGCCTGAAAACGACGCTGAATCAGCGAGATATCCTGCTGGAATTCTAGGCCCTGACCGCGCCGTTGCCTGTTACCAGGTATTTGAAGCTGCACAACTGTTCGGCCCCGACCGGGCCGCGTGCGTGTAATTTTCCCGTCGCAATGCCAATCTCGCCGCCCATGCCAAACTCGCCGCCATCGGCGAATTGGGTCGAGGCGTTGCGCATCAGGATGGCCGAATCCAGCCGCTCAAAGAACCGGGCGGCGGTGGTGTCGTTCTGGGTCACGATGCTTTCGGTGTGCTGGCTGCCATAGCGGCGGATATGGGCAATCGCAGCGTCCACACCGTCAACCAGCCGGACGGCAATGATCTTGTCCAGAAATTCCCGGCCAAAATCATCCGCTTGCGCCTGCACCGTGCCCGGCACTTTGAGCAATTCCCCTTCGGTCCGCACCTCGACCCCGGCTTTCAGCAAATCCTCGATCAGCACGGGCCCGTGTTTGGTGTAGAACTGCCAGTCGATCAGCAGACACTCCGCCGCCCCACAAATCCCGGTCCGCCGGGTCTTGCTGTTCAGCACAATCGCCCGCGCCATAGCCAGATCGGCGTCGCGGTCGGCATAAACGTGGCAAATCCCCTCCAGATGGGCAAAAACCGGCACCCGCGCCTCGCGCTGAACCAGACCCACCAACCCCTTGCCGCCTCGCGGCACGATAACGTCAATGAAATCAACGGCGCGCAGCATGTCGGTCACGACCTGCCGGTCCTGCGTCGGGATCAGCTGGATCGCGGCCTCGGGCAGACCCGCCTGCCGCAGGCCCGTCACCATGCAGGCATGAATGGCGGTCGAGGTTTGAAAACTGTCCGACCCACCCCGCAAAATCACTGCATTGCCCGCCTTCAGGCACAGCGCCCCGGCATCTGCGGTCACATTGGGCCGGCTTTCGTAGATGACGCCGACCACGCCCAAGGGCGTCGCAACCCGCTGAATATGCAGGCCATTCGGGCGGTCCCACTCGGCCAGAACCCGCCCCACCGGATCGGGCTGCTCGGCCACCGCGCGCAAGGCATCCACCATCCCGCGCACCCGGCCCTCGTCCAGCGTCAGCCGGTCGATCATTGCGGGCGACAGCCCCTTTTCCTCGGCATAGACCAGATCTTCGCAATTGGCGTCTAGAATATCCTGCCGACGGTTCCAGATTTCATGCGAGGCGCCGATCAGGGCCGCATATTTGCGCTCTTGGCTTGCATAGGCCAACTCTGCCGCAGCCGCCCGGGCCTTGGTGCCGATTTCGATCATCAGATCAGAGACTTGCCCGTCCATGCCATTCCCTCAAATCACCATGTCATCGCGGTGAACCAGCGCCGCCCGGCCCACATAGCCCAGGATTGCTTCGATCTCGCCGGACCGATGGCCGGCAATCGCCTTGGCCTCGGCCGCCGTATAGCGCACCAGACCCTTGCCCAGCACATTGCCCACAGGGTCCAGAATCGCCACCGGGTCGCCCCGGCCAAAGCTGCCAGTGACGCTGGTCACCCCCGCCGGGAGCAGCGATTTCCCCGCCAGCAGCGCCTTGACCGCGCCCGCATCCAGCCGCAACTCGCCCCGCGGTTTCATCGCGTTGATCCATCGTTTGCGCGCCAGCTGCGGGTCGGAATGGGCCACGAACCACGTCCGGTTCGCGCCCTTGGCGAGCGCCGTCAGGGGCCGCAAGACCGACCCCTCCATGATCGCCATCGCACAGCCACCCGCAACGGCCGTCTTGGCCGCCAACAGCTTGGTCTTCATGCCGCCGCTGGAAAACCCGGAAATCGCATCCCCCGCCATCGCCTCGATCGCCGGGGTGATTGTCTCAACCAGATCAAAGCGTTGGGCGCCGGCATGCTCCTTGGGGTTGGCGGAGTAAAAGCCGTCCACATCGGACAAAAGCACCAGCTGATCCGCCCCCACCGTCACCGCAATCTGCGCGGCCAGCCGGTCATTGTCGCCAAAACGGATTTCATCCGTTGCGACTGTGTCGTTTTCGTTGACAATCGGCACCACGCCCAGCCCCAGCAACGTCTCCATCGTGGCGCGGCTGTTCAGATAGCGGCGGCGATCCTCGGTATCCTCCAGCGTGACCAGAATCTGCCCGGTGGTGATGCCATGCGGCGCCAGAACCTCCTCATAGGCCCGCGCCAGCCGGATCTGCCCCACCGCCGCAGCGGCCTGGGATTGCTCCAGCGGCAGCGGCCCATCGGGCAGACCCAAGACCTTGCGCCCCAGCGCGATCGAGCCCGATGACACCAGCACCACATCGGTGCCCCGCGTCTTGGCCTCGGCCACATCCATCGCCAGGGCCGACAGCCAGCCCTGTTTCAAACCCGTCGCCCGGTCCACCAGCAAAGCCGAGCCGATCTTGACCACCAGCCGTTTGGCATCGCGAATGTCAGGCGCGACGATGGGTTTCAGGGTTGCCAAGGCGCCACCTCGTTCACCACCACCGACCCGGCCTTGATCTGCGCCATCAACTCGCGCAGCACCTCGGTCAGGCCCGTTTTGGCCACGCCCGAAATCACATAGACCGGCCCGCCTGACGCCTTTTCCAAGGCCCGCCGGCGTTCGGATATGGTTTTCTTGTCCAACGCATCGCATTTCGACAGGGCCAGGATGCGGGGCTTGTCGCCCAAAATCTCGGAATAGGCCTCTATCTCTTTGATAATGGTGCGGTAATCCTTGGTGATCGTCGATGACGTGCCATCCACCAGATGCAGCAGCACCTTGCAGCGTTCCACATGGGCCAGAAACTGCATCCCCAGGCCGCGCCCCTCGGACGCGCCCTCGATCAGGCCGGGAATATCCGCCATGACGAATTCCTTGGCATCAATCCCGACAACCCCAAGGTTCGGCACCAGCGTCGTGAACGGGTAATCGGCAATCTTGGGCCGGGCGTTCGACACCGCCGCCAGAAAAGTCGACTTGCCGGCATTGGGCAGGCCCAGCAGGCCCGCATCGGCAATCAGCTTCAACCGCAGCCAAATGGTGCGCTCCACCCCCTCCAACCCCGGATTGGCCCGTGCCGGGGCCCGGTTGGTCGAGGATTTGAAATAGAGGTTGCCAAAGCCGCCATTGCCGCCCTTGGCCAGCAGCACCCTTTGCCCTGGCGTCACCAGATCGGCGATGACGGTTTCCTCGTCCTCGTCCAAGATCTCGGTCCCGACCGGCACTTTCAGGATCACGTCATCCGCCGTCTTGCCCGTCTTTTGCGACCCCATGCCCTGCTGGCCGGATTTGGCAAAGAAATGCTGTTGATAGCGAAAGTCGATCAGGGTGTTCAGCCCCTCGACCGCCTCGGCATAGACGTTGCCGCCATTGCCGCCGTCCCCGCCATCCGGGCCGCCGAATTCGACATACTTGTCGCGCCGGAACGACACGCAACCCGCCCCACCGCCGCCCGAGCGGATATATACTTTGGTCAGGTCCAGAAACTTCATCGGTCAGACTTTCACTAGGATTTGCAGGCGTTACAGGAAAGTTGGGTCAGGCTCAAGCACTAGGCCACTGGTCGCGGTCCAACCGCAGCCAGTATCCCGCCAGATCGACGCCGCGCGCCCGGTTCAGCGACACATCCTGCCCTGTTACCCGAAAGCCCAGCTTGGCAAGCAGCCCCAACGAGGGGGCGTTGTCGGCCCAGACCCCGGCCATCAGATGGTCGCCGCCAAGGTCAAAGGCATGGGCAATCGCCGTCCGGCACACCTCGGTCCCAATGCCCTGGCCCCAGACGTCCGGCGCGAACATGTAACCCAACTCGCCCCCGGTCACCCCGACCGTCCCAACCAGACGCGGACCCATGAAAACACCCCAGACGAACCCGTCCCCCACATAGGGTTGCGCCCGGCTGCGGGTAAAGTCGCGCTCGGCCGGCCAAGGAAAGGAGGCCAACTGCCGCACGACATCGAACTGCGACACGATCCGATGCAGCGCGTCAGTATCCGTCGGCTGCAAGCTGCGATAGGTCAGCCGGGCCGAACGCGCCTCGATCGGCAGGGCGGTCGTGAACGCCTCATGCGTCAGGGTCAGCGCGACGTGGGGGCGGTCAGTCTTCATGGCGCGGCAATGCTTTGTGTCCCGCCCGACCTCAACAAACCCCAGCTTGCGCAGGACGTTGGCCGACCGGGTGTTGCCTTCGAAATAGCCAGATGCGATGGCACCGGGATCCTGCGCGAAGTGTTCGGCCAAGGCAGCGCGCGCTGCCTCGGTCGCATAGCCACGGCCGTGGTGCTGCGGCGCGAACCAATAGCCCAGGGTGCGATCCTCGACCCCCAGTATTCCGACGAATCCCTGCGCATCATCGACCGCAAACGAGGCCCCAGGCATGGCATATTCGGTTTGGAACTGCTGAAAATCGGCGGCGGCATAGGGCCAGGGCACGACGGCCAACCACCCCGACACCGCGATGTCGTTCAGGCAGGCTACAACCACCCCCTCATCCTCGGGGGAAACAGGGCGCAGGGTCAGCCGCGCCGTTTTCAACTCGGCGCGGATCATCATGACCTCAGTCGAGCTTCTTGATATAGGTCCAGGTCGGAACCAGGGCACCCCGCGCCACCGAAAAGCTTTCGGCATCGCCCAGATATTCGAACCCGCAATTCGTCAGCACGCGGGCCGATCCGGGGTTGTCCTGAAACACCTCGGCGAAGATCGTGCCGTTGTTCTGCGGGTTGGCCGCCACCAGGGCGCGGACCGCCTCTGACGCAAGGCCGGTGTTCCAGAAGGCGGGCGCGACCCAATAGCCAATCTCGGACTGGCCGCGATCCATCCGCTTCAAGCTGATGACCCCCAGAACCTCGGCCAGACCCGACGCCGCGCCATCCATGACCCAGATCGATTCGTCCGTCTTGTCCGACATGGCCCGCGTCACAAAAGCCTCTGCCGCGCCCGGCGGCAGCGGATGCGGAATCGATTGCGTGCCCTCGGCCACGCGCTTGTCACCCGCATACATTGCAAAAAGGCCCGCGTCGGATTTCTGGACGGGGCGCAGCACAAAACGGCCCGCAGCGATGTGGTTTTCCGGCAAAATGATCATATCCAAAATCATGGCTCCCTCCTTGAAGCGCATGGGGCCCTGCGGCCCGGGCTCCCCCCGTTTCGGCAACCCGAAACGACCAAGGGGACCGGCCTTTCAGCCGATCCCCCGTTTACAAGACTATTGTAAAGGTTCGGCTACTCGGCGGCTTCGGCCACGGGAAGCACGGAAATGAACGTGCGACCCTTCAGACCCTTTTTAAAGGTCACAGCGCCCTCGACCTTGGCAAAAATCGTATGATCGGTGCCCATGCCGACGCCCTCACCCGGGAACCAGGTGGTGCCGCGCTGACGCACGATGATGTTGCCCGGAATGGCAGCCTGTCCGCCAAACAGCTTGACGCCCAGACGACGGCCCGCAGAGTCGCGGCCGTTGCGGGATGAACCGCCTGCTTTTTTGTGTGCCATGGAATGTTACTCCGTCGCAGCAGCGGCCTTGGCGGCACGCTTGGGTTTTGCAGGGGCTTCGACCACGGGGGCCGCAGCGGTGTTATGGGCAGCGCGGCGCGCATGGGCCGTGCCGATGGCAGCCGCCACGCCCGTCGATTCGGCACCCGAGGCGAGAACTTCGGTCACGCGAACCAGCGTCAGTTGCTGACGGTGGCCTTTGGTGCGCTGCGACGAATGCTTGCGGCGACGCTTGACGAAGTGGATCGTCTTTTCGCCCTTGATCTGGTCGATCACTTCGGCCTGAACCGCAGCACCGGCCACCATGGGCGCGCCAATGGTCACGGTTTCGCCGCCAACCATCAGGATGTCGTTGAATTGAATCTTTTCGCCAGCAATGGCATCCAGCTTTTCAACGCGCAGAACGTCACCCGCCTGCACTTTGTACTGCTTGCCGCCGGTCTTGAGGACCGCATACATGGTCTTTCCTTCTCTCTTGCTTCGCGTCTTGTGGCCCGCCTCTGATTTCCATCAGCGACGCGTTCTTGGGACAAAAGCCCCGCCTCGGACAGCGCGCCCCGATCGGGGCGACATGAATATGACATCCGGTCAGAACGCAGGCCCTGACCGGATGGCGGCTTATGCGATACGCGGCAGGGGAATGTCAAGCGTTGCGACGAGCCGAAGGGCGGTCCTTGAGATGACCTGTCTAGCCCTTTTTGCCGGCCAGCAAGAACCCCAGCAGCGCAAGCGCGGCGAAGGGTGCCCAGATTGCGGCTTGCGGGTCTTGGTCCTTGACGGACCCCAGCAGGTCGGACAGCGCGGAGCCAAGCGGCGAAGGGGCGCGGCTGCGCTGGCGGGCAATCATCACCAGGACGGCGGCACACAACAATCCGGCCCCCCCGATGATCAGGCCGGCAGAGACCGGGCTGAACACCTCGGCCAACCAGAACCAGAGGGCAAGGGCCAGCCCCAGGAGGCCCAAAAATAGGAACATGGCCGCCAGAATCCACAGCCCCGCCGTCACGGCCCAGCGCCGCAAAGTTTGGGCCGCGACACCGCGCACCACTGTCAGGGCCAGCCGCAGCGTGGTCAACATTCTAGCGGCGCCCGACCCAAAGGCCCAGCAAAAGCCCCAGACCCGCCGCCACGGCCAGCGCCTCGGCCGGGTTGCGACGGGCCTGATCAGTGATCTGGGCCAGCGTTGCCTCGACCGGGCCCTGCCCGTTTTGCGACGGCAAAGCGCCAAGGTTATCGCTCAGGGTGGTGCGGAAAGTCTGGCCAAGGCCGACAAGGGTTTCAGCAATGCGGGCCATGTCAGCGCGCAATTGCGCGATCTGCTCGGCCAGGTCGGGTGTTTCGGGGTCGGTCTTGGCCATCATTCGGCTCCTGCAACGGTTCGGATCAAGTCTGGGCGCGGTCGTGCGCGCAGGGTGGGTTTTGGTCGGGCGGGAACCGGCTTGGCCGCGCCAACCTGGCAGGCGGCCCCAAGCGCGCCTTCAAGACTGGTCACCGCAAAATCGGCGCCGATTTCTTCGGCTTCGGCCAGTTTGGTGGCGGAAACGAGATTCAGCCGCCGCAGCTCGTTATCGGCGTCATTGACGGAATCGGGCATCTGAAGAATCACCACTCCCACCCGCAGACCGGGCGCCGCCCGTTTCAGCCGGCGGACATGCAGCAGGGACGCGCGCGACGGATTGCGGTCCAGAAAGGTCAGAATCAGGCAATCTGTATGGGCAGGCTCCAGTGCCGCAATGCGGGATGGCGCAAGGTCGCTGTGCAGATGGGCGTGCACCGTCGCACCTTGTATTTGCAGAACATGGGCAAGCATCCGGGCCGCGACATCGTCCACGGCCGCGCGGCCGCCCACGACACCGATCCGCAGGCCAGTTGCCATGGGCGCCGAGGCAGCGCCTTCGGTTGGCCCGTCTTCAACCTCCAACGCCATGTCCTCGACCATGGCCAGGGCGACAGCCGCCAGACGGTCTTCCTGCGGACCGTTCAGCACGCCACGGTCACGGTCTTCCTGCGCCAAAAGCAGGGCGGGGATCAGGATATCTTGATAGTAATCCAGCACGTCCATCGTCTCCAGCGCCTCTTCCGCGCCGAAGGCCGCCTCCATCTCGTCACCGACCAGCAGGCGCTGATACAGTTTGGCATGGGGCGCCAGCCTTGGCTCGTCCCCCAGCAGGATATCGAAGATGCCGAACTGCGGGATGTGGCGGCCCAGAACGACCAGACACACCGTCAGCGGCGTTGACAACACAAGCCCCAGCGGCCCCCACAGAAATGTCCAGCAAATGGCCGCCACGATAACCGCAAGCGGGCTGAGGCCCGTGCGCGACCCATAAAGCCAGGGCTCGATCACGTTCGACGTGATCAGTTCCACCACGGCGAAAAGCGCAATGGTCCACAGCACCGCCGACCAGCCCGGCGCCACGGCAAAGGCCAAAAACAAGGGGAAAGCCGCCGCCAGGGCCGAGCCGATGAAGGGAATGAACCGCAACACCAGCGTCAACAGCCCCCACAGCGGCGCATTGGGCACCCCGATCAGATACAACCCCACCCCGATAGGCACCGCATAGACGACATTGACCAGCAGCTGGATCAACAGATAGGTCGCAACCCGTGATCCCGCCTCTTGCAGGACCAGCGTCGTGCGGTGCAAATCGTTCGATCCGACGAGGCGAATGAAACGGTCGCGCAGGTTTTCACGTTCCAGCAGCATGAACACGACAAGAACGATGACCAGACCCGTCGTCGCGGCCGGGCTGATCAACGGAATCACCAGGCTGCGCAGGAAATCCAGTACGTTGGTCGATTGAACCACCTCGACCGGCAGGGGCGCATCACCTGTCGGCGGCAGGGCGGCGCCGATTCGGGCGTTGATGGCCGAAATCATGTCCGACAACCGCGCAATGATGCTGTTTCCGCCACCCGTTTCCTTCAGGCTTTCGACCTTGGCGAGGATGTTCGCCTGAAACGTCGGCAGGTTCTGGGCCAGCAGGCCAAGCTGGGATCCCACGATCAAAGCAAAAGCCGTGATCACGACAAAGGCCAGGCTGACCACGACCAGAACGGAAGGGAGCAACCCCATGCCATGGCGCCGCAGCAGGGTGACAATGGGTGACAAGGCAAAGGTGATCAGCATCGCAATGGCCAGCGGCACGAAGATCGCATCCGCCACCATCAAAACCGTCGCAACACCCGCGACCGTCGCCAGTTGGACGACGTTGATCTGCCCGGCAGAACTGCGCGGCGTGTCGTCCGCTTCGCCAGCATTCACAGACATCGCGCCCCCACCATCCCGAAACGGCATGGTGCGCCACTGGCCTGCGAAGTCAACCCGATAGCGGACGGCTGGGGGGAAAGTGCGCAAAGAACGGTGCACGACCCGTGGCATCGGGGGGCCGCGCGCCAGGTCTGCGCAAGGAAGAGACGGGCGACAGGTCCGGTCACGGGCCGCACCGAAAGCCCCGGGCCGTGCGAATGACAGGTACATTGCAAATTTACAGGATCACGCCTAATCTGTTGCGAGGCAGGGCAAGGGAAAAGTTTGCACAGTGGCGCTTGGGGTTGCAGTCATAGCGGACGATCTGACCGGGGCGCTGGATGCCGTGGCTGCTTTTGCCGAAGCCGGGTTGACATGCGTGGTGGCGACGTCGCCGGCGCATCTGGCAGCGGCGCTGCGTCAGGGTCCGCAGGTTTTGGCTGTGTCGACGAACAGCCGGGAACTTGGCCCCGACGCGGCGCAAATGGCGGTGCGGCAGGCGGTCCTTGGGTTGCCAGCGGGGCCTGGGCTGTTCAAAAAGCCGGTGCTGTTCAAAAAGATCGACTCGCGGCTCAAGGGCAATATCGCGGCAGAAGTCTGTAGTTTGGCCAAGGCGGCGGGTCTGGACCGGGCGCTGATCTGTCCGGCAATCCCGCAGATGGGCCGGATCGTGACCGGCGGGCAGTTGCAGGGGTTTGGCGTGGACCTGCCTTTGCCCGTGGCGACCGTCCTGGAGGGGATCGAGGGGCTGGCGGCGCAGGTGCCTGATGCGGTGTCGGATGCGGATATTGACGCGATCCTGGCCGCGGTGACGGCGGGGACCCTGCTGGTGGGGGCGCGGGGGCTGTCGGCGGGGTTGGCGCGACGGATGGCGCGAGGCGTGGCAAAGCCGATTGACCTGCCCTTGCCGGGGCCATTGGTTTTTGTGATCGGGTCGCGTGATCCCATCACCTTGGCGCAGGTCGCACATCTGCGGCAAAGCCAGCCGGACGCCCCCGTCATGGCGGCACCCAACGGCGTGTTGACTGGTTGCTCTCTGGCGCCAGGGGTGAGCATCCTTCAGGTGACGCAAGGCGCGCAACCGTCAAATCCGGCTTTGGTGGCGCAGAACCTTGCCACGTCCTGCCAGCGTCTTTTCGCCACCTCCCCCGCCGCACTGGTCCTGACCGGGGGCGAGACGGCTGCGGCCGTATTGGCCGCCATGGGTGTGGGCGTGCTGGAAGTTCTGGGCGAGGCGCTGCCCGGAATGCCGCTTTGCCGGGCCGTCGGTCCACAGGCGCCGTTGATCGTGACCAAATCGGGCGGGTTCGGCGCTCCCGAGGCGCTGAGCCTGCTCGCCGGGGGCAACAATTTTTCCGTGAGGCATTCCCTTGAATAAACCGGACTCTCCCTTGGGCGACCGACCCAAGTCGTTTTTGCTGGCCGATGTGGTCTATGACAGCATCAGACGCGCCATCGCCAATGGCGACTTTTCAGAGGACGAGCGGTTGCCCGGCGAAAATGCGCTGGCGACGCAGTTCGACGTGTCGCGCCCCGTCATACGGTCCGCCTTGAAACGCTTGCGGGACGAGGGGCTGGTGACGTCGCGCCAAGGGTCGGGCAGCTATGTCAGCGGCAGTGGAACGGCGCGGACTTTGGCCTTTCAACCGCTTGAAACCATTGCCGATTTGCAGCGCTGTTACGAGTTCCGTCTGACCATAGAACCCGCAGCGGCAGCACTGGCGGCCAAGCGCAGGTCTGCGGCGGACCTGGCCGAAATCGAGAAACTGCTGCAAGTGATGCGCGACGCGACCGAGCGGCGCAGCCACCGCGAGGATGCCGATTTCGGCTTTCATCTGGCGATCACGACGGCGGCGAACAACCAGTATTTCGAAACCTCGATGCGGGCGCTGAAGGACCACATCGCGGTGGGGATGAAGTTTCACGGGCTGTCGCTGCAAACCGTGCGGGGCGGCCTGGACCATGTCTTGCAGGAACATGACGCGATTTACCGGGCCATAACGCGGGGCGAGGCGGAAACTGCCCGCGCTGCGATGGCTGCCCATGTCGGCGGGTCACGCGACCGGCTGTTCGAGGGGCGGTTGCTGGACCTGTCGTCGAAATGAGCGGATTTCCTTCAATCTGATTCAGATTGAAGGAAATCCAAGATACGCTCTGGGTCAGAACGCGGCGCGGTAGATGTCCAGAACCTGATCCACCGTCATGTCGCGCGGGTTATTGTCCATCAAGCGGCGGATGGCGTGGGCCTCGGCCGCCCAAGGAGCCAGGTCGCCATCGGATGCGCCATGGGCAGACAGGCGCATCTCGACCCCAAGGGCGCGGCACCAGGCGGCGGCGCTGTCTTGCAGGCTGGCCTCGCTCTCGGCCTGCAAGCCCAGGGCGGTCGCGATCTCGGCGGTTTTGGCGGGTGCGGCGGTCAGGTTGAAGGCCAGCACATGGGGGAAAATCACAGCATTGGCCAGACCGTGCGGCAGTTTCAGCCGGGTGCCCAAAGGGTAGGCGAGCGCATGGCCTGCCGCCGTGTTCACCGGACCCAGGCAGATGCCACCATAGTAGCTGGCCAGCAGCAGCGCGGCGCGGGCCGTGGCATCGGACCCATCGGCCACGGCGCGGGGCAGATGGCGGGCTACAAGACCAAAGCCCATCCGGGCGTAATTGTCGATCAGCGGGTGGGATTTGCGGGAGGTGAAGGCCTCGACGCAATGCGCCATCGCGTCGATCCCAGTGGCGGCGGTGACGGCGGGCGGGACGGACAGGGTCAGGTCCGGGTCCAGCGCCACCATGTCGGCCAGCATGAACGGGCTTTCGACGGCCACCTTGTTGCGTGTGGTGGCATCGGTGACAAGGGCGCGGATCCCCGCCTCGGACCCGGTGCCGGCTGTGGTGGGCACCAGCGCCAGTGCGTTCAGGCGGGCCCTGACGCGGTTGGGGCCGATCACGTCGGCCAATGGCACGCCGCCGCGCAGCACGGTGACAAGCTTGGCCACATCCATCACCGACCCGCCGCCAAAGCCGACGATCAGGTCGGGGTCCACGCTACGGGCGGCCTCGATGGCAGCGGTCAGGTTCACGGTGTCGGGTTCCGGCTGGACGCCGCCCCAGACCGTCACCTGCCCCGGCAGTGCCAAACGGTCCAGCATTGCCGCAACCGAGGGCGAAGTCAGCACCATGATGCGCGTGAACCCTTGGGCCATGGCCCATTCCCCCACCTGCGCGGCGGCGCCAGAGCCGAATTCAAAGAGGCGCGGCTGGTGCAGGCGCAGGGGGCGGGCAAGGTCGGTCATATCAGTTTCCCGTCACAGTGGCGCCAATCGCCAGCAGTTTTGTCCGCAGATCGTTGCGTTCGGCGTCGCTCAGGGCCACCAGCGGCGGGCGCATGTGCGACCAGCCCGCATCGCCGGTTTGATAGCGGATCATGCCCTTGATGGCGGGCAGCTGGACATAGGAGTTGGACAGGTTGCGATACGCGTCGATCCGCGCCTGCGCCACGTCGACCGCGCCAGCCTGCGCCGGATCATTGGCAGCGCGGTAGACCAGCGCCAGATCGCGGGCGACCAGGTTGGAGGTGGCCGTGATGCTGCCCGCCCCGCCGATCTTCATCAGCGGCAACAGCAGCGGGTCGGCCCCGGCCAGCACGGAAAACCCCGGAAAGCGGGCGATCATGGCGGCCATGTTGTCCAGCTTGCCCGCCGAATCCTTGATGCCGACCACTGTCTGCGGAAAGGCGGCGCGCAGTCGTTCGATCAGGTCATGGCTGATGGCGATGCCGGACATCTGGGGGATGTGATAAAGCACCACCTGCAAGCGTGAGTCGGCCACCCCCTCGATCACGCGGGAATAGGCGGCGAAAAGCCCCTCATCGCTGACACCCTTGTAGTAGAACGGCGGCAGCATCACCACGCGGGTGACGCCTTGGGCCAACGCATGACGCGTCAGGTCCACCGTTTCGGGGATATTCGCGACACCAGTGCCGGGCATCAACTGACCGGGCTGCAAACCTGCGGTCAGGGCGGCTTCCAGGATCATCTTGCGTTCGGCACTGGAAAACGAGTTCGCCTCGCCCGTGGTGCCCAGCAGGGCCACGCCGTCGCAGCCTTCGGCAATCAGCCAGCGGCAATGGGCGGCAAAGGCAGGCAGGTTGGGCGACAGGTCCGCCAGAACGGGGGTGGCGGCGGCGCAGTAAACGCCGGTGATAGGCAGGGTCATGCTTTGGCCTTCGGATGTGCAGCGAGCCGCGCGGCATAGGCCAGCGCGTGGTTGAGGTTGGTGTTGTTGGCGATGCCCTTGCCTGCGATGTCGAACGCCGTGCCGTGATCGACCGAGCAGCGGTCGATCGGCAGTTCGACCGAGACGTTCACGGCGGTATCAAAGGCCACCAGCTTGATCGGGATATGGCCCTGATCATGGTATTGCGCGATGACCAGATCAAAGGCGCCCTGATAGGCACGGTGATAGACGGTGTCGCCGGGGATGGGGCCCACGGCATTGATTCCCTCGGCCTGTGCCTGGGCGACGGCGGGGGCGATCTGGTCGGTATCCTC